>CAIMWS010000461.1 GCA_903845125.1 uncultured Verrucomicrobiota bacterium
GGTATCCAAAGCTCTGCGGGACACGCCAGATATTTCAACCGCGACCAAAGCGCGCCTCCAGGCGCTGGCGCGGGAAATGGGATACGTGCCCGATACCATGGCGCAAAGCCTGCGCACACGCAAAACCCGCTTGCTGGGTTTGGTGATTTCCTCCTTTACCAATCCCGTTTACTTGCGTGCCACCCTGGCCATTGAAGAAATGGCCTTCAAGGAACGTTACGAATTAGTGCTTTTTCACACCTTGAATGAACCAGCCCGGGAAGAGGAGGCTATCCACCGGCTGCTGGCCAGGCGGGTGGACGGCTTGCTGATCGCGCCGGTTTACCGCCAAGGCAGCGAGGCGCCGATTTATCGGGAACTGCGGGATCGTTCAGTGCCCACTGTGCTGCTGGGACAGAAGGCCTCCTTTTGCGAGCAATTCCTGAATGTGGAGTGCGATGATCAGGAAGCCAGCGCCAAGCTGACCGAGCACTTGATAGAACTCGGCCACCGCCGGATTGCCTTTTTTTCCGGAAGCTCCTTTGCCCCGTGGGCGGCGGCGCGATTTGAAGGTTACCGGCGGGCCTTGCAGAAAGCCCAAATCCCATTGGATGACCATTTGATTTTCAAAGCCGGGTCCACCATCGAGGAGGGCGAGCAGGCCGCCCGCCAGTTTTTGAGCGAAACGCCACAAGCGACCGCGATTCAGGCGGTCAACGACTTTGTGGCCCTTGGGGTGGGGCGGGCATTGATGAGCCAGGGAGTGCGGATTCCCGGGCAGATCTCGCTGGCTGGATTCGGAGATTTCCTTGCCGGAGAGTTTTTTGGGGTGCCTTTGACGACCATCCATGAGCCAAAATGGCGGCTGGGCGCGGCGGCCATGGACACCTTGGCTGGCCTCTTGCGCGGAGAGAGCCGTGGATCCGCCACTATTACAGCTGAATTGCGTGTGCGCGCCAGCACCACCCCACCGTCGGCAGGTTAACCGGCTGACAAGCAGCCTGGCTGCCATTCCGCGCTGGGTGGCACGGCCAAGAGTATGGCTGGCGGCGCTGGTGCTACCTTTCCACGTTTTCCCGGGTGCCCAAGGCCTTTACCTTGCCGGAGCCAGAGATGTGCTGGCTGACCTGCGGTGCTCCGAAATACTGGATGTTACCGCTCCCTGAGATCTTGACATCCAACTGTTCCTTTACCCACAGTTTGGCGTGGCCGGAACCGCTGATGCTGACTTCCGCCACGTTGCTTTCCAAATTTTCCGCCCAATGATTGCCGGAACCACTGATGTGCAGGTGTTGTTCCCGCAATTTGCCACTGATCTTGGTGGAGCCTGAACCTGAAACTTGGATTTCCAACTCGCCAGCTTCCAACCGGAGGATTTCGATGGTGCCAGAGCCACTGATATGCAGCGCCAGCGCGTCGGTTTTCAATTCCCCGGTGGTTGCTTTCAAAGATCCGGAAAGGTGTAGTGAATTCAATTTCTTCAGATGCAATTCGTAGCGGACGTGTTTGGTGGGGCGCAAATTAACCCCATCCGGGCCGATCTGCAACTGACCGTTGGTCACCTCCGTCTTGATCAGGGGCATCAAGTTATCGTCCGTTTCAATGGTCAAATTTTCTTCGCCACCCTGAACGATGGTTAATTCCCCCGTGCCAGACAAGGCCACCTTTTGGAAGTTAGCCACGGTGCGTTTTTCTTGAACCGTATTACCCGAACCGGCCACCGAGCGCCAACCGAACCGGTTGAAGCCACAGCCTGTGAGCAAGAGGCTCAGGATTGGAATCCAAAAGCAGAGCGTTAAAACCTGGCATTTTGTTTTCATTTTGTTCCCGCAGCGGTTGTTGATTTGGCATAGAATGACCGCCTAAAGGCAGCGCTTCAACGTTCCAACTTGCGCCTGCCCTGGCCGGCATTCCACTAAACCATACAATCACCAGACACAGACCGGGTATGAAAAGTCGCAGGGATTTTTATAATCGCCTCGTTTCTTGGGGACCATGGGCGGCGCTTGCTCTCCGGGGACCGAATTCCAAGTTTGGTCCATGCAATCGCCTCCCTCGCCACTGAATGAACCTGGCTGGGGCGATCAAGTTTCCCGGGAGGAGGCGAAAGAAAGGGCTTCCTCGAGCCAGGTATCCATGCGCAGCACAGCGCGGCGTTGATGAAAGGCCTGTTTTTCGGCGCGCTTTTGGGCCATGGCCACGGCCGCGGAAGCCAGCTTATGAGCAGCCGGCAAACCCGCTCGGATGGTGTCGCGCAGACGGTCGAGGATTGCTTTGGGCAGGAAGCGGTGCAAAAGCTCATCGTCGGCGCTGATGTAAGCCAAGGCGCTGCCAGGATCTCCCTGGCGCGCTGCGCGGCCGAAAAGCTGGCGATCAATGCGTTTGGATTCATGACGCTCGGTGGCGATGACGTGCAGACCCCCATGCTCCGCCACTCCTTGGCCCAGCCGGATATCGGTGCCGCGGCCAGCCATATTAGTGGCGATAGTGATTTGCCCCACCACCCCTGCTTCAGCCACGATTTGGGCTTCCTCTTTGTGGCGAGTGGCGTTGAGCAGGTGGTATTGCAGGCCGGCGGCGGCCAAGCGCTCCGCCAGCTGTTCGCTGGCTGCCACGCTGCGGGTTCCCACCAAAATCGGGCGGCCGGAAGCATGGGTTTTTTGGATGTCTTCCAGGATGGCCTGCCACTTGGCTTCCGCAGTGAGAAAAACACGGTCGGCGCTTTCCTGGCGGATGCAAGGCTTATTGGTTGGGATGCTGATCACGGGCAGCTTGTAAACCTGCCAAAATTCACTGGCAGCTTCCCGGGCAGTACCGGTCATCCCGGCCATTTTATAGAACAGGCGGAAAAAGCGCTGGAAGCTCAACCGGGCCATGGTTTCGGTGGGGTCAGTGACTTCCAGCCCTTCCTTGGCCTCGACCGCCTGGTGGAGACCGGCCCGCCAGGAACGCTGCTGCATCAGGCGCCCGGTGAATTCGTCCACAATGACCACTTTGCCATCCAGGACGATGTATTGCCTGCCCTTGAGGAAAAATTCGCGCGCGGTTAAGGCCTGCTTCGCCAGTTCCAAGCGGCGGCCCAAGCTCCGGAAGAGTCGAGGCAGAGTTTCGCTTTGTTCCAGGATCTTGGCGCGGCCGGTTGGAGTGAGTTCGACCTCCTTGTGGCGCAGGTTGGTGGTGTAATCAACCCCGGATTCCAAGGGGCGTGCGATCTCCTGGGCGATTTTTACCGCTTCCCGCAGGATGTCGTTTTTATGCGGGGTGGAGATGATCAAAGGGGTGACTGCTTCATCGATCAGGAGGCTGTCCGCCTCATCCACAATCGCGGTGTGGAGACCCCGCAGAACCAGGCTGGTACGGAGTCCGAAGGCCGGCCGGCGCAGGGTATGGATCAGGCGCCGCGTGGGGTGTAACCAGGGGCCGAGGAACAAACGGTCGCGCAGGAAATCCGCCACGATTTCCTTGCTGGTGGTGTAAGTGATATCCGCCGCATAACCGGCGCGGCGGTCAGTGGGATTCATGGCACTGGCTACATGCCCTACTTTCAGCCCGCAAAATCGGTAGAGGGGACGCAACCATTCGGCGTCCCGCTGGACCAGGTAATCGTTGGCGGTAATAATGTGGCACGGCCGGCTGGTCCAGCCCGCCAGAACGGCGGCCAAACCCGCCGTCAAGGTTTTGCCTTCGCCGGTGGCCATTTCGGCGAGCCAGCCGCGATGGAGCACCAATGCCCCCGCCAATTGCACCACGAAAGGTCTGAGGCCCACCTGCCTGTCGGCGGCCTCGCGGACGGCAGCCAGTGCCTCGTTAAGCGGCAGGTCTGGGTGCTCGGGATCCCGCCGGAAAGCGACCCGGAATGACTCGAGTTTTTCCTGCAGAACATGATCGCTCACGTTTTTCCACTGGGGGGCAAGGGCATCGATTTGTTCAGCTTGGCGCAGCACGGCCCGCAAAATCCCCTGGCGGCGCTTGTAAATGCCCACCCATTCATTGACGAGGGCATCCAGCCCGTTGAGTGGTTTGCCGGGTGTGTTATGATCCGTGCGGCGGTAATCTTGGACCGGGGTAATCACAGCTGGTAACGTTTTTGGAGCAGCTGGCGCAACCGTCGCAACCACTGCTTCAGCAGCGGTTCAGGATCCAGATTGAACCGGATTTTTCCGGACCGGCCGTGCCGGAAAGCCGCTTCCGCATGAGATGGAAGCAGAGCTTTGACTTCAAAAAACGGTTCGGCTGCCTGGCGCCCCTCCGGGTCGGTCATTTTGGTGGGCACTTCACCACCGGAACGCCAGCCCAAAGCAGGGGAGGGCAGGGTATTTTGAGCGGCGGGGATGATCTTAAGCTCCCCGGCCGGAAGTTCCAGTCCGGCCTGGCCGCGGAGACGGATCGTGGCTCCCCGCAACTGGCTTGCGAACAATAGGTTGACGTCATCTTGGGCTACGGTGGCCGTAAAGTAATAGGCCTGGGTTTGAGCCACCAATCCCAAGTTGCTGCCGCGGTGCATCCAGCGACCGACGAAATCCTTGATTTCCGGGGCCGCCCAGTATCCATCCTGTGGCGCGATCAGCAGCAGGGCGTCATTTTCCATTTCGAGGCGGCGGATTTGCTGGCGGGTGGAATCCAGCCGTTTTTCCAACGGCTTCAAATTGGCGACGTTGGTTTGCAGAGCTCGGCGCCAGGACGATTGGACTTCCTCCAGCCGGGCTGCGGCTGCCCGCAGGTTGATCTGCAGCTCCTCATTGCGCAGGCGCAGCAGCGGCTGGCGGTTGGTGACCCAGGTGCCAGGGGCGGCAAAAACCTGGTCCACGATCCCGGATGCCTCGCTTAGCACCTCCGCTTTTTCACGGGCTTCCACGATGCCCGGGGCGCGGAAATGGCTGGGCATGGGCACCAGCCAGAGGAAACTGAAAATGCCGCCCACCACCGCCAGCGAAACCGCCACGGCTTGGGGACGGTTCCGCTCCAATTCCGGACTGGTGGCCAGATAATGCACGAATTTACCCACCGGAACCACCACCCAGGAAACGAGGCAGGCCACGGCCATGATGATGCCGATCAACAGGAAACGGTCCGCCACGAATAACAGGATGCCGCCGAAAACGATCAGACGATAAATCCAGCTCAGAACCCCGTAGACCGAAAGCCAGAATCCTTCCCGCAGGGTGCGGGCCGGACTTTCCGCTTTTTTAATGCTGAACAAATACCGGTCCATCCAGAATTTAAGCTGTTGGGTGGCCCGCTGATAAAGGTTGGGAATGCCGAGCAGATCCGAGAGGATGTAATATCCATCGTAGCGGAGCAGGGGATTGCCGTTGAAGAGCATGGTGGACACGGAGGCGACGAAGATCATGTTATAGCACAAATTGTGCAAGGTTCCCGGGCCAGTGTTGGCCCAAATAAACACCGCGATAGCGGCGAAGAACAATTCCACAATCATGCCCGCCGCACCCACCAGCACGCGGTGCCAGCGGTTGCGGAAGCCCCAGCTGGAGGTGGCATCCATGTAGGGGGTGGGAGTGAAAATCAGCATCATGACGCCAATCACGTGGACTTCGCCGCCATATTTTTTGCACATGAAGGCATGCCCGAACTCATGGCAGGTTTTCACCAGAACCAAGCCCAGGTAGAGCAGAATGATATTGTCCGGAGCCAGAATGCTTTGGCTCTGTTCGCGCAAGGACTGGAAATTATCAATCGCCACCTTGGCTCCCCAGCCCACCACACCCAGCCAGATCAAAGCCCCGAACCATCCCATCAGGAACCTGGTGAATGGCAAAACCTTGTTGATCCACTCATCCGGGTCGAAGAGCGGGATGCGCAAGAACATGATATTCAGCCAGCGGGAGCGCGTCTCCCGGTCCCGCCGCCGTTTTTGGCGTTCAAACAGCTGGGCGGCATCTGCCGGGGATTCGTATTGCAGGAGATTGGCGTAATAAAGTTGAGAAATGAGGCGGAGTACCTCCTCCTGGCCGGGCGCCTGGTTGGGATCCTTGTCCAGGCATTCCTGCCAAACCTGCTGTACGGTGCGATCTGGTTTCAAACGGCCCACGAAAGCATAAGCGGCGGGCTGCAGCCGGAAAAACTGGTTGTTGAACGGATCCTCCAGCACATGCCAAAGCTCGCCCCGGAAGAACTGGCGGCCAATTTTCACGCCTGGCCGCAGGGAAATCCGCTGGTCCGCCAGGCGATACCAGGATTCGCTGAAAGTGGGTAGGGGATCAGCCATAACTCACCACCACAATAACATCCGCAGATAGTCGATGGTCCGGTGCGACACAATCCAGAGGAGACTGCGTTTTTCCACGTTGATTTTGGCGATGCCGGTCATGCCGGGCCGCCACCAAACTTCCCGGGGCACAGTCACTTCGCACCGGACAATGAACACATTTTGAGCCTCTTTTGGCTGTGCCGCCGGGATGAGGCGCACGACTTTCATGGGGAACTTCAACTTCGGCTGGCTGGTAAAGGCCAACTCCCCCGTGGCGTTGGGTTTCAACTCGTGAACATCCCGCTCGTTGACCTCCGCCTCCACATAAATATTATCCGCCCGGGCCACCTTGAACAACACCTCCCCTTGCTTGACCGGCGCCCCGATGCGTTCCCGCTGTTCGCCTTCCACGATCACCCCATCAAAAGGCGGTTTCAAGTCGGCCTGATCCAACCGGTAGCGCACCAAGTCCAATTTTGATTTGGCCTGGTCGGCCATGGCTTGGGCGATGCGCATATCGGCAATGAGGTTCGCGGCCCGCGCTTTTTCGGCTTCGCGAGCAAATCGGGCAAGGTCCGCCACCGCCGAGGATTCCTCCAACTCCAGATCCCGGCGATCGAGACTTAAAAGTGCCTGGCCGCTTTTTACGGCATCGCCAACCCGCACCGGAACGCGATCGATGAAGCCCTCAAAAGGGGCGGTGACATAGGCCAGTTCATCGCTGTGCAGGATGAATTTGGCTTCCAAACGATAATTCAGACGCAAGGCGACCAACAAGATCAGCCCCACGCTCACCAGCACGCCAATGCATTTGGCCCAGGTATTCTCCACCCCCACCAGCTTGCCCAGTTTCTCACGGGAGGCGGCCATCATCCGCGCCCCAAACCACCGGTCCAAGGCTTTCAAGTCGGCCAATCTGCGAACCGCCTGGTCGCAGGCCATGCGTAGTTCCTTCAAATCGTTCTCGGAAAAGGGGGTGCCCTGCCGTTCGCAGGTCAACACAGCCACGACTTTGCCATCCAGCCGCATCGGCAGGGAACATAAGTTCTGAATGCCTTGATCTTTGGCGAAAGCAGCGTGATCACGGGTAACTAAAGAAATTCCCTCCGCCACTGGCCAGACCACTTCTTCATCCTGGTCCAAAGCTTCCTCCATGGCGATTTCCAAGGCTTTGACCGCCGCCATGCCGCGCTCGAATTTTTCCGTGCGGCTGATGGCCTGCAAACGGATAAAGCCGTTGACCTCCCAGCCCAAGCTGACGCGGTCACATCGAAATTTGGCCGAGACGCCATTGCAAAAGGCCATGGCCGCCGCCAAGTATTTTTTTTCGGTGTTTACCAGCACCATCAGATCCAGCACGGAGGCAAATTTATCGATGTCGGTGCGACTTTGCTGGGCGGCTTGGTTCATTTGATATGAAACCGGCGTATCCGCCAGCATCTGCAGGCGCAGCAGGATATCGTGGGCCTGGGGTTCGGTAATGGCAGGCACCAAAGCCACCGCCACACAAGGTTCCTGCATGTTGGGAATCACCAGGCGAACCGAAATCGCGAAAGGCCTGGCTCCCGCAGTGACTGCGCCCTCCAGGCAAACGCAGGCAGTCCCGGCGGAAGAACATTGCTCCACCACCTCCACCAACCGCTTGATAAAGAGTTGGGCAAACCGATCTCCGGGAGTTTGGGTGGGCCACTGGGCCAGCTTTTGCCAGGTTTCAGGGGTGGCGCCTTTCTTGACGGCCAGGATGGCCTGAGTGGCTCCTGCCAGCACACCGGCACAATTCAGCAATGCATTCCAGAATTCCGCCGGGGATCCGGCGAATTGGCGCAAACGGGTCAGTTCGGACAAGGCGCGCGAAACGGAATCCTGCGAAGAAGTAGGTTCAGTATACATTTTATGAAGACGGTAAGCGCATTTTGCCAGGAACTCCGGGGCGGATCTTGAGATCGTTGTTTTCGAAAAGAACCTTTATTTTTTGCAGGCCGCTGGCCGGATCCACCACGGGGGACACATAGTAAATCTTCCCTTCCACAGGCACCGTTTTTGAACCGGCTTCGATTTCCAAAGCAACCTTCTGGCCAACCTTCAAATCATACCCAGCGCGGGCATCCGCATGGCAAACGAAGTGGCAGCGCCGTGTTTCAACCAACCGCACCATGGGATCCTGAGGTTTGCAATCTTCGCCCACGTCGAGCAGCAAATCAGAAATGAAACCGTCCATGGGGGCGATGATTTGCCGGCGTTTAAGCTGCTCCAAGGCCGTGTCGTAATCAACCACTGCCACCTTGTATTCCAGCTCTTTTTTATCCAGGTCGTCCTTGCTGACTGATTGGGTGGTTTTGAAGAGATGCCGGGTACCATCCAAGTCAGTTTTCAGATTATCCATGACCGCTTTGCGCCGCTCCACTGCCAGTTCCTCCAAAGTTTTGTCCAACTCCAGGATCACCTGGTCCTTTTTCACGAAATCCCCTTCCTGGAAGGCTTGTTTGCGCAAGGTTCCTGAGGCTTGAGCGCTGAGGAGAACGTCAAGGAATGGTTCAGTGATGCCGGTGATTACGCCGTTGGTTTGGCCAGAAACCCGGAAATTAAGGAGGATGGCCAGCGCTGTTAACAAGCCAAGCCAGATACGATTTTTCATGGGTATGCGGTGGTTTGCCCTGAGGCCTATACCTCAGGGGGTGTTTGGGGTTGCATGCTCTGCATGGTCCAAGGCCGCCAGTGCGGGTTTTATTTATCCTTCGTCATGGGGTTTGCTCCTCCGGAAGGAGGGGGGACTTCGCTGGAACCGGGGGAGGTGGAAGTCGGGGTGACCACAGCTGGAACATGAGTTGAGGGAGCTTCCACGGCGGCTGATTGGGGCGTGCTGCCATCGACGGGTAGCGGATCGGCAGCCGGGGTATCCATGGCATCCGGCGCACCGGTTACGGGCTGGACCGAGATTTTGGAGCCTCTTTGCTTGCGATCCCAACGTTCAGTGGCGGCCGCCATCCGCCGGATCACATTATCGGTCCGGGTTTTTAATTGGGCCTGGGTTAATTCAAGCTGGCGGGAACTCAAGGTGGCACCGCGAATCAGTTCCCACTCCAACACCGCTTTTTGGAATTCAACAAGGCTATCAACCGCGGCGGACTTGGATTGGGTAACGCGATCTTCCGCTTCCAAAACATCTTTGGTGCTGGCCTTTCCGGCTTCAACGCGTGACATGGTGTTCTCCAACACTTTCTGGTCTTGGAAGGCCACTTTTTGATAGCTGCCGATGTTGTCCTTGGCGGCCAGCACTCGCCGGATGGCGGTTTCCATCGCGCTGGAGATTTCCACCTCCACCGTCTTCAAGTTCAATAGAGCCTGTTTTTGGCGGATTTTGGCGGCCGCAAATTCATGCCTGTTTTTGCTGCCGCCCGTGAACGGAATCCGCAATTCCACTCCCACCCCCCAATCTTCATAGCCAGATTCCTCCATGTCGGAGAGGGAAGTGCTCGCCGTGGTGCCATAGCCGTTGGCGCCGTAGCTGGCTTTCAAATCCAGTTGCGGCCAAAGCTGGTTCCGGGTGTAGCTGAGCTTGATCTTTTCCTGGGAAAGTTGGTGAATCTGGGATAAGTAATCCGGATTGTTGGCAACCGATTCCCGCATGCTGGGACCAAAATTCGGCTCCGCATCCCAAGTCGTGGGAGAGTCCGTGGCTACCACGGTCATGACGGAATTCGAGTTGGCCGCGGAGAGCAAGGAGGCCAGGCGGTTCATCGTCTCCAGCTTTTTCTGCCGTGCTTCCTTGGCGCGTGCCTCCCTCAGTGATACGCCCGCCTCTGCCTGGATCACATCCAATTCGGAAGCTTTGCCGGTTTTTAAACGCACCTCTTTGTCTTCCAGCAGTTTCAGGGCGATGCGTATGGACTCCTTGCGGATTATTTCCTGCTCCTGCGTTTGGAACAGCTCCCAGTAAGCGGATTCCACCCGGGCGACCGTGAGCATCAATTGCCGGCGGTATTCCTGAAAAGCCAATTCAGATTCCACAGCGGCCAGGCGGATATTGGCCATGTTCACAGCCAAACCGGCATTCTTCATGAGCGGTTGGGTCAGGCTGATGCCTGCGAAAGTTTCCACTTCCTGATTCACCTTATATTGCCGGGCAATGTTGTTGTGCAGTTCACCTACCGTTAATCCGATGTGGACTTTGGCGCCGGTGGGCGCCAGGAATTCCAATCCGCCCGCGTAGGTGTTGTTCTTTTGTTCGTATTCCTTGATTCCGGAACTCAAATAGGAGACCTGACGCTCAACGGTGAATTTCTTCAGACTCTCGCGGTGCTCAGCTGAACCGACCCAATCCGGCTCGAAAACACCCTTGGTGGCTCTAAGCTTTCTTTGGGAAATGGCCCATTCCAAGGCCTTGACTTGCAAGCCTTCGTTCATTTCCACCACCCGCCGGGTGCAATCCTGTAACCCAAGTTGCATCGTGCCGGTTTGGACCCCGGGGGAGTCATTGGTTTGGGATTGGGCCGTTATCGAAACCAAGCCCGAAAGGAGGACGCTACTAAAACAAGCTTTACTTACTATCGGGTGGGCTGCTTTACGCTGACGCTGACCGTTCATAATTTACGAATCTCAATTCAAAATTTTTCTGACTAATGGTCTTCTATTCGGGGCGAAGTCTAATCGGCCAGTTTTTGGAACTCAAGAAATCTCCCCTTAAAAAGCACGGAATTGCTCCTTTGGTAACCTGGGGGCGGGCTTTGTAGTCCAAGGCCTACAAATTCTGTCAGTGAACGCCTTACAAACCGCCAAAGGTTGGGATAACAACATAAAAATGCCCCCATTTTCGTTGGTGGACCGGCTATTCTTCGAGGGCGAACCGAAACACGGTGGTGGAAATGAATTCCTGGCCAGGGCGGAGGACGGTTGAGGGGAAATTGGGTTTATTAATGGAGTCGGGAAAGTGTTGGGTTTCCAGGCAAAGTCCCGCATGGCATTGGTAGCGAATCCCACCGGTGCCCACATGGCGGCCATCCAACCAATTGGCCGTATAAAGCTGAACTCCCGGTTCGGTGGTCAACACTTCCAAGGTGCGCCGGGACTTGGGATCCAGCACTTTTCCGGCGAGCACCAATGATTTCCCACTGCCGGGGAGCACGAAATTGTGGTCATAGCCGTTGGGCTTGGGCTTGAGTTGGCCGATGCGCTCTCCGATGGTTCGGGGTTGGGTGAAATCCAACGGTGTGCCGGCTACGGAGGTAATTTCACCCGTTGGAATCAATCCCTCATCCGAGGGCGTGTAACGATCCGTGAATAGCTGCAACTCGTGGTCCAAGATATCACCGCTCCCGGTCAAATTGAAATAGCTGTGGTTAGTGAGGTTGATCGGTGTAGCCTGGTCGGTTTTTGCCCGGAAATCGAGACGCAGCTCATTATGCTCGGTCAAGGTGTAGATCACAGTTGTAGTCAGGTTGCCAGGGTAGCCTTCCTCGCCGTCCGGAGAATGGTAGGTAAACTCAACTGAGGCTTGGTGCTGGGTCGCGGGGAGTGGCTTGGCGTTCCAAACCACCTTGTCAAAACCTTTGATTCCGCCGTGCAGATGGTTGGGGCCGTTATTGGCGGCCAATCGATATTCCCGGCCGTCCAAAATAAAACGCGCATTGCCAATGCGATTGGCGAAGCGTCCGATAGTGGCCCCAAAAGAGGGGTGTCCTTTGAGGTATTGCTCCAGGTTATCAAATCCGAGCACGACATTATCCACTTTCCCGTGGCGGCCGGGGACATGCAATTCAGTTAAAATGGCTCCATAATCCGTGATTTTTGCCCGCATGCCTTTGGGGTTCGACAAGGTGAATAACTGCACGTTCCGGCCCTCAGCGGTATGGCCGAATGCTTGTGTTTCCTGTTTCATGTTTGGGGATTACAGCCAAACCGGGCATGATCTTCAAGCCGGGAAAAGAGCAAAATCGAAGAGAGGATGTCAGCCGCGCCCGGCAAAAGGATTTTCCCGGGGCTTTGGAGCTGGTTTGGCGCTGGCTGGGTCGCCAAAAGGATTTTTGGGTGATTTTCGGGAGGCAGAAGCAGTTTTTGGAAGCCAAAATACGGCCAGCAGCAGGTAAATCCAGCCCACGACGAAATGCAGTCCAAAGGCAATCAGGAAAATCACCAGGTTGATGTGTTGCAGCCCATAAATGCCAAGGGCAGCCATGGTCCAGATGGCCCCTGGCCAAAGTGCGGCAAACGCCATCCGCCGCGCGTCCCGCCAAGTGGTTGGGCGCCGGAAAATTTTCGCCGCCAGGCGAAGCGGCAGGCTGTAAAGCACCGCCAAGGCGCTCCAAGTGGCGAGGAGACAGAACACAGCCAACAGGCCAGCCAGCGCCCCAGCGGTCGGCTTCCAGGCACCCCACCATGGATCCAGGTTGGTCCGATTCAAGTTCCAGGTCCAACCTTTTGGATAGGGCCAGCTGAGATAGCCCAACAGCGAACTGGTGCGCCAATAGCCAGGAGTTAACTCCACCTGCAGGTCAGGCACCTGACCGGGAACCCGGGCAGTGTCCAAGTTGACGACGATCCCAAGAAATGAATTATACCCCAATACCACGACGGGCGCAGTTCCGGGCCATTTGAAGGCTCCGCCGCGTATTTCAGCGCCGTCCATCATCCGGCTTATGGATTGCTCGATGACGGGATTCCAAGTGGTGTTGAGAAACCATACCAGGCAAGCGGCGCAGGCGGCTGCCATGAGGATTGCGAAAGACCAAAACCGCACGGCAGATTGCCGGCCCGCGAGCGCAACTCCTCCGAAAGTCAGTGGGAACCAGAATCCCGTAATGGTTTCCAATGGCGGTTCGTTTTTTTTTTGTTTCCATCGCTTATTCCAAGGTGTGGTGCTGGTCCTGGGGGGGAGCCACATCCTTTGGGAACCTCCCGGCACATGCCTCACCAGCTTTTCCCCTCCACCAACCTGCTTGGGGGCCAAATCCGCGTCAAGCTTGACTCTTGGGTTGAAACGCAGCCGCCGGCGGGTGCATAATGCACAGCCATGGGACGACAATGGCTACATGCAAAGCGTGCGGTTGCTTCGCTTAAAAAAGCGCAGGCCACCGGCAAACTGGTTCGCGAAATCATGGTGTCTGCCAAAATGGGCGGAGCCGATCCGGAGCTGAACGCCCGGCTGGCGGCGGCTGTCGAAAAAGCGCGTAAGGAGAGCGTGTCGCGGGATGTCATTGAGCGTGCCATAAAAAAAGGTTCGGGCACTGGCGATGAAAAGCTCGTGATGGAACATGTGGTTTTTGAGGGGTACGCTCCCCACAAAGTGCCGGTGATCGTGGAGGTCTATACCGATAATACCAACCGGACGGCTCCGGAAATCCGGGTGCTTTTCCGCAAGGGGCAATTGGGCAACTCGGGCAGCAACCGGTTTCTCTTCGACCAGGTAGGTTTGGTGGAGGCCTTCCATCCTGACCAGGCCACGGATCGGGAAACCGCCGCGATTGAAGCGGGCGCCAATGAGGTGGAGCCACTGACTCATCAGCAAAACGATGATATTCCTGAGGAAGCCGCTGGCGCCCGGTTTATCACCGAGCGCAGCGCCGTTCATTCGGTTTCCAAATGGCTGTCCAAAAACGCCTGGAAAGTGGTAACCAGCGAATTGGGCTATGTGCCAAAAAATTACCCGGAACTCTCTGAGCAGCAGCTATCCGAGGTGGGTGAATTCCTCCAGGAACTGGAGGACCATGACGATGTCCACCGGGTTTGGGCAGCCTTGAAGTAGGCGTTCAAGGCGCACAATTGATTTTTACCACCGGCTCCATTTTCTTGATGCCCGATTGCTTCCAAAGTTGAGGCATTTCCCGGGCAGCGGAGAGGAAGTCGAACGAGTTTTCGTCGATGGTGAGCTGGCTGGTGGAGGTCACCAGGATGCCGGGCATGGCCGATTGGCTGATGGTGTTGCGGATGATTTTGACGTTTTGATGAGCTCCTGCAGGGGCAAATTTCCCATCCCCGCCCGCCGCTTCAACGCGGATGGAAATGTCCTTGCAACCGGTGATGGTGTTATTTGATATCACCAAATCCCTGCTGCTGCCCGCTTCCAGCCACCAATATTCCGGAGCCACCAGGATGGCCGACATCCAGGAGTTCTCAATCCGGTTGCCGCTGACTTCGCCATGGCTTCCCTTGACCAGGATGCCGCGTGAGCGATTCCATCCAAACCAACAGTTTTTGACCACGAATCCGTTCCCAACTCGATTGGCGGAACCGATCAGGCTGCCCCTGGGCATTGCCACTTCTCGATCGAGGGTGACGGCAAAGGCCCTGGTCAGGGAACCGCCACGCCCGGTGCGCAGCCCCTCATCCATGCGTTGTCTGGCCAGGAAGGCCCGTTCTTCATCGGTGCTGGCTCCCGCCGGGTGAATGGACCGGGTTTGCGCGTTGGGCAAGCGGCGCCCCTCGTAAGTGACCAATTCCACCGGGTCGCCCGGTTGGATGTTCAGGTCGTGCTTGGCCAGCACCCGCAATTCCGTTCTTTCGGTGGCCATGACCAGGTGGTAATCGCCGCAGATATTGATGGCATCATCACCCATGAAACGAGCGCTGCATTCCAGGTAACCGGGGCCTTTGGAGGCATGTTTGCTGTGGAAGGCGTCCGCGTCCAGGGATCGCAAACGGGGATCGGCGCGCTGGACCAGGTCACTGCCTGGCGGGCGGCGGTCGATCCGGCAGCGGAAATAGGTGCTGCCGTCACAATTGTTTTCCAGAAAACCAAAACAATTGGAGGCAAACAGGTCGATCTCCTCCAGCCTCAGATTCGTATTGTGGTCGCATTCCACGGCATGCGGCAGGCTGCCATGGGGCGCAAACTCGGCGCCCATCACGGCCAGGTCGCCTACCTGTTCCAGGTCGCTGGTGTTTCCGCTGGAGTTGACCACGCGCAAGTGTCGGGAATCAAGGACCTCCATTTTTTGAGGGTAGTGGTCACCACAACGCAGGGTGCGGGTGTCCGGGCAAAACACCTCATACTTAAAATTTCGTGCCGAGCCAGCCTCCGGATACCCTTGAAACAACTCAATTTCATGGATCCGCTTGTCCGCCGACATTCTGATGATGCGGCCTTGGGTGAAGGGCAGGGGATCGTAATCTATCGTCAAGCCGCGGATTGTGAGATTGGTGCAGCGAGTAATGGTCAAGGCACGGGTGGTTTCCGTGCAGACCATCTCCACCCCTTGCGCCATAATCTCGATGTTGGCCAGATCGCGCAGCAGGAGGTGCTGGCGGTTTTTAGGGGCCACCCGGTATCGGCCCGGAGGTACTACCACTCTTTTTGCGCCGCTGCGGATCGCCTGATCAATATGGTTCTGGAGGTCAAACGGAACTCCGTCGCCCGCATCCTCGGCCAGGCCGGAGTGTATGCTCAAAGTTACGACCAGGATTAACCATCCAACGCTGGTTTGTTGTTTCGTAAACATCGGCTCAAACAGTCGCTAAATTATCAAGACCACAGTTCCCGGTCGAGGGATCGGTATTGGACCGCTTCCATGATGTGATCGGAGGTGATGTGGCTGGCCGCAGCCAGGTCCGCAATCGTGCGGGAAACCTTCAGGATGCGGTCGTAGGCCCGGGCGCTTAAGCCGCGATCGGTCATCGCCACTTTCAAAAGTTCAAGGGTGTCGGCCGCCAGGTCACAGTAATTTTTAAGCTCCCGGCTGCCCATGCGCGCGTTGCAGGTGATCTGCGGTTTTTTGGCGAAACGGCGCTGCTGGATCTGGCGGGCCGCCATCACCCGGGCGCGGATATCGGCCGAACTTTCGCCCGGGCGCTGGCTGGCCAGTTCCCGGAACGGCACCGCCGGCACCTCCACATGGAGATCGATGCGGTCCAGGAGCGGGCCGGATATGCGGCCCAGGTAATTTTGGATTTCCCGGGGTGAACAGCGCGATTCTGAGGGCATCTTGCCATCCGGTGTGGGATTCATGGCTGCCACCAACATGAACTGCGAGGGGAAGGTCATGGTGCCCGCCGCCCGGGAAATGGTCACCTTTCCTTCCTCCAGCGGTTGGCGCAGAGTTTCCAGCACATGCCGCTTGAATTCGGGCAGTTCGTCCAGAAAAAGCACTCCGTGGTGAGCTAGGGAAATCTCCCCCGGTGTGGGATTGACATTGCCGCCCAGCAGTCCGGCGTCGCTCACGGTGTGGTGTGGGGAACGGAAAGGACGCCGGGTGATGAGCGCCTGGCCTGGCCCCAACTGGCCCACGATGCTGTGGATCTTGGTGGTTTCCAAAGCCTCATTTAGCGTCAACGGCGGCAAAATAGTGGGGATTCGTTTCGCCAGCATCGACTTGCCAGTTCCGGGCGGCCCGATGAGCAGGAGGTTATGGCCGCCCGCCGCCGCGATTTCGAGGGTGCGTTTGACCGATTCCTGGCCTTTAACTTCCGCGAAATCCAGGTCATCGTCCGGGGGTTGGTTGAACACCTGCTCGATGTCCACCCGGGTCGGGGAGAGCTTGACCTCCCCTTCCAGGAAGGAAGCGGCTTCCCGCAAATTGCGGATGGGGATCACGCACAGGCCATCCACCACCGCCGCCTCCGCCGCGTTGATCGCCGGTGCCAGGAGGCCGGTTTTTCCCTGCTGGCGGGCACACAAGGCGATGGGCAGAACCCCTTTCACCGGGCGCACGGTGCCATCCAGCGCCAGCTCGCCCACCATCACGAAATTCTCCAGTTGGTCCGTCTCGATCTGCTCGCTGGCGGCCAGGATGCCCAGGGCGATCGGCAGGTCGAAGCTGGGGCCTTCCTTCTTCACATCCGCCGGCGCCAGGTTGATCGTCACCCTACCCAAGGGATACTTGAAGCCGGAGTTGCTCATGGCCGTGGAAACCCGGTCCCGCGACTCCTTCACCGCCGCGTCAGGCAGGCCCACAATGACGGTCAGCGAATCGCTGAATCCCGTATTGACCTCCACCTCAATGGGATACCCATCAATACCCGTGACCGCCGCCGAACAGACTTTGGATAACATGGATTGGTTTTATGGCCGAATATGCGCCCGACTGCAACCGTGAAAAATCGATTTTATTATCTGCCCTGGCAAATGAGGTTACGGCAATCCGGGGGGAAACCGTAATCCGGCACCGGGCAAAGGCTGCCAGAAAGGAAGGACATGGTAGTCAGCCTGCCAAGGTGCGCGGCGCATTACCCAAGGGATTCTTTTGAATCCGGTAGGCCCGGCTGCCGCCTTGCAGAAGGGCGCGTAATAGCAGGAAAGCCAGCAGGATGCCTATGGCCGTGATCACCCCAGCCATGACGGGAGTGATATCCAGACGCTGAAAGAATCCAATGGTACAAACCATTTGCAGGACAATCGTGGCCAGGATTGCCATCGCATTTCCGAACATGCCGGCTCCCCGCCAAAGGACGAACCATACGCCAAACGCCACGGGCAGGAGGTTGAGCGTAAAGGCCACCCACAGCCTGCCAGCCATGACGGTATCCCACGCCAAAACCGCGATGGTGGCGGTCACCGTACCCAAAGCCGCCAAGGGCAGAACGGCGGAGGCGATCAAAGCCACGGCCAGGCGGTTCGTGGAAATGGGCAAAGTGCGCAAGAAACGCAACTGCAGCGCCACCTGCACCTGGTGAAACAAAACGATGTAAAATGCGAAAACCAAACCCATGGGGGCAATGGTCATAATGGACACCTCACGGGGAATAGCCTGCTGGGCCGCAGGCCGGAATATCAGGAGCAGAATGAACATGGCCAGCCCGGCCGCAAATGGGCGCACAAAAGAAAGGCGGACCCAATATTGGATTCCGCCTTGGCCACGGGGGTGGTGCCGGTTCGGTGGAGGAAGCAGCCGGAAGCTGGCGCGTCCGCGGTTTATTTGGGCGGCGCGTCCCGGGGCAAATTGTCCAGCAGACCTCCAACCGATGACGGCCAGCCACGCTGCAACCAACAAAAACACGGCAAATTTGAGAGGGTGCTGTAACTCATCCTGATGAAATGAAATGCCAACGAACATGAATATGGAGGAGAGCAGGCTAAAAAATGAGCTCCAGCTGCGTTTCCGGTCGTGCCCCCAAAAGCCAGTTCGGGGGAGCATTACTCCGGCGAACATGATTGCCGGCCACACCAAGGCATAGAGGCAGGCCGGGACCAACCGCTGCACCGGGAAAACTTCGTTTGGATAAAAATAACGATAAGTGCCAGCGCCCAGCAAAAGGAATCCCGCCAATCCGGCCGCCGGGATGGCGACGCTGGCTAGCCACCAACTGCGGCCAATCTGACTGGGTGGCAGCGGCAACGGCGCCACCGTGCGAACAACCCCGCGATGCCAGTCAAAAAGCAATAGAAACGGCCCGGTTAAAATAGTCAGGGTCAGCGTGGAAAACTCGAACATATTGCTTTGGACTTTGAACCAAACCACCAGGAATCGGAGTATCGCGCTTGGCGGAGAGTACAGGCGGTTCGTGGGGGTGGCCAGAAACCAGCCCAGCAAGAAGGCAAAGGCCGCTCCGAGAGCCAGCAACCAGGCCCAGCGGCGGCAGTGATCCAGGATGAGCCTTTTCATTCGCCCTCCGCCTCCTTGAACAGGGCTACGAATAAATCCTCCAGTGACACCGGAGTGAGTGAAATCTGCTGCGCGCCGGTCGACTCGAGCCATTTTAGTGCGCCGCTGTTTTGGTCGAGTAACCCCTGCCAGCGGTTTTCGCACCCTCGCAGCAGGATTAGTCCCTCGGGGACGGCACTCTGGGAAGTTGGATCGTGGCTGATGAAGAATTCCACCAAGCGATAGCGGCCCACCATTTCATCCAGGCGGCCATCGAGGAGAAGTCTTCCATCCTTGATGATGCCGACATGATCGGCGAAGCGTTCAATGTCGCTCAATCCGTGAGACGCCATCAGCACGGTTCGCTCGCCTCCCGCCACGGCCTTGAGCAGTTCACTGAAGACCTGCTGCCGGGAACCGGCGTCCAGGCCGGTAAGTGGTTCATCGAGGATCAATACTTGTGGACGACGGGAAAGGGCCAGCAACAGGCTTAACTTGGTGCGGGCACCGAACGATAGAGCGGCAATCCGCTCCGTCTCATTGAGATGAAAAGAGCGCATGAATCCGGTACAGGCTTCATCATCCCATTCTGGATAAAATCCCCGCACGAAACGGATAGCCTTGGCGATGGTTCCCCAAGCTTGATAATTCAAATCCGGGCTGACATAGGCGGCCTGGCGCTTGAGGGAAACCGCCTCCGCTTGGTGGTCAAAACCGCATACCCGGATGCGGCCGGCGTCCGGACTGCCCATGCCGAAAATCAGGTTGATGAGGGTGCTTTTACCAGCGCCATTCGGGCCAATGAGTCCATAGATGGCACCGCGCGGCACGCTCAAATCGAGCGGGCCCAACTGGAAGCGGTTGAATTTCTTAACCAGTCCGCGGATTTCGATGGCATAATCCATATCACGCTTTTTCATTCAGGATTTCCCGGGCGAGTTCGAGCATTTGCGCTGGCGGCATCCCGGCTTCGGCTGCTTCGCGGAAGGCTTCCCGCAGCAGATTTTTGGCGGTGACGATGTTTGCCTCGCGGCTGCGGTCGAGCCCCTGTTCAGCCACAAAAGTGCCGAGCCCCTGGCGGCGGAAGATGATGCCTTCACGTTCCAGTTCCTCGTAGGCGCGTTTGACGGTGATCACGCTTACGAGCAGATCCTCTGCCAACTGGCGGAAGGAGGGGAGGGCTGCGCCAGGCTTGAGACGTCCCTCGCTGATCTCCCGTTTCAAGCGGTCGATGATCTGCTGGTAAAACGTTCCACCGGCGGCGGGCGAGACTGGCCCAATCAACCAAGGTTTGCGTTCATTCGTCACTGATATTACTGAGTATATCAGATAATAACAGTGAGTCAAATAATTCCCCCCACGGTGGCCAATTCGACCCTGTAATCCGGATCCGCCTATTTGGAGTTAAACGATGACAACAACCTGGGTCAGGGCTGTGGTTTTTCGATGGAGCCTGCCCCCCAAGAATAAGCGCGGTTCAACCCCACAGTTCTAAACTTGCCGCCCCTGGCGTTTGCAGACTAAACTTCACCGCATGAAACGCCATGCCATTGTGCTGCTCGCTGTGTTCCTGGGCGGCCTGCACGTTCATTCCCTTGCGGCAAACCGAACTGTGGTTTCACTCGACGGCGAATGGGAAATGGCGGAGGGAGGCTGGGATAAAATACCAGATCGTTTCGAACATCGTGCGCCAGTGCCGGGGTTGGCGGACATGGCTACTCCGCCATTTCCGCAAGTAGGAGAGACCAACCAACCCCGCGCTGCGTTCTGGTATCGCAAAACATTTCAGATCAGAGGCAAAGTGCCGGAAGTGGCCAGCTTGAAATTACACAAAGCGGCATATGGCGCTCGAGTGTATCTCAATGGCCAAATGGCAGGGGAACATCTGCCCAGCTTTACCCCAGGATATTTCAATCTGCGGCCGTGGCTTAAAGGCCAGGGCGCAACCAATGAATTGGTGGTGAGGGTGGGTGCTTTTCGAACATCCATTCCGGAAAACATGCCTGACGGCTGGGATTTTGAAAAAATTCGTTACCTGCCCGGTTTGTTCGATTCCGTGGAAGTGATCCTGGCCCGCTCTCCGTTTATTGTCCGGGTGCAGGTGAATCCACGAATCGACAGCCAAACCGCCTGCGTTCAGGCCTGTATCAGCAATGCCGCCAGCGAAAAGGTAAATGCCTCAGCGGAATTTACCGTTCGCGAAGCCCGATCCGGGCAAACCGCAGGCCAGGGCAAAACGGGGCCTATCCAATTACTCCCGGGCGAGGAACGAGTGGTGACCGCTGAGGTAGTCCTGAAAAACTGCCAGCTTTGGTCGCCGGAAAGCCCTTTCCTGTATGAATTGGAAACCCGCACTGCCGGGGACGTTTTACGCACGCGGTTTGGCATGCGGGAGTTCCGCCTGGACCGTGCTACAGGCCGGGCGTTTCTGAACGGTCGCCCCTATTTTCTGCGCGGAAGCAATGTCACGCTTTACCGGTTTTTCGAGGATCCGCAGCGGGGCGACCGACCCTGGCGCACGGAGTGGGTCCGGCGCCTGCACCAGCAATTCCGCTCGATGCACTGGAATGCGCTCCGCTACTGCATCGGATTTCCCCCTGAAAAATGGTATGAGGTGGCGGACGAGGAAGGATTCCTGATCCAGGATGAATTTCCGTTGTGGAGCCTGGCACGCCGGGTGGAGGCGCTTTCCAGTGAGGAATTGATCCGGCAATACACGGAATGGATGCAGGAACGGTGGAATCACCCTTGCGTCGTCATCTGGGACGCGCAAAACGAAACCCGAACCGCGGCCACCGGCAAAGCCATCCAGGCGGTGCGGCAGTTGGATCTATCTGGACGGCCCTGGGACAATGGATGGGCGCCACCGCAGGCGCCGGGCGATGTGTATGAATCGCATCCTTATTTGTTTTCCAATCCCAGTTTCAGGCTGGGTGGGTTGGCCCAAATCAGTGGTATCCCTCGGGGCAATCCAGTGCCCAACGAGGGCCAAAACCCCATCCTCATCAATGAATATGGGTGGTTGTGGCTAAACCGGGATGGTACCCCCACCACGCTGACGAGGGCGGTCTATCAGAACCTGCTAGGCCGGAAGGCAACGCCGGAACAGTGCCGCCATCTTTATGCGCGATACTTGGCGGCGCTGACCGAATTTTGGCGGTGCCACCGGGCTTGCGCCGGGGTGTTGCACTTTTGCGGCTTGGGTTACAGCCGGCCCGAGGGCCAGACCAGTGATCACTTTATCGATCTGGAAAAGCTCCAGTTTGAGCCGGAATTTGCCCGTTATGTCCGCGATGCGTTTGCACCCGTTGGCCTGATGCTGGACGAATGGTCAGAGATGCAAGCGGCCGGTCTCCAGCGCCAGGTGCCGGTGGCGGTCATCAATGACCTGCCGCAAACCTGGCGGGGTGAGGTGCGGCTGCAACTGAAGAGCGGAACGGTGGTATGGGAACAAAGCCAGCCATGCATTCTTCCCGCTCTGGGAGAGCAGCGGGTGTTCTTTGAACTGGCCACCCCAACCAATGCGGGCTTCTACCAATTGGAAGCGTCGTTAGTGCAGGACGGCACCGCCAAGGTGCAATCACTGAGGGATTTTGAGGTGGTTACGGAGGAACAAAAACGCCAGCGCGGCGGTTTGGCAGTTGGGAAAAATGCGCACGCTTCCTCCAGTGCCACCGTGGATGGCATTTCTTATCCCGCCCGCAACGCCTTTGACGGGCAGACCGGCACGCGGTGGTCCTCTGAATTCAGCGACAACCAATGGGTGGCGGTGGATTTGGGTGAGCTTCAACTTATTTCCCGAGTTGAATTAGCCTGGGAGGCGGCGTACGGAAAATCATACTCGCTTCAAGTTTCCACCGATGGGAAAACCTGGCAGGAGGTGTTTCGAACCGAAACCGGGCAAGGTGACTTGGAGAGCATCCCGATTTCGCCTGTCCATACCCGGTGGGTGAGGCTTTGGGGCCAGCGCCGGGCCACACCGTTCGGTTTTTCGCTCTGGGAAATGCGGGTGTTTGGCCCTTGACCTCAGGCAACTCCCACATCTGGTTTTGGCTCAGGAATGGTCATCGCCTTGCCCCCATGAGTATATAAAGTGACCGGCTGGCGCGGCCCGCGATATTCGCGGTTCATATTCGAGTTGTTGGCCTCGGATTTTTGGACGCTCACCACTTGAGGCACCAATTGCTTTTCAGCTGGCAGCAGGTAATGGTTGCTGATCAGCAAAGGATTAAGCGAATCCGTGAAATAAAATGGCATAACCTGACTCCTTTCTCGTCATTTTATGTAAAACAGGGTTCGTTCAAGCCGATGGGCGGGTTTGTCTCAAAACGGGCCGCGATTGACCCGTTTCGATACATCAAACCGGCGCAAAAGGGGAACACAGCCGGTTTCTTGGGCGGCGGAATCCGTTTATCGCTAGCACCTTTAGCTTGTCTATCCATGACGGTTTGCTTTGTTAAATCCATTTTCAATAGCTTCCAAGCAGTCCATATGCCAGGTTTGGGAAGTCAGTATACCTTTTTGGATCCCACGAGCGCTTTAAATAGGAACTCGCAATTGCGCTGAGCCACTTTCGTGATATATTTTCCCCCCGAAACGTGCCATGAATCAAAGAACCGCCAGATTACGAGAAGAGAGTTTAAACGCTAAACCATCCATCACCGCTGAACGCGCCAGCCTGATGACTGATTTCTACCTCGCCCACGAGGGGAAATTCCCAGTGCCAGTAATGCGGGCCAAGGCATATTATCACCTTTGTGAGCACAAGGCGGCTTATATCGGTGAAGGCGAATTGATCGTGGGCGAGCGCGGTCCCCGGCCCAAGGTGGTGCCCACGTATCCCGAGTTGACGTGCCATAGCGTGGAGGACTTGGAAATTCTGAATTCCCGCCCTAAAACCTTTTACGCCGTGGATGAGGAATGCATTCGGATTTACCGTGAAAAGGTCATTCCCTATTGGCGGGGGCGGTCCATGCGGGACAAGATTTTCCAAGCCTTGACTCCGGAATGGAAAGCGGCCTACGAGGCGGGGGTTTTCACCGAGTTTATGGAACAACGCGCCCCAGGCCATACGGTCCTGGATGATAAAATCTACCGCTTGGGAATGTTGGATTTCAAGGCGCAGATCGCCCAAGCTAAAAAGGAGCTTGATTTCCTGCAGGATGCCCATGCGCTGGCCAAATCCGAGCAACTGACGGCCATGGACATCGCTTGCGATGCCTTGATGCTTTACGCCAGACGCCATGCGCGACTGGCCACTGAACTGGCTGCTGCCGAGCAAAACCTCGTCCGCCGAAAGGAGTTGGAGAAGATCGCTGAGGTGTGCAGCCGAGTGCCGGACCACCCTCCCCGGGATTTCCAGGAAGCGTTGCAGTATTATTGGTTTTGCCACTTGGCGGTCATCACGGAGTTGAACGGGTGGGATTCATTTAATCCCGGCCATTTGGATCAGCATTTGCTGGCATTTTACCAAAAAGGACTGGCCGAGGGGACTTTGACCCGGGAAGCAGCCAAGGAACTGCTGGAAGCCTTTTTCATTAAATTCAACAACCACCCAGCGCCACCCAAAGTGGGGGTTACGGCAGCCGAGAGTGGCACTTACACCGATTTCGCCAATATCAACATCGGGGGGCTTTTATCCGATGGTTCCGATGGCGCCAACGAAGTATCGCACATCCTGCTGGAAATCGTGGACGAGATGCATTTGCTGCAGCCCAGCACGAACATCCAGCTATCACGGAAAAATCCGGACGTATTCCTCAAGCATGCCTTGCGGGTGATCCGTAATGGGTACGGATTTCCCTCCATATTTAACGCCGATGCGGTGGTGGAAGAACAACTGCGCCAGGGGAAAACGTTGGAGGATGCCCGGGCGGGCGGCTGCAGTGGTTGTGTTGAAGTGGGGGCTTTTGGCAAGGAGGCCTACATCCTGACGGGTTACTTTAACTTGGTTAAAGTGCTGGAGTTGGCGGTGAACAATGGGGTGGATCCCCTGACCGGTCGGCAGTTGGGACCCGCCACGGGTGAGGCCGCTGCGTTCGGCACCTTCGATCAATTATTCCAAGCCTTCAAGCAGCAGTTGCACCATTTTGTGGAAATTAAAATGGTCGGCAACCAGGTGATTGAGAGGATGTATGCCACGTTGATGCCAGCGCCGTTCCTATCAGTGATCACCGATGACTGTATCGCGAAGGGATTGGATTACAACGCGGGCGGGGCCCGTTATAACAACACCTTCATTCAGTTAGTGGGTTTGGGCAGCCTGACGGATTGTTTCGCGGCTCTCAAACAATTTGTGTTCGAGGAAAAAGCGGTAACTTTCCAGGAACTGTTGCATATTCTCAAAGTGGATTTCGCTGGCCATAACCCATTCCTACAGAGGTTGTTGAACCGAACCCACAAATACGGAAACGATGATGATTATGCGGACGAGATCATGGTGCGGATCTTCAATACTTGCTTTGAGGAAATCGATGGCCGCCCCAATACCAAAGGCGGACAATACCGGATTGAGATGCTGCCCACGACCTGCCATGTCTATTTTGGCTCTGTAACTGGCGCCATGCCGGACGGTCGCAAGGCAGGGACTCCTTTGTCCGAAGGGATTTCACCGGTCCAAGGGGCGGATCGCCAAGGCCCCACCGCAGTGATCAAGTCCGCCTCAAAGATGGACCATGTCAAAAGTGGAGGTACTCTGCTGAACCTGAAGTTTTCTCCGTCCCTGCTTGCCAACGAAGCTGCCGTGGACAAATGGGCTCACTTGGTCCGCAGTTATTTCAAACTGGGTGGCCACCACCTTCAGTTTAACGTGGTGACAGCGGAATGCCTGCGGAAAGCTCAGGCCAACCCGGGCGAGCATCGAGACCTCATTGTGCGGGTGGCCGGCTACAGTGATTATTTCTGTGACCTCTCGGTGGCCTTGCAGGAGGAAATCATTGCCCGGACTGAACACTCCGGTTTTTAAGGCGGTGCTAACAGATAGCTTCCCAACTTTGATTACGTTGGGGGTAAATTCAAGATCGGGGGGAGGCTTGTGCCTCACCCCCTCTCACGTGCGCCCTGCACGCACATAAAAAAACCGCCGCTTTGCAGCGGCGGTTTAAAAAACCAGGAAAAAAGTCTTGGTCGTAAACTCACTTACGGCTTGGAAACCCGGTCTTCCATCGGCACATACGGGTTCTTGGTGAGCCCGGTATAGATTTGCCGGGGCCGATAGATACGCTGCGAGGTCTCTTCAGCGATTTCACGGTAGTTGGCTATCCAGCCAGGCATGCGCCCGATGGCGAAGATCACCGTGAACATTTCCACGGGAATGCCGAGGGCCCGCATGATGATGCCGCTGTAGAAGTCAACGTTCGGATACAGTTTCCGCTCGATGAAATAGGAATCATTCAAGGCGCATTCCTCGAGCCGTTTGGCAATGTCCAGTAGAGGATCGTTGATCTTCAGGACTTCCAGCAGTTGATCGCAACGTTTCTTGATGATTTTGGCCCGGGGGTCGTAATTTTTATAAACCCGGTGGCCGAAGCCCATCAGCCGCTTGCCGCTCTTTTTATCCTTAACCTCGTTGATGAATTTTCGGCCATCGTCTCCGCCTTGACGGATATCCTCGAGCATGTCAATCACCGCCTGGTTGGCTCCTCCGTGCAAGGGACCCCACAGAGCGCAAACTCCGGCCGCAGCGCAAGCAAACAGGTTGGCCCGGCTTGAGGCCACATAGCGAACCGTGGCGGTCGAACAGTTTTGCTCGTGGTCTGCGTGGAGCAGGAAAATCAGGTCCAAGGCACGCCAGACTTCCGGTTTGATCACAAAGTCCTCATAGGGATCGGAGAACATCATGTGCAGGAAATTCTGGGTGTATTTATAGGATGGCTTGGGATAGATGATGGGCAACCCGTGGGATTTGCGATAGGAGAATGCGGCAATGGTACGCACTTGGGACAGCAACCGGGAGGACATGATCTGAAAGGTCTCCGGATCATAGGGTTGCATCACCTGGGGGTAAAAACAACTCGTGGCATTGATCATGGAGGACAAGATGGCCATCGGGTGGGCGTTGGAGGGAAATCCCTCGAAATGGAATTTCATGTCCTCATGCAGGTTCTGAAATTGGGTGAGCTGGGAGGAAAATTTCGCCATTTCATCCTCGGAGGGCAGATGCCCGTTTATGATCAGGAAAGCGGTCTCCACAAAAGTGGAATTTTGCGCCAGCTCTTCAATGGGGATGCCGCGGTATTGCAGGATGCCCTTTTCACCGTCAATGAACGTTACTTTGCTCAGACAGGAACCCGTATTGGCGTAGCCATCATCCAAAGTAATGCAACCCGTCACCTGGCGAAGGGTTGAAATATCAATGCCGCATTCGCCCTCAGAACCTTCCACGACCGGAAAGGTGTATGACTTGCCGTCGATCTCGATTTTTGCCGTCTTATTCATTTGCAACCTTATACTTGTACAGCGTTTTCGGCTAATTTAACGTATTAGCCGCCATTGGCCAGCCCTTTTTGCAGGAAATTGCAATTTCAATGGGTGGTCTGCGGGATTCGGATTGAATCTGATTCGGAATTGAAAGTAGCCTCATCCGATGCGGAACCCAAATACCATTCCTAAACGGCAGGCCGAGATCATTCGGTTGGTGGAGCGTAAAGTCAATAATGCCCGTGTGTTCGATATTCACACGCATCTTTATGATCCAGCGTTCGGCCAGTTATTGCTATGGGGAATTGATGATTTATTGGTTTACCATTACCTCGTGTCCGAGGCGTTTCGTTTCCTGGACTTGCCGACCGAGAGATTCTGGCAATTAAGCAAAAGAGACCAGGCGGACTTGGTTTGGAAAACCTTGTTCATCGACCATTCACCCATTTCAGAAGCCTGCCGGGGTGTCCTGACCGTTTTACATGCCTTGGGATTGGATGTTAAGCAGCGGGATTTGCCGGCACTTCGCCAGTGGTTTGCCAACTGGAAGCCCGAGGCCTATGCGGACCGGTGCCTGGAAGTTGCCAAACTGCGGGCCATTTGTATGACCAATTCGCCCTTCGATCCCTTGGAGCGTCCAGTTTGGGAAAAGGGCTTCCGGCGGGATGACCGATTCAAGGCCGCCTTGCGGATCGATCCTTTGCTGATGGATTGGCCCAATGCGGCCCGGCAATTGGTGAAATGGGGGTACCGGATTTCAGTGGAACTGAATGCGCGGACCGTGGCTGAGGTGCGGCGGTTCCTGACCGAGTGGTGCGAGCGGATCAACGCTCTTTATTTGATGGTGTCGCTACCCCCGGATTTTTCCTATCCGGGCCGAAATACCCAGGCTGGCTTAATTGAAAAAGCCGTGCTGCCATTTTGTCGGGAGGCCGGGTTGCCGTTCGCCGTGATGCTGGGCGTGAAAAGGGGGGTGAATCCTGCTTTGAAACTGGCAGGGGATGGGGTGGGGCTAAGCAACTTGGGCGCGCTGGAAGCTTTGTGCTCCAGGCATCCAGAAAACAAGTTCATGGCCACGGCCCTCTCGAGGGAAAATCAGCACACCCTGTGCGTCATCACCCGAAAATTCCGCAACCTACACTTGTTTGGCTGCTGGTGGTTCACCAATGTTCCTGCCCTGATCGAGGAAATCACCCTCATGCGGACCGAACTGCTGGGATTGAGTTTCACCCCCCAGCATTCCGACTCACGGGTCCTCGACCAAATTATTTACAAGTGGGAGCATTCCCGCCAGGTGATCGGCCAAGTATTGGCCCGGAAATATGCCGGCTTGGTGGCGACGGGGTGGGAGCCATCAGAAACGGAAATCGACCGGGATGTGGCGCACCTGTTCGGAGGAGCTTTGGAGGATTTCTGCGGAAAAAAATGA
>CAIMWS010000462.1 GCA_903845125.1 uncultured Verrucomicrobiota bacterium
AAAAGCGGTTCGAGGCGGTAAAGACTTGGTTGGAGCTGAGCTGGGCCACGTTGGCCGAGAGCCGCGCATCGGCCAGCGTGCCGGTCAAATCCGCGGCGTCCAGATTGGTCAATCCACCGCCATTGCCGGTGAAACTCCCTGCAAAGGCATTCAGCACATTGGTTAAGATGGCCACGCCAGAAAAGCGGTTCGAGGCGGTGAAGACTTGGTTGGAACTGAGTTGGGCCACGTTGGCTGAGAGCCGCACATCGGCAACGGTGCCGGTCAAATCCGTGGCATCCAGATTGGTCAACCCACCGCCATTGCCGGTGAAACTCCCCGCAAAGGCATTCAGCACATTGGTTGAGATGACCACGCCAGAAAAGCGATTCGACGCGCTGAAGACTTGGTTGGAACTGAGCTGGGCCACGTTGGTCGAGAGCCGCGCATCGGCCAGCATACCGGTCAAACTCGCGGCGTCCAAATTGGTCAACCCGGCAGCATTGCCGGTGAAACTCCCTGCAAAAGCATTCAGCACATTGGTTAAGATGGCCACGCCAGAAAAGCGGTTCGAGGCGGTAAAGACTTGGTTGGAGCTGAGCTGGGCCACGTTGGCCGAGAGCCGCGCATCGGCCAGCGTGCCGGTCAAATCCGCGGCGTTTTTGTAGTATGCTCCATGCTGGCCGTCCAATTGATCCGCATTGACATTGTTGAGACTCGCCCCGCTCCCCGTGAACGTCCCCGCCAGCGTGACCGCCGTGGCGTTATTGGTCACCACCGCGGAGGGCAATTGGCTCAAGGCGAGCGTGCCCGTCACATTCGCCGCCGCCACCGCATCGGCGCTCTCGGCTGAACCAGCACGGAAGGCGTAGCCCACGCTGGTCACCCGGCGATCGGGCGTGAAGGCAATAAACAAAACGCCATCGTAGCTAAACCACGTGCGCAAATACACTGCGCTCGGGGTGAATACCGACGCCGGAATGGCGGTCATGTGCGTCAGGGTGGTGT
This sequence comes from uncultured Verrucomicrobiota bacterium, assembly GCA_903845125.1. Lineage (GTDB taxonomy): Bacteria > Verrucomicrobiota > Verrucomicrobiia > Limisphaerales > UBA1319 > CAIMWS01. The sequence goes on from CAIMWS010000462.1 coordinate 988, forward strand.
CGCCCAGGTTCAGCGAAAACACGCCGCGGGTTACGGTCAAGGCCACGGCGGCGGTCGGTTCGCCACCGGCCGTGCTCGTGCCGTCGTTGCTCCAGTAGGTAGTGTCGCCGGCACTATTCACCAGGGCGAACTTGAACTGGCCGGCTCCGCTGTAGTTGGTGCCGCTGATGGTTACCTTGCCCTGGTGAGTGATCAAGCCGGGCACTTGGCCAAAAACTGCAAACGCCGTGGCCCCCCACACCAGGCAGCCCATTAAAATTCGTTTCAATATCATCATAAATCCCTTTTAAATTACTCTCATCTGGAACATGAAGTTCTTTGATAAAAAACCCGAGGCTTGGCCTCTGCTTTCATCGAACTCAAGGTCCGCTGACATATTTGACGCGGTAATAGCCCATCAGACTAAGCGGATTGGCATCCAGCAACGTAACCACCCCGACTGAGGCCCCCGACGTTGGCACCGTCCCTTGACTACCCGCCACGATCGTCCACAGCGTCAAATCTGCCGACGATTCCAATTGGTAGGCCGCTCCCGGGATGCCGGCAACTTTGACTGAAAACAACGGCGCCGGTGTCGCCGTATACACGGCCGAGATGATGCTGGATCCGGTGTTCCCCAACACGCTAAACGTCACCGTCGCAAGGGTCACGTCCCCCCCACCATCCACCACCGTATAATTCAGCGCATCGGCTCCGGAGAGGCCACCGGGTGCCGTGTAGGTAATAATCCCGGAGTTGAGCGTCACCGTCCCCCCCTGATTACTGGCCGGGTTCACCGCCGTCACCATCATCGTGTCGCCATCGTCATCGGTGGCGTTGGCCAGCAGTTTGATGGCGCTGAGTTGCAACGATTGCCCCGGGCGTACCGTCGAGGCGCGAGTGGGCACGACCGGCGCGGAATCGAGGTTATGCCAGAAACCGGCGGACAGCGTACTGGTGCTGGCGCTGGCCAGGCCCACCGCCGGTTGCCCCAGGGTGTCGGTTAAGGTCAGTGCCCCGCCCGTGGCACGCCCCCCACCCGCCGCCTGGACCGCCGGGCTCAAGGCGATGATCACCAAATGCAGCGTGGATTCCCTTTGGATGTTATAATCAGCCAAGGTACGGCCGTTGTAGAGAATCTTCCCCGCAAAGACCAGACATTGGTCTTCGGGAGGAAGGCCTTCCTTGTCCTGGATTTTTTGCTTCACGTTTTCGATGGAATCGCTCGGTTCAACCTCCAGCGTGATGGTTTTACCAGTCAGCGTCTTGACGAAGATTTGCATGGCCGAGGCGCTTGCGGTCAGACCGCACAGCAGGATCAGCCAAAGGCCGAACTGGATGAGGTGTTTTCTCATGGGATTTCCTCAGAGGGTGATTATTTTAGCCGCGTGATGGTGCAGGAGAAACTGGGGCTGGTGGATGAGTATCCGGTATTCGGAAGCAAGCCAGAACCGGCCGCTCCGGTGATTTGGAACTTGAGCACGTTGCCAGCGGTGAAATTGGCAATGAAACTCGCCGAGACCGGCAGCACGATGTTGTCGGCAGAGGTGGCGACGGGTTTCTTGCCATACACCGCCGAGTCGCTGCCGTCGATTTCCGCTGCACCCACGATGGCGCGGAGCGAGACCATTTGCGCGGCGGAGTCTTCGCTGAACTGCACCTGGCCTTTGTATTGAACCAAATATAGACCCGACGAGCCGCAGGTGAAGCTGGCCGTGCCGACGGGGTGCGTCCAGCCGTTCAACTGGGCGTTCACGTTGCAGGTGATGTCCTGGAACGTCCCGACGGTGGCAACGTCCTGCGTGTCGGTGGAATAGGCGAAGACGTAGTCACCCGAGGACGCGGTGATAAAGGTGCCGACAAATTGGTTCGCCGTGATGGTGCCGTTCACCTCGAGGGCAGTGGTTGGATTCGTGGTGCCGATGCCCACGTTGCCATTGCCCTTAAAACGGACATTCTCCGTGAAGTTGGTGCTCTGGCCATAGCCGAAGGCGATATCCCCGCTGGCGCTGTCGCTATATATCTGGAGCAGGTAACTTTGGATGCCGAAACCGTAGTGGTTCCCGGAATCACCCCACAGGCTGATCTTATCGCCCATGGTATTGGCAAAGCTCAGCGGGAAGCCCGGCGTGGTGGTTCCGATGCCGAGGGCTGAATTAATGGTCAGCGTGGATGCCAGTTGGGAACTGCCCACTGACCCGGCGGCGAGTTGGGCAGAGCCGACCGACGAGTCCGACGCGCTCAGCGGTCGCCACTGGCCCCCGCCGATGTATTGCAGGGTGGTCGTCCCACCGGCGGCGCCGGTCACGGTCTGACCCGACGTGAAAATCTGACCACTTGAGGAACTAACCACGGCGACGACCTTGGTGCCATCTGCGGAAGAGGCGACGCTCCACCAAGGCTGACTGGTCGCATGCGGAGCCCACGTTACGCCCGAATCCGCGGAGGTGTAAATCAGGCCGCCATTGACCGCGGCCACGAGCTTGGTGCCATCCGCTGACGAAGCCACCCCCTGCCAACCCAGGACAGGCCCCCGCGCCGTCCAATTGGTGCCCGAATCCGTGGAGGTGTAAAGCCGGTCACCATACGGCGCGGCAACCAACTTCGTGCCGTCGGCCGACGATGCCACGTTATTCCAGTCCCGGCTGTCGGCTCGCGCCGTCCAATTGGTGCCCGCATCCGTGGAGGTGTAAATCTGGGCGTTCCTGGCTACCGCGACCAACTTCGTGCCATCCGCCGACGAGGCCACCCCCTGCCAACTCAGGCTGGGCCCCCACGCCGTCCAATTGGTGCCCGAATCCGTGGAGGTGTAAATCGGGCCGACACCCTTGGTGCCGCCATTCACTGCGACCAACTTCGTGCCATCCGCTGACGAAGCCGTCCCCATCCAATTCACGCTAGGTCCCCGTGCCGTCCAATTGGTGCCCGAATCCGTGGAGGTGTAAATCGGGGCGAACCTGGTTACCGCGACCAACTTCGTGCCATCCGCCGACGAAGCCACCCCCTGCCAACTCAGGATAGGCCCCCGCGCCGTCCAATTGGTGCCCGAATCCGTGGAGGTGTAAATCAGACCGCCATAGACCGTGGCCACCAGTTTGGTGCCATCCGCCGACGAAGCCACAGAACTCCAATTCGCTCCGAAGGCCCGCGCCGTCCACACTGCGCCGGCTGGCACCCCAGCCAACGGGCCCTCCACTTGCCATCCCCCCGCGCCCAAGCCGGTGACTTTGACGAGATCGCCGACGTTCGCCGAGGTCGGCAGGGTCACCGTGCTTGGGTCCTCATTGGCCAGCAGATAGCTGGTGCCGGGCGTCGCGACCTGGGTGGTGCCGCTGACTGTCTGGGGTTGCAACACCCCACCGCCCTGAAAACTGGTCGCGCTGATCGTGCCCGCCACGGTGAGATCGGAAGCCAGGCTCGCGCTGGTGACCGCACCGGCGGCCAACTTGACCGCCGTCACGGAGCCATCGGCGGGAACCACATTCGTTAAGCCCGCGCCGGTGCCGGCAAACGTGCCGGCGAAAGTGTTCGCCACGTTGGTCGCCGTCACCACGCCAGAAAAGCGGTTCGAGGCGGTGAAGACTTGGTTGGAGCTGAGCTGGGCCACGTTGGCCGAGAGCCGTGCATCGGCCAGTGTGCCGGTCAGGTCCGAGGCGTCCAGGTTGGTTAATCCGGCGGCATTCCCCACGAAGTTACTCGCCGTCAACGTACCGTTCACGTCCAGGGCTGATGTCGGGTTCGCTTTGCCGATGCCGACGTAAAGGGTATTGGGCTGAACCACGAGCACCGGCGCCGCCGTCGTGTTCGTCATCCAGGTGCTGAAAAGGTAGTCGTAACTGGCGCTGTAGTCGCAGCGGCCGCCGGCATACACGTCGCCCGAACCCCGGAGCCGGAGATTGCCCGAGGCATTCTGCAAAGCGAAGGTGTATTGGCTGCCGAGGGTCAGCGACACCGGGGTATCCAGCGCGAAGGTGCGTTCCTGCGCCACGCCGTCCCCGGCCACCGGTTGCGAGGCAAGCAACACGCCCGCCGTGCCCTCCCCGGCGTAGAGGTTGAGCGTGGCCGACCAGGGGACGCCACCGAGAGAATAAATCCATGCCTTGATGGCCGCCAGGCTGCCGGCGGCCCCAGAGGTGAACGACTGCCAGGGGCTGCTCCGAGTGAAATAGTAACCGAAATTGGCGTTCTGCTGATCGAGCACCCAGGTCGAGCCAAAGATCTGAAACGGCCCGTCGCCCCATTCCTGACCGATCGTCAGCGAACTGCCCTCCGCCCGGTTTAAGTTCAGGTTTACCAATCCGGAGCCGTCACCCGCGAAAGTGTTGGCGACGTTGGTCGCCGTCACCACACCGGCGAATCGGTTGGAAGCGGTGAAGACTTGGTTGGAACTGAGCTGGGCCACATTGGCCGAAAGCCGCGCGTCGGCCAAAGTGCCGGTCAAATCCGAGGCGTTTTTGTAGTATGCTCCATGCTGGCCATCCAATTGATCCGCGTTAACATTGTTGAGACCCGCCCCGCTCCCTGTGAACGTCCCCGCCAGCGTGACCGCCGTGGCGTTGTTGGTCACCACCGAGGAGGGCAATTGGCTCAAGCCGAGGGTGCCCGTCACATTCGCCGCCGCCACCGCATCGGCGCTCCCGGCGGTGCCGGCACGGAAGGCGTAGCCCACGCTGGTCACCCGGCGATCGGGCGTGAAGGCGATAAACAAAACGCCATCGTAGCTAAACCAGGTGCGCAAATACACGGCGCTCTGGGTGAATACTGACGCCGGAATGGCGGTCATGTGCGTCAGGGTGGTGTCGCCCAGGTTCAGCGAAAACACACCGCGGGTTACGGTCAAGGCCACGGCGGCGGTCGGTTCGCCACCGGCCGTACTCGTGCCGTCGTTGCTCCAGTAGGTGGTGTCGCCGGCACTATTCACCAGGGCGAACTTGAACTGGCCGGCTCCGCTGTAGTTGGT
>CAIMWS010000463.1 GCA_903845125.1 uncultured Verrucomicrobiota bacterium
CCCGTGTGTAAGCGGCGTAGCGCCCGGGTTCCGAGGTCAGTTTGGCTCGAACCTCCTTGGCGAACTCGTCGTCGGGATTGGCGGCAAGCCATCGGCGCATGGTGAGCCATTTGGCGGCCTCGTATCGGTCCCAGCCGTCCTGGTCAGCCAGGACCATTTCCACGACGTCGCAGCCAAGGCGGCCGAAAGAGGCGAGCAGTTCTGGAAGCAGGAGAAAGTCGGAGATGGAGCTGGCAAGACATCCCTGGGCAACACCTTCCGACGGAGGCAACTGCCGCCAGTAGGGCTCACCGATGAGGATGATCCCGCCGGGGCGCAGGCTCCGGGCCAGAAGGCTGATGGTGCCGGCGGCTCCCCCGCCGATCCAGGTGGCGCCGAGACAGGCTGCCACACCCACCTTCTCTTCAGAGACGTAGCCGGCCGCATCGCCATGGATGAACTGGACGCGATCGGCGACACCGAGTTCTTCAGCACGTCGTTTCGCCTGCGCAGTGAACAACGGGCTCAGGTCGATGCCGGTGCCGAGGATGCCGTGGTCGCGGGCCCAGGTGCACAGCATCTCCCCCGAACCGCTGCCGAGGTCCAGCACGCGGGTCCCTGTTTCCAGACGCAGCGCCGCCCCGAGGGTGGCGAGCTTTTCGGGTGTGATCGGGTTGTGGATGCGGTGAGCACTTTCAGTGATGTTGAATATTCGTGGGATGTCCATGGTGATACAGTTCGTTACGAGGGTGGTACCGCGCAGAGCTGCTCGACGAGCGGCCTCGAGCATTCCCAGCTCAAAAACGGCCCGGGTGATTGCACCCGCAAACTCCCGAGGTGGGGGCCATCCACATATTCCAGGGAGATGAACGGGGCTTCACCCCCGGCAGGGTGGAGGTCCTGGATGCGTAGGATAGGCGGATGCGACAGCTTGCGGCTCTGGAGGGTTTCGCGCTGCAATGCATCCAGGGCGGCCACATCCTGATGAATTTCCGGGGGCAGGAACTTGAGGGCAGACTGTTCGTTGAGACGGCCGTCCTGGGCCAGCCATACTTCGCCCATGCCACCCCGGCCCAGCAGCTTGAGGAGGGTGAAGCGTCCGGTGCCGGCCGTCTGCCCCGGGGTCAATGCCTGGCTCATTTTCATAGGAAGAATGGATTTTGCCCAATCCAGCGCCTGCCGCCAAGCTTTAACTTCGGTTGGGTTTGGCCTTGAACGGCACTTTTTGCACAGTTATAATCAACCCACACGAAGGGCGAAATGACTAGCGGCCAGGAATTCAAACCCGGACAGCCGATGGGCGCAGGACGCTATACCCTGACGCGGCAGCTGGGCCAGGGTGGCATGGGGTTGGTATGGCTGGCCCGGGACGAACGCCTGCGCAAGGAGGTGGCCTTGAAATTCATCCCACCGGCGGTTCAGCAGGAGCCCGACTGCATCGAGGATCTGCGGCGTGAAACCGCGCGCGCCCAGCTGTTATCCCACCCGAACATTGTCCGCATCCACGACTTGCACGAGTTTCCCGAGGAACCGGTTTTTATTTCCATGGAATATGTGGCGGGCCGGACGCTGGACGAATTGCGCCGCCAGCAGCCGAACCTGGTGTTCCGCTGGGAAACCATCCGACCTTGGGTGGGCCAGCTATGCGGCGCGCTGGCCTACGCGCATGCCCACGGAGTCATTCACCGCGACTTGAAACCGGCCAACATGCTGGTGGACCAGGACGGGATGCTGAAGCTGGCGGACTTTGGGATTGCGGCCATGGTGAGCGATTCGATGAGCCGGATTTCCGTGCGCGAACCGACCAGCGGCACGCTGGCTTACATGAGCCCGCAGCAACTGCTGGGCCAGACCCCCAGCGCAGCCGATGACATTTATGCATTGGGATCCACGCTGTATCATTTGCTGACCAGCCAGCCGCCCTTTCGCATGGGGAACATTACCTACCAGGTGATCCACATCATGCCCAGCTTGATGGATAAACGGTTGTCGGAGCTGGGATTGGCCAATTCCATTCCACCCGAAGTGGCCTCCATGGTCATGGCCTGCCTGGCCAAAGAGGCTGAGCAACGCCCGCCGAGTGTCCGGGCCATGGCAGAATGGATTCAACTGCCGCCGGTGGCAACAACGCCCGGGGCAGGATTGGATGGCGGCACCGTTCCCGCGGGGGCCAAAGCCCAGGCGGCACCGGCAGCCGCGATGAATGGGACGTCAGAACCGATGGTGCAGGATCCGCACCCGCCAGATGCCAATGAAGCGGGAACGCCGGAAGAGCAGATCTGCTGGGAGGGGGGAACCTGTTTGGCTCATTACGTCCCCGGGCTTCTGTATGCGGCGGCCTGGTTCCTGGCCTGGGGCATGGTCAGATCGCGGATGGAAGAGATCATCAACCTGGCCAGCGGGATTTCGACCGGTGAAGGGAAAACTCTCGCCCTGGAGCTGGCGGGTTATTCACGCTATTTCTGCTGGATGACCTACGGATTTTCCTGTTTATGCGTCTGGGGCATCCTGCGCCGGGTGCTGGAATTCCTGAACGCCCGCATTTGCATCACCACCCGGCGGATCAAGCTTAAGTCGGGGGCGCTTTCCCAAACCACGAGCCACATCGACCTGGCGCGCATCAAGGACACAGCGATGTGGCAACCGCTGCTGGGCCGGGTTTTCAATTACTCCAATATCCGGCTGGTTGCCACGGACAGCGTGGCTGACGTGTTGCTTTGGGCCGTGCCGGACGGCGAAGCGAAACTGGAAATGATCCAGGCCGCCATGGCTGCGGCCACCACACCCGGGGCGTCCCGCCCGCCGACGGTGCCAGAGGCCGCCCCCAACCGGCCACCCACTGTGGTGAACCAGGATGCGGCACCGCCGGAAACCGTTGAGCCGGGAGGGCAGGAGGAGCGGGTCTGCTGGGAGGGACGGCCCTGTTTTGCGCATTACGTTCCCGGACTGCTGTGGGCGGCAGCCTGGGGCCTCGTCTGGGCCAGGACGGCATCCCGATGGGATGGAATATATGGTTTAGTGGACCGGATGTGGGCCGGAGAAGGGAAGGCCCTCGCCCTGAAGCTCGAAGGTATTTCCCCCTATTTTTCCAGCGTGGCCTATGGCCTGGCTGGATTGTGCATCTGGAGCATCGTGTGCCGCATCCTGAAATACCTGAACGCCTATTTTTTCATCACCACCCGCCGGATCCGGATCAAGATGGGGACCTTCTCACAAACCAGCAGCCAGATCGAACTGGCGCGGGTGAAGGACATCGTGACCTGGCAGCCGATCCTGGGCCGGATTTTCAATTACTCCCATGTCCGGCTGATCTTGACTGGCGATGCGGTGGCCGATGTGTTGTATGCCGTGCCGGATGGGGAAAACAAATTGGAGCTGGCCCTGGCGGCGGCCCGGCAGACCACGCCCGAAACCGGAAGCGGCTCCGTTCAGCCGGGCCAAAAGAATTTCAGCCGCCCGGCCAACGCAAGCCTTTGAGCCGGTACGCCGGCAGGTTTCCCTCCTGGGAAGGCACGGTGGTCTTTTCCGCCTGCACTTCCCCATAGACCCGCTGGTAAAGGTCGGCACTGAGGATTATTTCGCCGGCCCCGGCGGCGTCGCAATAACGGCAAGCGCGGTTCACGGGATCGCCAATGACGGTGTATTCGAGCCGGTCGACGGTGCCAATGAAACCGTGAAACACCTCGCCGCAATGCAGGCCCACGCGCATTTCGCAGTTGATATCGCCGCGCTTGGATCGGAGCTGGCTGGTCGCGCGCACCGCCTCCTGGATTTCCCACGCGGCCCGGATCGCCTCGCCATACTGTTTGGGATCGGGGTCCGGGCTGCCGAAGACGGCCAGCGCGGCGTCGCCAATGAATTTGTCCAAAGTACCCTCGTGCCGGAGAATGATTTCCACCACGGGCTGAAGATAGTCGTTCAACAGGTCCACCACGTCATGAGCGTCCATGGTGGAGGATTTCCTGGTAAAACCGACGAGGTCGCAGAAAAGGATGGCCACCTCCGATTTGACGCCGCCGGGACGCAGTTTGCCGTGGCGGGCCTGCGCGATCAACGTGGCGCGGACTTTGGTGGAGAAATTGGCCAGGAGGCGATCCACCAGGCGCTGGCTCCGCTCGAGGTCGTCCCGGCGTTGCTGCTCGCTCAGGGCCATCGCGGCGTAGTGCCCGATAGCCAGCAGAAACTTCAGATCCTCTTCCTGGAACGAATCGGCTGCCTCCGGGCTGTCCACGCAGATGACCCCAAAAACCTGGCCCTGCCATTCCAACGGCGCATACATCCCGTGCATGATCTGATGCTGGCGGGCGCTGCGGCTGGGATCCCCGGACTCGCTCGAATGCCAAAGGAAGCCCCGCCGCTCGGTCAACGCACGCCGGGCCAGAGTTTCGCTCACGGCCGGTTCATCGGTGGAAACGTAGGCCTTGAGCAGCAAGGCATCCTGTCTGGGATCGCGCAGGAGCAGCGCGCCCCGCCGGGCGTTGGGGATGACACTCACCACGCGGTCCATGATCAGCTGGAGCAGCGCACTGTGATTCGCCTGGGCGCCAAACTGCGCCGGCAAATCCAGCAGCAACCGGAGCCGCATTTCGGCCGGCGAGCCGGAGGCTGCCGCGCTGCCAAACCAGGGGCCGCCGGTGTCCAGCATCCGGGTGATTTGCAGGCTGGTCGCGGGCGGGCCAGGTTCGGAGGCTGGCGGCGGTGACGAGCCATCCGCACCGGACAAAACCGTAACGCGCAGAGTGGTTTCGCCGATCCTGATCATATCCTCAGGATTAAGCCGGCACTCGCCCTGGCCGCGGATTTCGCACCCGTTGACCTGGGTGCCGTAGGTGCTGCCCAAATCCGCCAGGCAGACCACGCCGTTCCGGACTTCAAGGACTGCGTGCTGACGGGATACGAAGGGGTCCGCCGCCAGGTCCAGAATGGAGCCAGCCGCTTCGGCGAACCGGCCGATAAACAGGCGGTTGGCATCGAACTCGCGGACGGTTTCCGTGCCCTTGTAAGCCAGCGTGATTTGCAGTGCCATACTTGACCAATCCACTCCCGGTTAAAGGCGGCCCGGGGATTCACCGCCCTCACGGTCCGGACCAATGCGGGAAGCTGCCCGTGTCGAACGCCCGCAGGTGGCCGCCCATTATTCATAGCATACCATGGGCGGGACTGTAAACGAAAAATCCAACCGCAAAAGCCCGTTGGGAATTCCCTGCCCCCCGACGCCGGGGGCGATTTTAGCGCCCACCCGAGGGGCAAACCTTGACAGGGCGGGCCGGGGATTTCATTGTGGAAACATGACCAAGATCCAATTCGTTTTCCTGGGCTGGCTGGTGGCGCTGGCGGGCCAGGCAGCGGAGCCGTTGAGCGGCCGGCGGCCCAACATCGTGTTCATCCTCAGCGACGACCAAGGCTACGGCGACTTCTCCTGCCACGGGAATCCGGTCCTGAAAACGCCGAACCTGGATCGGATCCACAACGAGAGCGTGCGGTTCACGGATTTCCACGTGAGCCCGACCTGCGCGCCGACGCGCAGCGCCTTGCTATCCGGCCGGCACGAGTTCAAGAACGGCGTCACGCACACCATCTTCGAGCGCGAGCGGATGAGCCTGAAGTCCACCACCATCGCGCAGGTGCTCCGCCAGACGGGCTATACCACGGGGATCTTCGGCAAGTGGCACCTGGGGGACGAAGCGGAATACCAGCCGGGCCGGCGCGGCTTTGACGAGGTGTTCATCCACGGCGGCGGCGGCATCGGGCAAACCTATCCCGGGTCTTGCGGCGATGCGCCGGGCAACCGCTACCTGGACCCCGCCATCCTGCACAACGGCCGGTTTGAAAAGACCAAGGGCTATTGCACGGACGTGTTTTTCGCCCAGGCGATGAAATGGATCGGGTCGGTGAAGGACCGCCAGCGGTTTTTCTGCTACCTCCCGATGAATGTGCCGCATGCCCCTTTGCAGGTGCCGCCCGGCTATGAGCAGCTTTATGCGGGCCAAACCACGCCGCTGGCCGCGCAGTTCTTCGGCATGCTGGCCAACCTGGACGACAACGTGGGACGCCTGCTGGCCCGGCTGCGGGAGTGGAACCTGGAGCGCGACACGCTGGTGATCGTGATGAACGACAACGGCGGCACCGTGGGCTGCCCGATTTGGAACGCCGGCATGCGGGGGGCCAAAGGCTCGCCGTGGGAAGGGGGCACACGCGCGGCATCGTTCTGGCGGTGGCCGGGGGTGCTCGAGCCGGGCGTGGTGGACCAACTGGCCGCGCACATCGATTTCTTCCCCACCCTGGCGGAACTGGCCGGAGCGCAGCTGCCGGCGGAACTGGCCGCCAGCCTGGATGGACGCAGCCTGGCGCCGTTATTGCAGGATCCCAAAGCCGGGTGGCCGGAGCGCTATCTCATCACGCATGTGGGGCGGTGGGCCCGGGGCCAGGCGGCGGCAGCGAAGTATGCGCACTGCCGCATCCGCAACAGCCGTTACAGCCTGGTGAGCGATGCCCGGGATGGCGCCAGGAAGTGGGAATTATTCGACCTCAAGAGCGACTACGGCGAACAAACCGATCTCGCCGCGCAGCGGCCGGAGGTGGTGAAAGAATTCGACGCCGCCTACAGCCAATGGTGGGACGCGGTCCAGCCGCTGCTGGTGAACGAAAATCTCAACGGCCCCAAGGTGAACCCCTTCAAGGAACTTTATTGGAAACAGTTCGGAGGCGGCCCCACGGCGGCGGAGCTGCGGGAGATGGACCCCAGCCGCACCGATCTCGGCGGCGCCCCCAAAGCGAAGGCCAAAGCGAAGGCCGGCGGTTCGTAGTCCCTGGCAGCCACTCCCGAACCTCCGACCCGTTATGAACCAAAACCCAGCCGGCCGGCCCAACGCATGGGGTGGACTCGTGAAGCTTTTCGCCCTGGCAGGCACCTTGATGGCCAGCCTCCTCCATGGCGCCGCGCCGGCCACCCCCGCCCGGCCCAATATCGTATTCATCCTATGCGATGACCTGGGCATTAACGATCTGCACTGTTACGGCCGCCCGGACCATCATACCCCCAACCTGGACCGGCTGGCCGGCCAGGGGATGCGCTTCACCGCCGCCTATTGCGCCCAGCCCATCTGCTCGCCATCCCGGGCCGCCATCCTCACCGGCAAGGCGCCCGCCCGCCTGCACTTGACCACCTATTTGCCGGGGCGTCCGGATTGCGCCGCGCAGAAGGTGCTGCATCCGGAAATCCAGATGCAATTGCCGCTCACCGAGAAGCTGCTGCCCCGGTATTTCAAGGCGGCTGGCTACGTGACGGCCGCCATCGGCAAATGGCACGTGGGCGGCAACGGTTTCGGGCCGCTGGAGCATGGGTTTGACCTGTATCATCCCGGCCAGGCCAATACGAGGCCTTCCGCCACCGAGGGGGGCAAGGGCGAATACGATTTGACCGCCTGCGCGGAGCGCTTTATGGAGACCAACCGGAACCGGCCGTTCCTGATCTACCTGGCGCACAACGCCCCGCATATCCCCTACGACGCCCAGCCCACGCGCATCGCCGGCAATACCCAGGCCTTCGAACCGGTCTATGCCGCGGTGATCGAAACCATCGATGACACCGTGGGGCGGCTGCTGGCCAGGCTGGAGGCCCTGCAGCTGGCGGAAAACACCATCGTCATCTTCACCTCGGACAATGGCGGCTTGCACGTGCCCGAGGGGTCCCATGCCCGGATCACGCACAACACTCCCTACCGGGCCGGGAAAGGATTCGTCTATGAGGGCGGTTTGCGGATCCCCCTCTTGGTCCGCTGGCCGGGCCGGGTGCCGGCCGGGAAAGTGGTGGACACGCCGGTGATCAACACCGACTGGGTGCCCACGCTTTTGGAAATGGCCGGGATGCCCCAACCGGCCGGCCTGGACGGAGTGAGCCAGGCGCCGTTGCTGCAAGGGCGGGGTTCCGCGGCCCAGCGCAGCTTGGGCTGGCATTTCCCGCACTACACCAACCAGGGAAGCCGTCCCAGCGGCGCCCTGCGGGAGGGGAACTGGATGCTCGTGGAGTATTACGACACGGAAACCGCCGAGCTCTACGACCTGGCCGCCGATCCAGCCGAGGCGCAAAATGTGGCGTTGGCCCATCCCGACCGGGTGGTGAAGATGCGCGCGGCGCTGGCCGCCTGGCGCGAGGCGAACAGCGCGCAAACCAACCGTCCCAATCCCGGTTTTAATCCTGACCGCTACCGGGAGCTTTACGAGGAGGTTGATGCCAGCCGGTTTGACCCGCTGGGGGCCAGCCGTGCAGTTTGGGAAAAAATGTGGGCATGGCGCCAGCGGATGAACACCGCGGTGCAGGCGGGCGCCAAAGGCCGGAAATAAGCGGCGGCCGGAGTTAATCCTGAATCTGAAAGGCAGACATGAAAAATCGTTTTACCTGGTGGTGGCTGGCGGCGTGGTGGATCGCCCCCCTGGCTGGCGCCGCGGCGCCGGCCCGCCAGCCGAACATCCTGCACATCCATGCCGACGACCATCGCGCCGATGGCCTGCAGGCGCTGGGCAACCCGGTGCTGAAAACGCCCAACCTCGATACGCTGGTGGAGCGTGGCCTGACGTTCACCCGGTGCTACACCCAGGGCTCGATGGTGGGCGCGGTGTGCCTGCCCAGCCGCACCATGCTGCTCACCGGGCGCTCCTGGCTGCGCCTCGAGACGCCCGCGCAGGCAAAAGCCTCGGGGTATGCCCGGGCGGCCTCCTACCTGCCCAAAGTGCTCGGCGCCGCGGGCTACGAAACCTGGCACATGGGCAAAAGCGGAAATGAATTCGGCCCCGCGATCCAGGCGTTCCACACGAACCTCGTCGACGACGCGCGGGGCATCGCAGAGGGCCCGGACAGCCGGTCGGGAGCCGGCCGGCGGCTGGCGGATGCCGCCATCGATTTCCTGAAACGGCGCCCGGCGGACCGCCCGTTCTATATGTATCTGGCCCCGCCAGTGCCGCACGATCCCCGCCTGGCGGAGCCGGAGTTCAGCAAGCTATACCAACCGGAGCGCATCCCGCTGCCGGCCGCTTTCCTGCCGGTGCATCCCTGGGACAACGGTGAAATGACGGTGCGCGACGAACAGCTCGCCCCATGGCCCCGCACGCCGGAAAACACCCGGCGGCAAATCGCCGACTACTATGCCTGCATTTCGGCACTCGACCATCATCTCGGCCGGATTTTCGCCCAGCTCAAGGCGGCGGGAGAATTCGAGCGCACGATCATCATTTTCACCGGCGACAACGGGCTATCCCTCGGCGAGCACGGATTGTTCGGCAAACAGAACCTCTACGAGTTTGGCGGCATGCATGTCCCGCTGGTCCTCGTTGGCCCGGGCATTCCCCAAGGTCGGAGCCAGGCGCTGGTTTACCTGATGGATTTGTACCCCACCTTCTGCGAGCTGGCTGGGGCGGCGATCCCGCCGCCGGTGGAGGGCAAAAGCCTCCTGCCGGTCATCCAGGGCCGGGAGCCCAAAGTGCGCGAGGCGCTTTACACCGCCTACCGGGACTGCCAGCGGGCCGTCCGCGACGACCGTTGGAAGCTCATCCGCTACCCGCTGGTGGACAAAACACAACTCTTCGACCTCACGGCCGATCCGCATGAGCTGGCGAACCTGGCGGAGCAGCCCGGGCACGCGGCCACCCTGGCCCGGATGACCCGGTTGCTCGAGCAGGAGATGGCGAGGTATGGCGATACCGCACCGCTGAAGACGGCCCAGCCCAAACCTGCCGAATGGAAGCCCCCGGTGCCCGGCGGAAAAACCGCACCCAAGGCTAAAACCAAGACCAAGGCGAAGGCCAGCCAGGCAGGGTCGTGAAAAAACCGGAGGATCACCATGAGCATTGATCGCGGCCAGGTCACCCGTTTTATCCTCCTGCTGCTGGTTTATGGCACCGGGCAAACCGCGGCGGAAGTTGCCTCCCCGGGCCCGGAGGCCCCAGCGCTCTCCCGCCCGGATGCCGGCCGGAAAGCCAGCGGCCGCGAGTTTTGGGTGGCGGATTACGGCGCCAAAGGGGACGGCCGCCAGCTCGACACCACCGCCCTACAAAGCGCCATCGATGACTGCGCGGAGCGCGGGGGTGGGACGGTGATCGTGCCCAAGGGGGACTATCCCACCGGTGGCTTGGTGCTGAAGGACCACGTGATCCTGCACCTCTCAGCGGGGGCCAGAGTTCTGGGCACCGGCCAGCCGCAGGACTATCGGAAACATGGCTGCCTCCTTTATGCCAGCGAGGCGAAAAACATCGGGCTGAGCGGCCCCGGAATCATCGATGGGCGGGGCGCCGGGGTGCGCCAGAACCGGTATTTGATCGCGTGCTTCCGCAACTGCCGGCAAATCTCGCTGGCCGGGGTGACCCTCAAGGACTCCGCCGCCTGGGGTGTTCACCTGATCGAGTGTGACCAGGTCCGGGTGGATGGCATCCGGATCGACAGCGTGGTCAACGCCAATAATGACGGCCTGGATTTGGATGGCTGCCAGAACGTCTTCATTTCGAATTGCCATTTCCGCTGCGGCGATGACGCCATCGCGTTAAAAACCAACCGCCGGGTGCCGTGCAAAAACATCACCATCGCGAACTGCGTGTTATCCAGCCGCTGGGCGGCGTTTCGTTTCGGACCGGAATCGCGGGGGAATTTCGAAAACATCGCGGTTTCAAACTGCACCATTGAGGATACCTTCGGGTGCGGCATCAAGCTGCAGATGGCCGAAGGGGCGCAAATGAAGAACATCCTGTTCGCCAACCTGGTCATGGACAACGTCACCGGCCCCATATCCCTGCGGCTGGGCAATTGGGTTTCCGGCATCCTGGCGCGCGATGGGAATGCCGGCCGCGCCATTGGAACCTTCCAGGATGTGCGTTTCAGCAACATCCGCGCCCGGGTGGCCGCCAACGCGCAAACGGAGCGCTACAGTTCCACGGTCTTCAACGCGGGCACCCCCTTCCCCGGCGAGGAAAAATCGTGCATCTCGATCACCGGTCTGCCCGGCCATCCCATCACGGGAATTTCCCTGAGCGACATCCACATCACCTTCCCCGGCGGGGGGACGGCTGCCGAAGCCGCCCGCCGGGAAGTGCCGGACCTGCCGGATACCTATCCCGAATATTTCATGTTTGGCGTGCTGCCCGCCTACGGTCTCTATGCCCACCACGTGAAAGGCCTGGTGCTGAACCACGTCCAGTTCGACCTGGCGGCCCCCGACCTGCGCCCCGCGATCGTGACGGACGATGCCGAGGATCTCACCTTGGCGGACTGCCAGGCCCAAGGGGACCGCAGCGCCGGATGCCTGGTGCGTCTGCAGCAAACCCGCCAGGCATTTGTCCACGGCCTCCGGGCGCTCAACGAGGTGGGGACCCTGGTGAGGGTGGAGGGGCGGGATACACAAGCCATCGGCCTCACGGGCAACGATGGCCGCCGCGCCGACCGGCTCGTGGAATTGGGGGACGGCGTGGACAAAGCCAAAATCGATTGGGGCGCCAACTTGGGGAGGCACTGAACCAGACCCAGATTGCAGACCATCATGCTTATGAAAAAACCAACACCAGGCCGCCTCGCGGCCATCCTGGCCGCCTGCGGGGCGATGTGGTCCGCCGGCCCCGCACCGGCCGCCGGCGCGGCGCATTTTTCCGGTCCCCACGTGGAAGGTGAGGGAGACCTCCAGATCCTGGACGCGCTGGATGCGGCGTTCGCCACCACGCGGCCTTCACCTTATGTGGCCAGCCTGCCGCTGCTTTACAAGCGGGATTGGGACGGCCTGGTGGAAGGTCCCGTCTGGCCTTGCTGGTGGATCCAGAACACGTTCGGCGCCACCTATGCCATGATGCCCTTCCTGGGCGAGGAGCCCTATGCCACGTGGATCGCCAATTCCCAGGCCATGTGGTTCGAACTCATGGGCGACGGCCGGCGCAAGGATGCCCGGGGCCTGGTGGCACCCGATGGCTGCCTGTGCGACGCCGCGTTTTTCTGGCTCAACGGGGGGAGCGAAAACGGCTTCGGCGATCCGCGCCTGCCCGGGGGCGGGGTGGGCAAGGTACGGGATGGAAAAATCCACGAGCAGGGGGTGTGGTATAACCAGGGCGATGGCGCCACCGACGCGGACTGGTTCATCGGAACCACCGTCGCCGGACTGGTCCTGGAGGCGGACCGCCTGCTGGTCCGGCACGAGCCGGCGGCCGCCCGGGAGCGGCTGGGCCAGCTCCAGAGGGTGGCGGCCTTTCTCGACACCCGGCGCGATCCGGACGTGAACCTGCTCCGGGCCGGCAAAGGCTGCAACCTCCTGGCGCCCTCCTATGCCCCGCGGAACCAGGACGGAAGCCCGGGCCAGGGATATCTCACCGAGCTTTCGGTGAACTATGTGGCTGGCCTGGAGCGCCTGGCCGAGGTCTGCGACCTCTGCGGACAGGGGGGCCAGGCGGCGGCCTACCGGGCCACCGCCGGCCGGGTCCGCCAGGCGCTGCCGCGCTTGCTGACGCCCGAGGGTTGTTTCATCCGGGGTGAGGATCTCGCCGGCACGCGCCGGGGGGTGTTCGGCGCGGCCAAACACGGTTACTTCGAGGCGCAGCCCAACCACTACGCCGGCGCCTTCCGGGTGACCGACGATCCGGCCAACCGGCGCATCATCCGGTTCATGCTGGACCAGGTCAAAGGCCCGCAGCCGCCCGGCGGCCTCGCGCCGCACGGGCTGGTCATCCCGAATTATCCCGGCTACGACGACCACGCGGGCGAGGGGGACATGACGTACGGCTTTTGGTGCAATGGCGGCGGCTGGCCAGCCCACCAGGGAACCATGGACATGGCCTGCTTCCGGGCGGGAGAATACGCGCATCCGCTGGCCGCCTGGGCCGCGATGCGCCCGATGCTGGAAGCCTTCCGCGCCGAGGCGCCGCTGCGCTCGTGGGGATTGCTGCCCTGGCCCGGAACCCTCAGCCAGCCGTACAACATGGTGTATGATTGCTGGGGGGCTCCCGCCGGGCTCCTGCGCGGTCTGTTTGAATACGGCTACACCGCCCGGGGGCTGCGCCTGTGGCCTCACATCCCGCCCGGGATCACCCGCCTGGTGCAGAAAATGCCTGCCGCTTTTGGCCGGACGCGTCTCTACCTCGCCGTCACCGGCCAGGGCAAGCCATCCCGGGCGGTCATCGACGGCCAGCCCCAGCCGCTCGAGGCGGACGGCTCGGTGTTCCTGCCGCTCGACGGGGAAAGGCCCCGGGTGACGGTGGAGTTTTTGCTGGGCGATGCCCAGCCCGAGGGGGTGCCCGCAGCCGCTCTCCCAACCAGCATTCCCGCCGCCGGGGATCAGGCTTTCTGGAATCCGCTGCCCGGCCCGGAGGCCGCCGGGTTTGCGGCGGTGGGCGTTTTCCTTGCGGCCATGGAAAAAGCGCGGCTCGGCGAGGGGTATGAGGCGGGCCAGGCCCGGGTGGTGGTGCAGGTGCTGGCCGCACTCCGGGACCGCCGCCAACTGGCGGCCACGGGCCGCCTGCGCATTCCCCGCCTGGAGGGCATACCCCCCACCAAAACGGACGCCGTGGAACGGCTTTACGCCACCCAGGCGCGCTACCTGCTCGGTGGCTTGCAGGATCACCTGGAGGGCTTGTCCCTGTGGAAGCACCCGGTGCAACCCGATATCCGGCGGATGGCCTGGGAAAGCGGCCTGATCCAAAAGCCATGAACGGTTTTTCAAGCGTCCCATCGAGCCCCGGCCAGCCCCGGTCTGGCCGGTTATGCAAACCCCAAACCAGCGGAGTGATTTTATGAAAAACCAGATTGCCGTTCTCAGTGCCTGGCTCGCCTGCACCACGATGGGGGTCCCCGGGGACGCGCCGGTTCCCGCGCCCGTTCCCTACGGCCCGGTGCCCTCCGCGCGCCAGCTCCAATGGCACGAGCTGGAGCTTTACGGCATGGTGAACTTTTCCACCATCACCTACTATGGCAAGGAATGGGGCTACGGGGACGAAGATCCCGCCCGGTTCGACCCCCGGGAGTTCGACGCCCGGCAGATTGTGCGGGCCGCCCGCGCCGGGGGCTTGCGGGGATTGATCATCGACGCCAAACACCACGGCGGCTTTTGCCTGTGGCCCTCGAAATACACCAGCTACTCGGTGCAGCGCAGCCCGTGGCGGAAGGGCCAGGGCGATATGGTGAAAGAGCTGGCGGAAGCCTGCCGCGCGGAGGGGCTCCAGGTGGCCATCTACCTTTCCCCCTGGGACCGGAACCACCCGGCTTACGGCCGGCCCGAATACGTCACCTATTTCCGCAACCAACTGACCGAGTTGCTCAGCGGGTACGGGCCGGTTTTCGCGGTCTGGTTCGATGGCGCCAATGGCGGTGACGGTTATTACGGCGGCGCCCGGGAAACGCGCAACATTAGCCGCCGAACCTACTACGATTTCCCGGACATCATCCGCACCATCGTCCACCGACTCCAACCCGGCGCCTGCGTCTTCTCGGACCTGGGCCCCGACATCCGCTGGAACGGCTCGGAAACGGGCATTTCCGGGGATCCCTGCTGGGCCACCTTCACCCCCAAATACCGGGCGACCCACGAAGAGGTGCGCCTCAATCCGGAAACGGGATATTTCTACGAGATGCCCGTAGGCGACAGCAATTACGACGAAGCCCCCAACGGCCACCGCCACGGCAAAATGTGGCTGCCGGCCGAGGCCGATTTCCCACTGCGGGGGGGGTGGTTCTGGCAGCCGGGCGACCGGCCCAAAACCCCCGCGCACCTGGTGAATCTTTACTTTGCTTCCGTGGGCCGCAACAGCGCGCTGGATGTCGGCCTCGCTCCCGATCGCCGGGGCCTCATTTGCGACGAGGACGCCGCGGCGCTGGCGGAGTTTGGCCGCCGCCTGCGGGATATCTTCGGCACCGATCTGGCCCAAGGCGCCCAGGCCTCCGCCAGCCAGGTCCGGGGCGGCGACCCGCGATATGCGGCGGCCAATGTCCTGGCCGGCGAAAAAGGCCGGTATTGGGCCACCGACGATGCCGTGACGGCCGCCGAACTCACGCTCGATTTTGGCCGGCCGGTTGAATTCAGTGTGGTGAGTTTGCGCGAGCAGATCACCCTGGGCCACCGCGTCGATGAATGGGCCTTGGACGCGGCGGTGGACGGCGGGTGGCGGGAATTCGCCTCCGGCACGGCCATCGGCGCGCGGCGCCTGTGGCGGGGCCAGCCGATCACCAGCGCCAAGCTCCGGCTGCGCATCACCCAAGCGGCGGCCTGCCCGGCCATCGCCGGGGTGGCCGTCCACCTGGAGCCCGCCTACAGCCGCGCAGAAGCGGGGAACGCGCTGGCGGCCCGCCGGGAGCCAGGACTCTCCCGGGAGGGCTGGAAAATCATTTCGGCCAGCTGCGAGGCGCCCCCCGGCGGCGCGGCCGCCAACGCCATCGACGGCCAGCCCAACACCTTCTGGCACACCCATACCGAGGCGGGCCGCCAACCGCCCCCGCAGGAGATCGTGGTGGATACCGGCCAAGTGCGGGAAATAGCCGGTTTTCTTTACCTGCCGCGCCAGGATGCCTGCACGGTGGGCAACGTGGCCGAATACGCGTTTTACCTGAGCGAAAACGGGAGGGATTGGGGCGCTCCCGCGGCGCGGGGCGAGTTCGGAAACATCAAGGCCAATCCCATTCAGCAGAAGGTGATGTTCGCCAAACCGGTCCCGGGCCGTTTCTTCAAATTCGTGGCGCTCCGCAGCGCGGATGCCCCGTGCATCAATGTCGCGGAATTGGGCCTCGTCGGAAAATGATCAGGACCCGCCGGCGACGGCCAACGGCAGGCCGCCATCAGCAACGGTGGCATCGCCACGCCCGTGCGCCGCGCCAGGGACACGGTCCTGACGTTGACGGGGAAGCGCAAAGCCAGCCGGAAAACGCGGGCATGGCGAATCAATACCAGCGTGGAACCCTCGGTGATTCCTGATCAAGGCACCTCCACCACCCGTAAAAACCTTTTCGAGGAATCCGCTACGTTCAGCGTCGTGGAGAGGCTGGTCCCGGTGGCGGTCGCAGGGGCACCGAGTGGCTGCCAGGTGGGCTGGTTCAGATCGTCTTTCCATTCGATGCCATAGACATGCCCCGGAATCGTGGCCCAGCCGAGGGTCAGTTGAGTTCCGCTCAACAGGACCTGGTTGAACCGCGGAGCATTGCCGCTGCCCCCGTTATTCGGCGCCCCCGGAGAGACCACGAAAAAGGCCATGCGCTCGAGGGGTTGGCCATCCGGGAAAGATCCAAAGGAATGGCCGGCGCCCACGGCAGGGTAATTGATATAATCGAGCACCTGCGGCTGGCCGTTTTCCAAACGGACCAGCGCGACCGAGCCGGAATCCACTGGCAATTGGAAATTCGCATGCAACTCCTCCGCCGAGGAGAGCTCGGGCTGGCCATCGGCGAAGATCACCTTGAATTCACCCGGATTGATTTGCGCGTCCGCGGGAAAGGCCCATTGGGTGAGCTGGGTATAATTGGTGGCGAGATAAAAGGCATTGAGTGAAAGCGTGTTGGTCCCGGCATTGTAGAGCTCGATCCACGGCTTGGGCTGGCCGGTGCCATCGCGGAGGCCCGTGGAATTTAACGGCTCCACTTCGTTAAGCCACAGGGGTGGGAACTCGGTCAGCGCCGCGGCGACGTTATTGGCGGCGCCCGGGGTGCGGAAAGGAGAGGCCGCGCTGGCGGCCCAATTGGCGGCCCGCCGGGTGTCCCGGGTGGGATCGATCAATTGCAGCGACACGCCGCTTCCGGATCCGATCACCGGCCAGGGAGTCGTGCTTTCGTAACGCAGCTCACTAATGACCAGATCCTGATCCGGCGTGGCGCCCGGTTTGAGCAAGCGCACAATTTCGCCGCCCGACTTAAGATTGCCCGGGAACTCCCCGGCCAAGGGGATGGTGGCGCCATAGGCGGCAGCGAACGCGGCCGATTGCCTGGCGACGACCAGATAGCGATTGGGTTGAATAAAGGTCCCGGGAGCGAAATAGAAGCCAGTGCCACTCAGCTTACAGCCCGAAAGGTCGAAAGCATAGCTCGGATGCCGGTTGAACAGCTCGACATACTCCCCGTTCGGCTGCGCGGGCTGGCACATGATTTCGTTGATCACCACCCAATCCTGCGGCTGGGGAGCGGCCCCGGTGTATTCGACGGTCACCTGGCCGGCCGCTCCAGGATAGAGCTGTCCGCGAAGATCTCTCCCGACAATTTGCAGGGTATTCGTCGGCCCGGTAAGGGGCACCTTGATGGTCCACGCGGTATTGCCAGTCCAGGTTACGGGATAGGCCGTGCCGTTGATCTCAATCGTGGCCACGCCAAACGGCGCCACGCCCGTGATCGTGGCCATGGAAGTCGACGAAGTGAAATTCCGGGTGGTGACCGAGAAGGCCGCGGCATCGGCGCTCTTGATTTGCGTTTGCAGGAAGCTGCGGCGCGCGGTGACGTAGCTTTTCAAGGAGGTGGGGGCCGTGGCGGTGACATTATTTTTGAGGAGAGCCGCCCGCCGCGCGTCGAATTGAGCATCGGAGGCCACCTTTTGCAAAGGCCCGTTCACCGCGTCCTGATACCCCCGCCACAACATCCGGCGATAAGCGGGGACATTGAAGAGCGCGCCAATCACGCCATCCTCCCCTGCCGTGAAGAGCTGGTTCACCGAGGCGCCTTCGCCCAACCCCAGCACGAAATCCAGGTCCCAGGAAAAAAGCGCCGCCCGCTGCCCCAGCGGCGCGTAGAGGTACATGTTTTGGCCGGTGTTGTAGCTCCAGGAGTCCCAGTCGCCGATCATCCGCCGATGGGCGAAGGTCCGCATCCATTGTTCCACGTTGGCGAGATTCATCAGCTGCGTCACCTTGTCGGTGGCGGTGGAGGCGGTGATAAGGTTGAAGATCAGCGTGTGGTTGTTGGCGGTTCTTCCGCCGGGGTGGGAGAGCCAGTTGAAGCGATAGGCGGCCTGTTTGTAGGGAGGGGCGGTGCTGGGTTTTTTCTGGAAACTGGCCCAGACGAGGGAGCCGGGGCCGTTCCCATTGCTATCGTCGTATTCGAACCAGCCGGAAACCTTGAAGAGGGTGTCATCCAGGCCGCCGCCGCCGTACCAATCCTTGGCGATCGAGCGGTCTGGCACTTCGATATCATAATCAACCGGGTAATGCAGAATGCCGTTGCGGTACAAACGCGTGTAGCGGGTATGACTGAAGGGCAGGCCCATTTGTTCCGCCATCCAGTAAGCGACCGCGCCGGCCATTTCGGTGGACTCGTCCGCGGCGTTGCCACTGGATCTGAACACATGCCGGTCGCTGCCCAGCAGCCGGTCGTCATCCGCGAAAGTGGTGGAGTACGAACCCAGGCCCCCGTGAAAGGGGCTGCCTTTGTTGCACCAGCCCGCATTGTAAATCACCCGCGTATCATAAACGATCGTGCAGTCGCGCGTTTTCCGATCCTGTCCAGGCTTGGTCGCCAGGTCATTGGCGTAGGCCGTCGTGCTCCACAAATGGTGATGCGGAAAGGAGCCGAACGGAGTCGGATCCGCCCACCGGATCAGGCATTCGCGGGTGGGTGCGTCCTCCGGGAACAGGCTGGTGGCGGGAACCGCCGCGGCATCCTGCGCCTGGATCCGGTAAGCCACCAAGCCGCTGGCGCGCGCCGGAATGGTGGCGGTGTAAACCCCACCTCGGACGCCATCCTCCCGCATCGTCACGGTCGCCGTGGTGGTGCTGGGATCCACCCGATAGATCAACTGCGGTGCGGCCACTCCGTCCGGGTCCGAAATCCGCGCGGTGACGACCACCGCCTGGCTGGCCGCCGGAACCGGAGGGAAATGAACCACCTCGCTGATGGAAGGTCCGGCATTATCGACCCGCCGGCTGTTGGGCAGGCCGGGGGTTCCCAGATTGGCCGGAACCCGCAGGGCCACCGGCAGCTCCATTCCGTTCCCACGCACCCGGAAGAGAATTTCAGGCCAGCCCGAGAGCCAGCGGGCTTTGACGCGGATAGTGACGACGGCATTGGCGGCCAGCGTCGTGGTCAGGCTGCCACGAATCGAATTGGGCCCTTCGTCCCCCACGTCGGTGGAGCGGAGGCGCAGGCAATTGTTGCCCGCGAAGGCGCCATTATTCTCGATGCTGGAGGCAATATGGGTGCCATAAAAATTCCAGCCGGTCTTGCCATTCTCGAATCCGGGATTGGTCAGCACGTTGGTGCCGCCGGTCTTGAACACCTCGATATCGTCTATCAAACACTCACTCTGGCCGAGCGAGAGGATAAAAAACTTGTTCGCCGCAACGGTCTGGTTGGCCTGGTTCAGCACGCCGGTAGCCTCATACGATGCCCAGGACGCCTTCTGGGTTTCATCACTCGCCGCCCAGTTCGAGGCCAGGAGCGGGTCGGCATGAGCATCCTTTAACTCCAGGCTGGATCCGCCGCCATTGGCCAGCTCCGGCCAGCGCCCGCCAGAGGCGCAGGTGACCTCACAGACCGTAATGTAGATGAGGTCTTTGCCTTTAACCGCCGGTTTGGCCAGGGCCAAGCGGTCCCCGCCGCCCTTTAATTTCCCACTGAAGTTGCCCAGGGCATTCGCCGGATTGAGCTGGGGATAGTTGGCCAGCAGGCGTGGGAGGTTCCGCGCCACCACCAAATAGCCGCCAGGCGGGATCGAGCTTCCCGCGGGAAAAGAGAAGCTCACGCCATCGGTAAAACTCCAGCCGCTGAGATCGGCGGCGCTGGCGGAGCGATTGTATAGCTCAATGTATTGGTCATCCGCATCGCCGCTGATGGGCGCGTACATCAGTTCGTTGATCACCACTCCTTCCGGTCGCCAGGCCGCGTTGGCCTGGCCCGGGGTTGGATTGGCGAGCCGGCGCACCACCGGGCCGCCATCCGGAGAACGTCCCGAACTCACCCCCTCCTCCTGCGCTTCAAAACGGATCGCATCCAGGACCCGCGACTGGTCCGCACTCTCCAGGCAGAGGGTTTCCCCGGCCGCGCTCAGGCCAAAACCCGTCTGTGCCTCGCTGAAGGAAATCCAGCTGTGGGCCGCCAATATGGTTCCGTCCGGAATGCGGAATTTATTGGTTTCAGCGGAATCGGTCAGAAAACAGCCGGAAAGATCCACGGCGGACTGGCTGGCGTTGTATAGTTCAATGAATTCCGCCTCCCCGGTGGCTGGTTTGGCGAGGAATTCATTGATCACCACACCCGCCCAAGGGTTGGGGACGATCGGATCATCCCAGCCGGGCGAACCACCCACCAACTGGCTCGCGCCCCAGGCCCGGGGATCCGCCTCGCCGTAGCTGGGCTTGAGGCACACCAACGAATGGCCCGAGCCAGCGGCCGCAGCGGGCCACGGAGGGGCCGCCGAGTAGTCAAGGTCCGCCCGCACCGCCCCCGCCGGGTTGAGCAAAGTGAGCGTGCCTTTGATGTGGTTCAACTGCCCTTGGTAAGGACCCAACACCCCCTGGATCCCATAAACCGATTGGACCGCCTGGGGATCCGAAGCAATCACCACGAATTGTCCGGCCACCAGGCAGAACCCCTCTGGAAAAGTGAAATCGACCGCGCCGGTGATCCGCCAGCCGGCCAGGTTTAGGAAGATCTCCTCCCCGTTGTAGATCTCAATGAATTCGAGGTTCTGGCCATCGGCCCGGACCTTGGGATGATACATGATTTCCGAGAAGATCAAACTGGTCCGGCGGTTGGAAGGCCCGATGGCCTCGCGGCTGGGCGCATAGGTAAAGGAGGCGGGGTTTTCGGCCGGGCCAAGGTCGCGGAATTTCGCGGTGGCCGGCGCATTGGTCGCCCCGCTGGTCACGGCCATGCCCAAAAGGACCTGGGAAGGAAGCGCCAGATTGACGGCACCGAGCTGCTGCCAGGCTTTCCCATCGAAACCGGCGTAACCGGTGAAATCGTTTCCGCTCCTCCGCAGGCG
The DNA here is from genome assembly GCA_903845125.1 of uncultured Verrucomicrobiota bacterium. Classification (GTDB taxonomy): domain Bacteria; phylum Verrucomicrobiota; class Verrucomicrobiia; order Limisphaerales; family UBA1319; genus CAIMWS01. The sequence continues at coordinate 20,886 of CAIMWS010000463.1, forward strand.
CAACCACGCCCAAGGATAATTGCTGGGGAACTTGAGGCTCGGGCCGTTCATTTTGGCGGCCGCTGAAGCCGTGCTCCGCGACTCAAAAAAGCTGCCCAGCTGCGGCGAGGAGGCGAACACCGCGGCAAAACGCGCCGTGTCCAGCACGCTCTCGCGAACCATCAAGCCCGCCTTCACGTACGGATCGCTCACGCTCAGGTCCGCCAGGCGCACCCGGAAATCGAAATCGCCGCTCTGTGGCTGGTACGCCAATTGAAACTGGTCCCTGGTTCCGCCAATATCCGCGCCGCCGCCGGTGAGATCGCAGCCTCCGGGCACCTCCACGATCCTGCCCGGAACCGCCGGATTGCCGATGTCCAGCGAAGTATACGCCGCCCCGGAGGAGGTGTTTCCGGTATCCGCGGCCACCTGGTAGGTGCCTCCTTCAGCCAGGGGAATCAACATCCAAAACCACAATAACGCGGCCGGAAACGGGAACCTCCACTGCCCCGGTTTGCTCTGATCATATTTCATAAATTCGGCAGAGGAGGCATGCTGGACCATGCCTTTTGGCCCCGCAAGCCATTTCGACAAAGCCATTTCGACAAACAACCACGGGGTCACGCCGGGAATCGCCGGCTGGCCCCGATGGAATCCAGTGGGTCCCCCAGCATTATTCAGCTCTGCCCGGGGTTTCCCAGGAGGCCCAGTTCCGGGTCGCGCAGCGGTTCAAAATCATAAGGCTTGGCCAGGAAAGCCGGGGGCAATTCCGCGTGGCTGCCGGCCATCACCTGGGCCACGCGGTAGCCGCGGGTCAGGATCACCGGGCAGCCGGGATATTGGGCCACCCCGGAGCAGTCCGTTCCGATTTTTGCCTCCGCCAGCGCCGGGTTGGGTTGCAGCATAAGTCCAGCCGCGGCAGTTGCCGATTTCAAGGCCGGGTTTGTTTCAGGAAGAAATCGACCAGGGCGCGGTTATGGAAAAACTCCGGGCAGACCTCATGCCCTTTGCCGGGGATGATGATCAATTGCATGTCGCCGCCCAGGGCCTGGTAGCGCCGCGCCAGCTCGCCGCTGTTGCGCTCCAGGGGCACCACGGTGTCCGAATCGCCATGCAGGTGGAGGATCGGGACGCGGGCTTTGGCCAGCGGCCCCAAGCGGCCGATGGGATTGTGCTGGTCCAGGCATTGGGCCAGCTCCGCCGCGCCCAGCCCGTAAGCCGGGCTGGAGTGGCTCAAGCCGGGCCAGCTGGATTGGTCGCACACGGTGTAGATGCCGCCGACGCACTGCACCAGGTCCGGGTGTTCGGCCGCCCAGTTGTAGAGCATCAGCCCGCCGCGGCTTTGCGGCAGCAGGCACGCTTTGGGGGAGAGCCCGTAGCGCTGGACGACGGTGCGGTGGTACTCCGTGAACACCGCGCGCCCCGCCGGATTCCCGTAGGACTCGCCCACATCCACGCCGCCGATGGCGAAGCCATTGGTCAACCACTGGTCGAACATCCAGGTGTGGCTCGGATCGGGAAGCCCGCCGCCGGGCTGGACAAAGGTGGGGGCATACCACACCCAGGGCCGGGGGCCGGCCGCCGGTTCCCGGCGCGGCAACAAGATGAAGCCGCGGTTCTTTTGGGTTCCGACCAGGAAATCTTCACGGGTGGTTCCGTATTGGGTCGAGATGGCAACTTGCGCCACATAGCGTTTGCGGGGAGCCTGGCACTCGTGGAACCGCCGGATCATTTCGGCGAGCAGTTCGGGGTGCCTGGCCGCCATATCGGCGGGGCCGGTGTTGTCCCCCCAGCCATTGGAAAGGCCCTGCGGCAGACCCCATTCCACGGCGTTCGTGCGGTTATAAGCCCGCTGGCGGGTGATGGGTTCCCAGGCGCAGCTCCACAGGCTGTTGCGGTAGTTCGGGAACAGCCCGCCGGCCCAGCGTCCGGGGTCGGCGCCGCTGTCCTGGTAGGTGCCGTGCGCCACCAAGGCGCTGGGCGGTGTGTTACCCGGCAGCCCGTAGGTGGGGTCGCCCTGGATGTCGGAAGTGAGAAACACCAGCCGGCCGGCGCTCTGGGTTTGGGCCAGTTGGGCCAGTTGGGCCACGAGCGTCATCATCGCCCGGTCCGCGTAAGCGGGCTGGTCCGGCCGGGTGGCCGAGATCCACTCGCGGCGGATGTAGAAAGATTCATCGAGCACAAAGCCGTCGGTCTCTTCGCCCACCTCGCGGAGGAGGGCGCGCAGGTAATCCAGGTAATGGGCGCGCACGGCCGGATGAGCCGGATCCTGGTAGCGGTTGTCGCCCAGCGTGTCCGGCCCCTTCCAACAGGGAAACTGGGTGCGGCCGCCGCCATCCACATACACCCGCCGCGGGTCGAATCCGGGCGCCTTATCGTCAGCCAGAACGCCATCGGCGAAATAGAGCAAGGGATGGAAACCCCGTTCGCGGGCGTAGCGCAGCCGTTGCCGCAGATCCTCCGGGGTCATCGGTTTATTCCGAGTTTGCGGGAACGGAATCCATTGGCGGGCCAGGGCGCCGGTGGCTTCGTCGAAGGCGTAGCGGCCCAGGTAATCGTACCAGCCATGGAGGCAGAGGGCGACTTTCGCGCGGTCCGCCCGGTCCGGCAAGCGCCGGGCCAATTCGTCGATGTCACGGAACCAGCCCTGGCCATCCTGGCTCAAGTAGTCGTAGTAAACCAGGCGGACGCCATGCACCCAGGCCGGGGCGGGTTTGAGCTCCGGCACGGTGGCGTAAAACGCGGCGAAGGGCGCATCCAAACGGTTCGGGTGGGCCGCCAGGGCCAGGGTGCGCCGCTCCTCGCGCAGGGGGACACGGGCGCCCAGGTAGGTGGTGGAGGCTTCGATCCGCAACCGCCCGGGTTCGGCATGGCGCCAGCGGAAGGCCACGCCGCAGAAGGGATCGAGCGCCAGGCCGATGGTGGCGCCTTTTTTCGTGAGGAGCCCGATGGCGGGCAGGGCCAGCTCAGTGCCGGCTTGGGGGCCGGCCGCTCCCTGGCCGAGCACGTAGCGGGCAGGCCACGCCGTGGGATGGTCCAGGGCCACCTGCCGCACCACCCCGTCCAAACCGGGCAGGATCGCCGCCACCACGGAGTCCTGGTCGATTTCCACCGCGGCGGTCACGGTAACGTTGCTCCGGCAAGGCTCCGCAAACGCCAGGGTCCAGGTGCGAACCAGTGCCTTCCCTTCCGGCGCTTCCGTGGCCAAGGGGCCGAGATCGCCCGGCGGCGTGGCCTGAACCTGGCTTTCGAGGGTGCCGCCCCCGGCATCCACCGCCGGCTCCGGCAGGCTGAAGCGCAAGCCGCCCACCTCGCCGGCCACGGCGACGGGGGTGATGGGGACCTTGCAGAAGGTGAGGGCGGCGAGGCCGTTGGCGCCATAAAGCAGGTTGTTCACATCCCAGCGCTGGCTGTCCAGGTAGGTGATTTTTCCGGCTGATCCGGCGCCCGCCAGCTTGAGCGTGATGACGTTATCCCGGGCCGATCCGGAAAGCACCTTGGCCTGGCCACCATCCAGGTAAAACTGGCTCACCAGGGAATCGTGCCAGGCCATGGGCTGGTCGAACTCCAGCGCCAATTCGTCCTTCTGAAGGCTGGTGAACCGGGCCTGCCGGAGATTGGCGGCGGTGATGGGGCCGGGGAAAACCTTGTGGTAAAGGTCCCGTTCCAGGAGGGGGCAGATCAACCGCGCGATCTCCGCGTAGCCGGCGGGGGGATAGTGGCAACCGCCGGGCGGTTTGATCCCCAAGGTGGACATCACATCCAGGTGGGAGAAACAGGCAGGCAGGGTCCGCTGCACTTCGCGCAGTTGGTTGTCGGAGCCGTTCACCCCCATGGAGCAGGCCTTGGGCCAGATCTGGAAGACGTAGTAGTGCTGGATATTGGGGTAGTCCTGTTTCCAGGCGGCCGCCAGGTCGATGAAGTAATCCCGGTAGGTCTCCCAGCCGAAACCGCCCGTGGGGCCATCGGCGCCCTGGTCGTTTTCGCCCTGATGCCACAGCACGGCGCGGATGCCGTGGGTCAGCCCGGCCCGCCGCACCCGCCAGAGCAGCCGGCCATAAATCGTGGAGACATCCTCGGGATTGGCCGGGTTCCGCTGGTGCTGATCGATCCGCGTGCCGCCCACGGCGCCATTGAGGATGCAAATGGGGATCTGCTGGTTTTCCAAAAGGCGGCGGGCCAGTTCCAGCCCCCAATAGCCCACCTGGGCCTGGCCGCCCTGGCGGCTGCGGCAGACCGCGTTACCCCAGTAATCGAGCCGGGCGCCCTCGGGATGGCCGGCGGGGCTGCCGAAACTGCGGATCCAATCGCTGGTGTAGGGCGGGTCCGTGGGGCCTACATCCGTGGCCTCCGCATTGGATTGGCCGTTGATGATATAGGCGTCCCCGCAGACCAGGTTGGTGGCCGTATGCAGCACGGTTTCGCGGTGGCCGCTTTGCGTCCCCATTTCGGCCCGGTATTTGATGAGTCCCGGCTGAAGGCGGGCAGCCAGGGCGTAGCTCCGGTCCGCGGCCGGGGGCAGACTTTCATCGTGAACCAATTGATCCCCGGCATAAACCCGCAGGAAGACCTTGTCCGCGGCGGCGGCCAGGGTTCCCCGATAATGGAGCCAGCCTTCGTTCCGGTCGTCGCGGGCGAAGAACTGGTTATCCTGCGGTGTTTCCTCGCGGCCGGGAGGCTGGGGCACCCACGGGTCGGTGGCCGGCTCGGTGACCTTGATGGCGGCGGATTGGATGGTGGCGGCCCCGCCATTGTCCACGGCCAGCGTGATGGCGAGGGTGCCGCTGTTCTGGGCCCGTTCCAGAAGGAGTTTGCCGGGAGCGATCTCCTTGATGACCGCCGGCCCCGCCTGATTCCAATGGTAATGCAGGACGCCGGCGCCCTTGGCCTGCATCTCAGCCAGGTTGGCCACCACCGGCACCACCACGAGGCTCCGCCGCCCGTCCCATTGGGCCGGCGCGGGAAGGGTGAAGACTGGTTCCTGGATGTCTTCCTTGATGGTGACCGGGATATCCAGGGTTTTGATGCCATCCGGGTAAACCGCCCGGAATTGCAGATGGAAGGATTGGTCTCCCGTCACCCGTCCGGCGTCCAGTTTGAACCTCAAACGGTCCACCGCGGCCACGGTTTCGCGGCAATTCCGCTGGAGGATCCAAAAGGTTTTCAGGGCACCGCCAGCCTGCGCGGAGATCTCCGCGCTCCGGCCTTCCAACAGGCTGAGCTTCGGCGTGGAGACAGACAAAGCGTTCCCCGGCGGCACCACCAGCCCCACCAGGGTCTGCAGCGGCTTTTGGTTCTCATACTCGAGCTTGATCCAGGCGGCGGAGCGGGCCACCCGGGAAATGCGCGCCTCGTCGATGTCCCCTACGAAATCGTAGTGGTGGTACCAGCCGCCGATCCACAGGCGGGCCGGGCTCCTGATGTTCAACGGGGCGCCCCGGTTTTTCGAGGTGCCATCCAAGACGCCATTCACGTAGATCCGGGCCTCGCCTTGATGAAAGGTGTGGGCCACATGCGTCCACTCCCCCAGGGGGACGGCGCTACTGCCCGCCACGTTTCCCGCGGAGAAATAACAATCCATTTCGGCATGGGGCGGACTGCGGAAATTCATCACCACCTTGCCTTGCCCTTGTTCATTGCCCCAGCCCAAAACCCGGCCGTTGGGCTTTTCCGGGCGGAACCACACCTCCGAGGTATGGGAACTGCCGCCGGCGGGCAAGCTGGTAATTTTTTCCCCGCCGAATATCCCCTGGCCGCCGGCCAGGTGGCGGGCCGGCCCGATCACCCCCACCGTGGCGGTCGTGCCGTCATCCCGGGCAGGGATGGTGCCCACGGCATCCTGCACCGGAGCATTCATGTGCCACACGCTCGCATAGCCATTGGCCTCGTTGAACACCGCCCCGCCGTTGGATTCACTGGTGGCCCCCGCCTTGCCCCAGTGCATGGATATTTCCTGGCGGGCGTTGCCCTGGATGACCGGAATGCGCACCCAGAAGCTGGCGGTGCCTTCGGCTGGGTCCCATTCCTCGACCTGGAAGGCCAAGGGCTGGCCGCCGCTGGAAAAGCGGATGTCCTCGCCGTGGGCGCCGGCTTCGCTGAAATTGAAAAAGTCGCGGTGCAGCCGCACGAGCAGGGGGAAGTCTTTTTCCCGGGCCTCGGCCGGCAGGTCCGCCCCGGCGGGCGTGGTCAGGAGGTGGAGGGAGCCGGAGTGTTGCCAGCCGGGGTATTGGGCCCGGGCGGTTGGCAGCCAGGCCGCCAGCAACAGGAGAGCGGGGAGCATGGGTTTGGTCATAAGCTTTGAGGTCAAGGCGTGGCCGATCCGGCCCCAGGATGGGCCGGGGGATTTCAAGCGGGCGGCGGGGCGGGGCTACTTCCTGCGGGTGGAGCGCTCCATCATCCAAAACATGTCCTGGTTGTTGGGTGAGGAAACATTCAGGTCCAGCTTCTGCCCTTTTTTCAACAAGGGCATGGTCCTGGCATCCCGCCATTTTTTGATTTCCGAATGGCCGTCCGCGAACGAAAGCCCGCCCGCCCCGCCATGGTAGCTGGCAGGGTAATCCACGATCCGCCATTGGGTCGGCTGGTCCGGATACCCGGTCATGCCGATCACCATTTCCCCATCGTTGATGCTGTCCTCCCGCTCATCGAGGAACACCCAGGTGCGGGCGGGACCGGGGTTGAAAACATCGCTCATTTTATAGTAAATGCGGAACCCCGAGCCGAACCCATCCACATCGGTCGAGTTGAACCACGCATTCATGGCGATGCTGCGCACCCGGGGGTAAACCTTGCCGCTGACCGTCACCGAACTGCGGTCCGCCGGGCATTTCCAGATATCCGCGTTTTTACCGCAATAGGTCCAGAGGAGGCTGCGGGCCAAGTCCTGCTTGACGTCCCAGTTGCTGGTATTGGCGCTGAAATCCAGATCCCCGTTGACCCACTGGTTGGGACCGAAGGACTGGGGCACCTTGTCCTGGTTGTCGTCCACGTACATGCGCCAGGCGTGCATCATCTGGCGTCCGCTGCCGAGGCATTTCACCCCCTGGGCCTTGAGCTTGGATTTGGATAGCGCCGGCAGCAGCATGCTCGCCAGGATGGCGATGATGGCGATGACTACCAGCAGTTCGATCAGGGTGAAACCTGGAGTGTGCCTCCCCCGCCTGGGCATTGGAAAGTTGCGTTGGTGCATATGATCTGAATCAACATAACTTTTTGCCTTTCCGATGCAAGCCCAGATGCGATCAGGGTGCGGAGCTCGAGGCCACCGCCGCGAGGGCCGGGCCGCCGGTGATCCGGACCTGGTTTTGCGCAGGGCGCCAACCGGCGTGGCCCGGCTTTCCCCCCAGGCCAACCTGTAGGAAGAAGGCTCCGTAACCAAACGGAGCCGGGATCATCAGTGGCCCCCAGGGGACTTCACGGACTGCATCGACTCGACGCCACTGAGCCGGGGCCAAAAGTAGCCGTAGAAGGCCACAAAGGCGAAGCAGAACATGGGCACGATGAAGCCGCGCGACATATCATACTGGTCCGCCACGTAGCCCATCAGCTTGGGCAGGATGGCGCCGCCCATGATGGCCATGACGATATAAGCGGAGGCCTTTTTGGCGCGAACCCCGAGGCCGTGGATGCCGAGGGCAAAAATGGTGGGGAACATGATGGACATGAAGAAATAGCTCAGGAATACGCAGGCCACCGACAACCAGCCCGCCTTGCAGAATATCACCAGGCAGGTAAGGACGTTCATAACGCCATACAGGCCCAGAATCTTGTGGGCGGAAAGCTTCCGCAACAGCCCAGCGCCGGTGATGCGCCCGATCAGGAAGCAGAAGAAACCAACCGAAGCCAGGAAGGAAGCGCCCTTGTCACTGATGGTGAGGGAAGCATCATTAAAGGCAATTTCCTTCGGAAAGGCATCCTGCAGGAGGTGGCGGTTGATCTGGGCCAGGCTCACTTCTTCTTTTTTTGCCTTCGCGGCCAGCAATTGCCTGGTTTTCCCGCTCAAAGCGACCCCGCTGAACCGTTGTTCATCATAGAGCAACTGTTCGGCTTTCACCCGGGTTGGATCCTGCTTGACCAGCTTGTTGAGGTCTTGCATCAGGGCCAATTGCAGCGGCTTGGGATTGGCGGTGGCAGGGGAATAGTCCGCCAGCAAGGTGGCGGTTTCGCTGGATAACTGGCCGTTGATGAACGTGGAGACCGCGTCCGTCTTTTGTTTCAGTTTGGTGGCGAAGGCGGGAAAATCCAGGAGGTCTTTGGGGACCAGGCTCGTCTGCACTTCGATATATTTTTTCGTGGAGCCGGCATTCCAATCGGGGGGAATGGACGGAACCTCCGAGGTCATGTAATTGATGAAAAAGCTGAAGATGCCAGCCTGCGCGGCGACGTAGAGGAACTGGGCGAGCACGGCCATGGAAAAGTGGGGGTGTTTCCAGATGGAGTGGGAGGCGCTGGCCTGGTCGTCATCGAGGTGATAATCATCCTCGGTTTTCACGTCCGGGATATAGGCAAAATAGAAAGCCACCGCCAGCACGCAAACCACCACCCCCACGATAACGTAAGGGATATAAAGCGTCTCGCTGCCGATGCTGCGCCCCGTGATGGGATCCTTGGCATAGAAGAACTGGCCGCCAATGATCGGGCCGAAGATCCAGCCAATGCCGTTGCAGGACTGCGCCAGGTTGATGCGCGTGGCGGCGAAACGCGAAGGGCCCAGTACCGTCGTATAGGGATTGGCAATCGTTTCCAGGAAGGTCAAGCCGGCGGCTATGGCACAAACTCCGAAAAGATAGGCGACAAATGCCGTGTTCGGCGACACGGTTCCAGCGTGGACCAGCGCATTGATCTTCGTGGCCGGGATAAACCAAAAGCCACCGACGGCCACCAGGAGCAAGCCGGAGATGAGCCCCCCTTTGTAGCCCAGCCGTATCGCCAGCCAACCCGCGGGCAGGGCCATCAGGAAATATCCCAGATAGTGCGCAAACTGCACCCAGGCGGACTGCGATTTGCTGAGGTTCAATTCGTCCTGGAAGTGCTTGTCCATCACGTCAATCATCCCGTTGCAGACACCCCAGAGCAGGAACAGCGAACTGACGAGAATAAACGTGATCACCACGTTCCTTCCATCGTTCATCACGAACATGCTTTGCTTTTCGGTGGCGGGAACTGTTTTTACGTTCTGGCTCATAGGTTGATTAGGAATTTGACTGTGAATTGAATCCAACGGGAGATAAATAGCCAAGCGGCCGGCCATGAATTACAACCGCACCGGATTCCGCGGAGTGCACAACAACCCGAATGCAATCAATGCCCACCAGGGCGAGCCTGGCTCCCCCGGTGGCGAATATGGGATGCAATGTCATATTGTTGTGGCCGAACTTGGTAAAGGATTCCGCTCCGCCAGTCAAGTATCAATGCCCGGGGAAAGGCTTCGGACCGGGCTGGATCGGCCATCTCCAATCCATTGCGCCCGTGCAGGTTAAGAATCCAACCGCCTTTTTTCCGAGGCGCTGGTTTTAAAGAAATAAAAAAGGCGGGGGAAATCCCCCGCCTGGGAAAAATCAAGGATGGCGCTTATTGGTTGCCACCACCGGCCTTACGGCTCTGGCCGCGGCGGCTCTGCTGTTCCTTCAGGTATTTATCCCACTTTTCCGTCTGTTCGGCGGTCAAAATCTTTTTGACCTTGTCCGTGGTTTCGGTGCGCATTTTGCGCATGGCTTCGCCGCGCTCCTGCTGGGAGAGTTCGGTTTTCTTGCGCAGTTCGGCGGATTTGTCAGCCTCATCCTTATAGATGGCGGTGATTTTGGTCTTTTGCTCATCGCTCAGCTTGAGCTGGGCATCCATCTGTTTGACACGTTCCTCGGGGGTGAAGCGGGCGCCACCGCGGGGAGCTTGTTTGGTTGCCGGGGCATCTTCAGCAGCCCGGGTCATCGGGCTGAAAGTGACCAACGTGCCGAGGGCGATCATTGCCGCCAAAATGAATTTGGGACTCTTCATACTTTTAATTTGTTTTTGGTTTTGGCATGGCCAAGCCAAACCACTCGGTCCAGCCAGGCCGACACCTTTTCTACTCAGTCAGACGCCAGGCAATTGAGCCTGGTTACATTTTGTTTATTCCGGCCGCCGCCGAGCCCGTTTTTATTTCCGGATTCTCCAACGCCGGCCAAGGTTTGGACTGGGGAGGTAGTGTTGGTATTCATTTGGGGATTGACAGCCAGCCCCCAACCGGTTTGCATAGGTTCCCAGTTCACCATGGTCATATGTGCAAAACAGGCCTGCACACTGGACGGCGGATTCCAGGATCGGCCGCGGCGCGCGAAGCCAACCGCGCCACGAGCCGGAGGCTTGGTTTGGCGTATGGCACAACCCCCACCTGACCCATGCAAACCAGAAGCTCATTAACCCGGCGGGAATTTCTGCAAACCACCCTGGCCGCCTCAGCCCTGGCGGCCGCCCCCAACCTCCCCGGAGCGGAGGCCAAAGGCCAGGGCCGGACTTACAAGGTGGCGCTGATCGGCTGTGGCGGCCGGGGCAAAGGGGCCGCCGAGCAGGCGCTGCAGGCGGGGCAAACCCTGGGCTTGAAGGTGCAGATCGTGGCCCTGGCGGACTATTTCCGGGAGCGGGCCTTGCAGGCCGCCAGCCATTTCGGGGTGGCCCCGGAACGCTGTTTCGGCGGCCCCAAATGCTATGAGCCGGTGATGGAGACCGACGCTGATATGGTTTTGCTGGTCACCGCCCCGCTCTTCCGCCCCATCCACCTGGAAGCGGCGGTCAAAGCGGGAAAACATGCCTTCATCGAAAAGCCGGTGGCGGTGGATCCTCCCGGCTGCCGGCGGGTGATCGCCGCCGGGGAGGAAGCCCGGAAAAAAGGGCTGTCCATCATTTCCGGCACGGAAATGCGCCATGATTTCGCCTTCCGCAAAACCCACCAGGCCCTGGCCGTGGAAAAAGCCTTCGGCCGGCTTTTCTCCGGCCGGGTGTCGTTTTGCATCGCCCGCATGTTTGCCGACCAGCCCATCAACCCCAGGACGGCCGATGACCTGGTCCGCACGTGGCAGAATTGGATCGCCCTTTCCGGGGACCACCTGGTGGAACAGCATGTGCACAACATCGACATCGCCAATTGGTTTTGCGGCCGGCCACCCGTGAGCGCGGTGGGGTTTGGCGGGAGGGCCCGCCGCAACGCCGGGGACATGTACGACTTTTTCAGCGTGGACTATCATTACGGGCAAGACCTGCACATCCACTCCATGTGCCGGCAAGTGACCGAGTGCTGGGACTGGGTGGGCCACGAATTCATATATGAAAAGGGCAAGACCAATGGCACGGACTATCCCAACCCGCAACAATCGCCCATCCCCAAGGATCTGCCCCAGGGCCGCACCAGCAGCCACCAGGAGCAGATCGATCTGCTCTATTATGTAAGCCGGGAGGAGCCCATGATCCAGGCGCGGGAAGTGGCCGAATCCTCCGCCACCGCGGTCATGGGCCGCCTCTCCGCCTACACCGGCAAGCAGGTGCTGTGGGAGGAAATGATGGTGGACCCGCAGAAAAACCCCGCGGTTTACCATCACGCTTTGAAGCCCACGGCGGAGGATTTTGAATTGGGCACGGTGGTGATTCCCAAAGAAAATGAAATCCCGCGGCCCGGCCGGTTTTAACCGCAAAAGATAAAAAATAAAAAAACCAGTGTATGAATATGAACCCAAGTTGCCGTCTCCCCAATGGAAAGGGAATCTGCGGGACCGCGAATGCGGCGGCCTGTTCCCGGTGTGCCGTGGCGATGGATCGCCGCCACTTCCTGAGAACCACCCTGGGCCTCGGGGCCGGCCTGCTGGCCGGCCGCCCCTGGAACCCGGTGGCCGGAGGGGATGCCCCCGCCCAGCCGCGGCATCCGCAAGTCACCATTTATGTGGTCTATGTGGGAGGGGCCGGGGCCTGGCCCAAACCGGAATTCGATGCGGCCGCGGAAAAAACCAAGTTCGAGCGCCAACTTCGGGAGGTGGAGCGGAGTTTCCCGGAGGTCCGGTTTGTGGGCGGGGAATTGACCGATTCCTCGGCCAAGGTGGTGGAGCAAGTCAAAGCGCGCCCGGAGGTGAGCGGCATCCTCTGTTTCCACCTGGGCATGCGTGATATCACCAGCATCGTCAACGCGGGCAAGCCGGTGGTGGTATTCAGCCAGCCATTCAGCGGCCACGAATGGATGCTGGTGAGCCAGCTGCAGCAGCAAGGCAAAGCCGTGGCGCTATTCTCCACGCGGGACCTGGGGGAAATCGGGACGGCGGTAAGCCTGCTTAAAGCGGTGGGGCAGATGCGGCAGAGCAAAATCCTCCTGGCGGCCGACCGGGCCGGCAAGCGGGCCCAGGATATCAAAACCAATGTGGGCTGCACCATCCAGGAGGTCACCACCGAGGAATTGATCGCGGCCCACCAGGCGGTTCCGGAGGAACTGGCCCGGGCGGAGGCGGAAGAGCGCTGGCTCAAGGCGGCCCGGCAGATCGTGGAACCGAACCGGGCGGAAATCATCAAATCAGCCCGGATGTACTGGGCGATGAAACAGCTGCTGGCAGCGAACCAGGCCCAGGCCATCGCGGTGAACTGCCTGGGAGGAATTCCCATCCAAACCCTCGGCTATCCATGCCTCGGCTTCGCCCAGTTATGCGACGAGGGCCTGGTGGGCGCCTGCGAAGCAGATCTGGACAGCACGTTGACAATGCTGCTCTTCAGCTACGCCTTCAAAAAGCCGGGGTTCATCACCGACCCGCTGTTCGACCTGTCCCGCAACGCGGTGATCCATGCGCATTGCGTGGCACCCACCCGGATGGATGGGCCGGGCAATGCGCGCGCCCCCTTTGCCATCCGCACGCACCGGGATGACAATCGCGGCGCCTCACTGGAGGTGGACCTGCGGGTGGGGCAAGCGATCAGCTGCGCGCGGTTCATGGATGACGAGGCGCTGCTGTTCAGCACCGGCAAGATCATCGAGGGGAAACAAGCGGAGTTCGACGACCGCGGGTGCCGGACCCAGATCACGGTGGAGGTGAACGGAAGCGCCCAAAAAATGCTGGAAGACTGGTCGTCGGCCATGCGAAAATACCGCGACATCCGCACCTTGCTGCACCGGGTGGTGTTTTATGGCGATCACACCCGGCAGGTGAAACACCTGGCGAGACTGATGGCATTAAAAGTGATCGCCGAGTGTTAAACCGCCACACCCGAAAGCGCGACACTACTCAAAGGAAAGTAACAACCAACCAAGAGCATCATCATTATGCTAAAAGCAGGCATCCTGGGATTGCCGAATGTCGGCAAATCCACCTTGTTCAACGCGGTCACCCGCAGCCGCAAGGCAGCGGCGGCCAATTACCCGTTCTGCACCATTGAACCCAATGTCGGCGGCGTGAACATCCCGGACCCGCGGCTGGAGGCGCTGGCGCCCATCGCCAAGACCAGCACGCTGATCCCCACCGCCATCGAGTTCGTGGATATCGCGGGCCTCGTCAAGGGGGCTTCCAAGGGGGAGGGGCTCGGCAATAAATTCCTCAGCCACGTGCGGGAAGTGGATGCGCTCATCCACGTGGTGCGCTGTTTCGAGGACCCCAACGTGGTGCACGTGACCGGCTCCATCGATCCGATCCGCGACATTGAGATTGTCACCACTGAACTGGTGCTGGCGGACTTGGAGGCGGTGCACCGGAAAAAGGAAAAGATCTCCAAGGACTTCAAGCATGGGGACAAGCATGCCATCATCGAGACGGAACTGCTGATCAAGCTGGAAGCGCACTTGAATACGGGCAAACCGGCCAATACCCTGGCCTTGAGCAAAGAGGAGCGGACGCTGGCGAAAACCTTTTTCCTGCTGACCACCAAGCCGATCATCTACGCGGCCAATGTCCAGGACGCGGACCTGGCCCGCGCCGGGGAACACCCCGCCGTGGCCAAGGTTGGGGAATACGCCCGCACGCATCACGATTGCGGGACGATCGTGATCAGCGCCCAGATCGAAAGCGACCTGGTGGATTTATCCGCCGCGGAACGCCAGGAATACCTCAAGGAACTGGGGGTGCAGGAATCAGGAGTGGAGGCCCTGCTGCGGGCGGCCTACCAGGTGCTGGGCCTCCGCACGTTCTTTACCTTCAACGAAAAAGAGGTGCGCGCCTGGACCATCCATGCGGGCGACACCGCGCCCAAAGCGGCGGGCGCCATCCATACCGACTTCGAAAAAGGCTTCATCAAGGCCGACATGATCTTTTGGCAGGATCTGGTGAGATGCGGCTCGGTGGCCGCCGCACGCGACCGGGGCTGCTACAAGAGCGAAGGGCGGGAATATGTGGTCCGGGACGGGGACGTGCTGCTGTTCAAATTCAACGTCACCTGAACGGCATGAGCGACCTCGAATTGCTGCGCCAGCGCATCCGGGAATTCCGCGATGCGCGGGAATGGATGCAGTTCCACACGCCCAAAAACCTGGCCTGCTCCATCTGCATCGAGGCCGCCGAACTGCTGGAGCATTTCCAGTGGCTGGACCCCGGGGCGCCCGGAACGGCACCCCCGGAAAAACAGGAGGCGATCGCCCAGGAGATCGCGGATATCGCCACCTACCTGATCGAACTGGCCGACAATCTCGGCATTGATCTCCAGCAGGCCATCCTGGCCAAGCTGAAGATCAACGAACAAAAATACCCGGTGGCCAAAGCCCGGGGCTCGGCGAAAAAATACACCGAGCTGGGCTGAGGGGATTACTCCAATTCCAGGGCAAACAAGGTCACGCTGCAAGCCGCCACGGATAATTGGCCGGCGAGGCCGCTGACCTCGGTGGTTTCGATCCGCACCCGGGCCCCGCGATCCGGGTCGTTGCAGGCCATGGGATCGGAGCCGGCGATTTGCCAGCGCTGGCCACGGCCGGTCACCTTCGCCCCTTTGATCTCCAGCGGCACCCGCACCGGCTGCAGGGTGGGATTGACCACGGAAACCGTGAGGGTTTTACGATCGGCCGACAAGGCGGCCATGGTGTCGTAAACGGAGCTGCATTCGGTGACCACCGGCAAAACCCCGAAGTGCTCGCGGTATAATTTCAAGACCAAACCGGTGGTTTCGAACGCGGCCGCCTTTTTGCTGGTCTTGATGCAGCCGATGACATTCACGGTCTGCGCGTAGTTGGCCATATAGAAAAGGCCGCTGTTGCGGGCCATTTCATGAAGGCCGGCGGCGATGCCCAAGGCATCCTTGAGGAAGTAGCGGGTGCCCAGCTCGCCGAACACATGCGGGCCGTACCAGTAGTTCCACTCGTCCAGGGCGATCCGGATATCCTTGCCTTTCAGCGAGTCCAGCTGCCGCCGGTAGCCTTGGTGAGCCACGGCTTTGGCATGAGCGGCGCGCGGGATTTGCTGCACATGCTCGATCAGGCCGGGGCGTTCCTGGCAGTAGAAATGCTCACTGATCAAGTCCATGTGGTCGGCGGCGCCGCGCATCATGTTCTCGCTCCATTTCCCGGCGTCCCCCACCGCCACCACCTTGATGGAGGGATCCACCGCGCGCATGGCGTCCACGAACGCGTTGTGTTTCTGGATGTACTTGTCCTGGGTCATGTGACCCAGCTGCCAGTCGCCGTACATCTCATTGCCGATGCTCCAGAAGCGAATCCCATAGGGCTCAGGATGGCCATTGCGGGCCCGCCAGGCACCCATGGGGGTGGAGGCGGCGCCGTTGGCGTATTGCAGCTCATCCACGGCGCCCTGGCTGTCGCCCAGGCCACTGTTGACGGCGAGGTAAGGGTCGGTCCCGAGGAACCGGCAGAAAGCCATGAATTCATCGAGGCCGAAATCGTTGTGCTCGATGCCCTGCCAGGCGGGGTTTTTGCGGGGCGGGCGGCGGTCGGGATCACCAATGCCATCCTTCCAATTGTAGCCGCTGACAAAATTCCCGCCGGGCCAGCGGTAAACGGGGGAGTTCAATTCCTTGAGCAGCTGGAGCGTATCCGCCCGCATGCCCCCGAGGTGGTCGGCGGGCATCAGGGACACGGTGCCCACCAGGAATTGCCCCTGGCCGGCGGCCGAGATCTCCAGGCGCCCATCATCCGTAGCCGCCCCGGCGGTGAAGTTCAGGGGGGAACGGGCGAAATCCGGGCCGAGCTTTTCGATGCGCACGGTCTGCCGGTCCCGCGGACCGCTCCCCCAGGCGAGGGTGACCTCCACCGGCCCGGCGCCGGGATCCCCGGCCAGCCAGATGCGGCCGGTGTAAGCCATCCCTTTTTTCAAAGCCAGCGCGCCTTGGGCGAAGCCCCGGCGGGCGCCGTCGCCCGCGAGCCGCACCTGCGGGGTGTGCTGGCCGACGAACGGTTTTTCGCGCACCATCGCCACCGCTTCCGGCCCGCCCACCGGTTTCCAGGGGGAATTTTTGGATCCCACGGCCTCGAAGAACTTGCGGTCCTCCAGCATCTCGGCCCAGATGCCGCCGTAGATGCAGCGGCCCAGGTGCTCGATGAACTGGCCGTAAATATACTTTGAAATCGGCTCGCCTACCTGGTTGACATCGATCGCCGCACGCGGCGGGGGAACCGGCTGGATATCGACGAGGCCGGCGTCGATATACTGGCCGCCGCTGGTCTGGCGGCAATGCACCGCCAGGATGTTCCGGCCCGGCTTCAAAACGGCCCGGCCTTCGGCGGTGAGCGGCTGCGCCTCGTAGGCGGTGGAGTAACCGCCCAGCTTGGCGGCCAGGACGCCGTTGATATAAAGCTCGGCGTCCTCATCATGATGCACCCGGAACTGCAGCGCCTTGAATTCGCGATCCGGGAAATTGAAGTCCCGCCGCAGCCAGATGTCCGCGGTGTTCCATTCGGTGCGCACCACCGATCCGGGCGTGCTCTTGGTGCCGAAACCGCCCGGGCCCCGCTTCCACGCGGAAGCGTCGAAGGCGGGCTGGAACCAGCCATCACCCGGTTTTTCAAAGGTATAACGCCAATCCATACCGCGGGCCTCGGAAGTGGGCACCACCGTGGTGACAATCGGCGGCGGCGGCATGCGGGAAAAGTCGCCCCGGTTGACCGCGGCGATGCGCTCCAGGTCGGGTTTGATGACGGCGCGATCATAGGTCAGCAAACCGTTGCATTCCACCTCCACATCGGTGATCTGGGTGTAAACGGCGGCGCAGAGGCCGGGGGAATCCTTGAACTGGTAAACGCTTTGCAGGAAGGTTTCGTACTTGGCCGTCAATTGATCCTGGTTGGCCATGCCTTGGTAACCCCAGTGCTCCGCTTTCCAGGTGTGCCCGGGGATGGCCAGGCCCAGGCCGCCGAACTCACCCAGCACGACGGCCCGGCCGGGCTCAGCCGGCGGGGATTGCGGCGCCGGATAAGCGTGGATGTCATTCACATCCCCCACCTTCTGGTCGGTCCATCCGCTGGCGTTGTTGACCAGCCGGCTGGGATCCTGGCGCTTGACCCAATCGGTGAGGCGGCCGGTGTCGAACTGGCCCCAGCCTTCATTGAAGACCACCCACATGATGATGGAGGGATGATTGATATGGGTCTGGATCAACCGCCCCAGCTCCAGCTCGAACTGCTTTTTCGCCTCGGCGGTGCGGTTGTCCCCCGCGGGCATGTCCTGCCAGACCAGCAGGCCGAGCTTATCCGCCCAATAATACCAGCGGTCCGGCTCCACTTTCACATGTTTGCGGGTCATGTTGAAACCGAGCTTCCGGGTGATTTCGATGTCGTATTTAAGGGCCTCGTCCGTGGGCGCCGAGTAGATGCCGTCGGGCCAGAACCCCTGGTCCAGCGGGCCGACTTGCATCACAAACTCGCCGTTGAGCAGGAGCCGGTTGATGCCCTGCGCATCGCGGGCAACCTCGACTTTGCGCAGGCCGAAATAGCTGGTGACTTCGTCCACCTGCTGGCCGCGCTGGTAAAGGGTCACCTTGAGGTCATACAGATTCGGCTGGGCGGGCGACCAAAGCCGGGCTTCCGGCAGGGCCAGCGCCAGGCTGGGGGAGACGGGGCCAGCCGTATCGCTGGACTGGGTGATCTGCGCTTCCGTGATTTTACGCCCCCCCTCGAACACCGCCACCCGCACCCCAATCTCGCCGCTCACCGGGGTGATGCTGGCCCGCACCGTCACAGTTTTGGGGTTGATTTCGGTCTGGATTTTCAAAGCCTCAATGTGAACCGGGGCGACCGGCTCCAGCCAGGCCGTCTGCCAGATGCCGGAGGCCGGGGTATACATGATGCCGCCCGGGTTGCGCACCTGTTTGCCGCGGGGCTGGTTGCCCGCATCCGAAGGATCGAAGACCCCCACCACCAACTCCTGGGGCCCCTCCGGCTTGAGCGCATCCGTGATATCGAAGGAAAAGGCGTCGTAGCCGCCCCGGTGCTCACCGAGTTTTTGGCCATTCACATAAACGGTGGCTTCCCAATCCACCGCCCCGAAATGCAGCAGCGCCCGCTGTCCCGCAAAGGAGGCCGGCAACTGGAACGTCCGGCGGTACCACATCCGCTCCATCTGCTTCATCACGCCGGACAGGGCCGATTCCACCGGGAACGGCACGAGGATCTGCCCCGGCAACTCGCGGCCCACGGGCGCCTCATCGCCATCCCGGGCCTCGGCAAACTGCCAGAGCCCGTTCAGGTTCAGCCATTCGGCCCGGGCCAGTTGGGGCCGCGGATATTCCACCAAGGCATGGGCGGGAGAAACATCCTTGGCCCACCGGGTCAGCAACGGCCCCTTGGCGGGCTGCCATTCGGATCGCACCACCGCACTGGACCAACCCAGCGCAGCCAGAGTGAGGATTGAGATCAGTTTACGCATATGCATATTTTGGATTCGCTCCCGGGATATTGGCGACCTGGGCAAGCGCCGTCCAGCCTGAATCCAGCGCAAGAGCCTGAATCGAGGCGAACCACGATTAATCCGGGCGTAATTCCGATGGGGCCAAGCCATGGCAATGACTTTCAACCACGGCGCGGCCAAACGAAACAAGCGCACCCCGAACCGGCCGGTTTTCCCTGAAGGCCACTGAAAACCAAATGGTGGAGAAACCGATTAGGCTGCCTTATTTGGAGGCTTGACGGTGAACTGGCCCTTACCCAGAATCATTAGCAATGTAAGTGAATGAACCTGATTCTTTTGGCGTCAATCGATTTGAGTAATTATGAGATTTAGCTTTACCGCGATTCTGGCCGGTTGGGTGGCGCTCGGCGCCCCGGCGGCTCGTTTTCAACTCCTGGCGGCGGATGCGCCGCCCCCTCCGGCGGCGGCCACCGCGGCCCCGGCCAGTTCGTCCACCGAAGCTTTGGCGGAAAAATTCAAGCCTGCTCAAGCAATTGCCCCGCAGGGTTTTATGTTGAAACAGGGGGACCGCCTGGCCATTTGCGGCGATTCCATCACCGAGCAGAAGATGTATTCCCGGATCATGGAAACCTACCTGACGGTGGCCTTGCCGGAGTTGCGGATCGCGGTGCGGCAATATGGCTGGGGCGGGGAAACGGCGCCCGGATTCCTGGGCCGGATGACGAATGATTGCCTGCGTTTTGCACCCACGGTAGCCACCACTTGCTACGGGATGAATGACCACCGCTACCGGGCCTACGAAGAGGCCATCGGAGCCAAATACCGGGAGGCTTCCACGGCGATAGTGAAAGCCTTCAAAGCAGCCGGCGCCAAAGTGGTGCTGGGGTCACCTGGTTGCGTGGGGCGAAATCCTGCCTGGTCGGAAGGCAAAACCAACACGGTGGATGATCTGAACCTGAATTTGTGTACTTTGCGCAATATTGGCATCGAAATTGCCAAGGCTGAACAGGTTGGTTTTGCGGATGTTTTCTGGCCGATGCTAACCGCCGGGGCCGCCGCCCAGAAAAAACATGGCCCGGAATTCGCCATCGCGGGCAAGGATGGTGTGCATCCCGGCTGGGCGGGGCAGTTAGTGATGGCTTACGCCTTCCTGAAAGCCCTGGGGGTGCCAGGCGAAATCGGCACTTTCACGGTGGATATGCAGTCGCGCAAGGTGGTGGTTTCGGCCGGGCACGAGGCGGTCTCGTTCAACAACGGCGAACTGGTGGTCAAAAGCAGCCGGTTCCCTTTCTGCGCGCCAGCGGGGAATTCCGCCAAGGATGACAACTTGCACGCGGGCATGGCCTTGGTGCCCTTCAACCAGGAATTGAACCGGTTCGTGCTCGTGATCAAAAGCGGATCCTCCACAAAATTCCGCGTCACCTGGGGTGCTGAGAACCACACTTACACGGCCGAGCAACTGGCCAAAGGCATCAATCTCGCGGAAGAATTCCCGGTCAATCCTCTGAGCGAGGCCTTCAACCGGGTGGACGCCGCCGTGCAAGCCAAGCAAAACTACGAAACCCGGCAGATCAAGGATCTTTTCCACGGACCGGAAGGCCGGGTGGATATCGCCGCCACGGCGGAGTTGACCGAAAAGGCCCGGGCACCCCTGGCCAACGCCATTTGGGAGTTGATGACCCCGGTGGCGCACACGATCAAAATCGAGCCACTTTGAGGCGTGGCTGAAGGACGGTTTACCCCGTCGCCCAGCCCGCGCGTGAGCCAATGAAGGGAATCAGAACCGAACCGCAAGCGGGCATCCCCGGCGAGGGGAAGCGGGCGGCCTTGATTTCCCTGCTGGCCGACGAAGACCCGGGCGTTTACCAAACGATCCGCAAGACCATCCTGGGTTACGGGGCCGAGGGCGTATCGTGGCTGCAGGCATTCACCGCCCACCCGGACCCAGTGCTGCGCCGCCGGGCGCTGGAGATCATTCAGTTCTGGTCCAGCCAGCAGGCTGATAATGAAATGTTGGCCTTCTGTGTCACCCATGGGGAGGATTTGGACATTGAAGAAGGGGCCCTGCTCCTGGCCCGGACGCGGTATTCGGATATCAGCCTGGAAGCCCACCGGGCTTTGTTCGATCAGTATGCAGCCGATTTGGCGGATGCGGTTTACGCCGCCCACGATGCGGAAACCACCCTGGCCCGGATGAACGAATACCTGTTCGGCCGCCAGGGTTTCCGCGGCAATGAAAACCATTATTACGATCCTGAAAACAGCTATATCAACCGCGTGGTAGCGCGCAAGCTGGGCAACCCCATCGCGCTTTGCCTGGTGTTCCTGGTGGTGGCCAGACGGTTGAGCTTGCCCATGGTGGGCGTGGGCCTGCCCGGCCATTTCCTCTGCCGTTACCAGTCTCCCAAGGCCGAATTTTTCATCGACGCCTTCAGCCAGGGCAAGGTTTGGACCAAGGCCGAATGCATCCGCTACCTCACGGAATCAGGCCACGGATACCTGGAAAGTTACCTCGCCCCCATCACGCCGCGCCGGATGCTCCTGCGCATGTGTGCCAACCTGCACCAGATTTACATCGACCTGGAAGCCGCGGCCGATGCCGCCTTGCTGCAGCGCTACATCATTGCTTTATCCCGCTAATCAAAGCCATTCGCGGGCGCCCCAGCCCCGGCCCTGGCCCCGCGGCGGGGCGCCCGTCCCCGTTCTTCCGTCGGCTAAATTAAGCAGGTGACTTGGCATCCCGCTTGATGTTAGATTGCCGTTAATAATATAACGCCGTGAAAACAACCTTGCTGACCGCACTGCTGGGGGCCGTCCTTTCCGGATGGGCCGCCGCTCCCGAATCCCCAAACCGCCAACCTGCCGCAACCACCGGCGAACCGGTGCTGACCGGGGTGCCCCTGATCGCCCACTGGACCTTCAATGAGCCGGAGTCGTCGCTGGCGATCCGCGATGCCGCACGACCCGGCGGCCTGGACGCCCAGGCGAACCGGGCGATTCCGCGCTGCCGGGGCATCCACGGCGGCGCCTTGAACTTGCGCGGGGACCACGCCCTGCGGGCGAGCCTGGCCACCCTCGGCCCGGAGTTGGCGGGCATCACTTTTTGTGCCTGGACGCGCCCCGCCACATTGAGCGGATTCCGGGAAATTTTCCGGCAGGAATGCGATCGCCGGCTGCTCTTTTCCTTCCAGGACGGCGGCGACCACCTGACGCTGGGGCTGAACATCGGCGGCTACCTGGAATGCGATGCCAGGATCGATCCCACCCGGGTGGTGGACGGACGCTGGCACCACTGCGCGGCCACCTTCGATGGCGAGTGGATGCGTGTTTACCTGGACGGGGCGGAAGTGGGCTCCCTGCAGCGGCCAGGCCGGATTTCTCTGCAAAATGATGCCCCTGGCTTCATTGGTTCCAGCGGGGGCGGCGGTGAATTCTTCCAAGGTTCGCTCGACGACCTCCGCATTTACGCCCGAGCCTTGACCCCCGGCCAGATTGGCGTGCTGTATCAAAGCGGTGCGGAGGCGGCCCAGCGCCTGGCTGGGGAGCTGGAACAGGCCGTCACCCAATATTTTGTGCCCGGTAACACCTTCGCCGAATCCCTGGCTGCCACCCGGAAAAAAATCGCCCAAAACAGCTCCGGGCTGGAAGCGGACCTGGCCGGCATCATCCAGGCCCGATTAAAATCCCGCTTTCCGGAAGACCACGACCACTTCACCCAGTGGGCGGGCATCAACCTGGCTGATTACCTGGGATCCGCCGAGGCCGGCCTGGATGTGCGGCTGGCGGCCCGGCTCATGGACCTGGCGCTGGAATACAAGCCGCTCACGGAGCAGCAATGGAAAAAACAGACCGAAGAAGAGCGCCGCCAATGGGCCAGGATGGACGCCCTGAAAGCGCGCTTTGACCAGATGGCCGCCAACGCGGCCGGCTCGCAATTTTCACCCGCCTGGATCCAGCTGGTACTGGAGGCCGGTGGACAGATCCAATTCCGCCCGCTGCAGAATGAGCCGGTGGCCCCCTACATTAAACCGGCCACTCCACCCCTGCACCGCTTAAGCGCCAATGAGGGCCGCGCCCAACTGGAAGAGGATTGGCTCCACCAGGCCCGCCATCAGCTCACGTATGAGCGGATCACCCAGGAAATCCAATGGGCCCGCGAGCTGGCGAACCGCCTCCAGTCCGCCAGCGACCGCCCGGTGGACTGCGCTGCCGAACGCGGAGCGCTGGACACGGCCGAAAAACAGGCCGCCGCGCGGAGCGTCCCCGAGCGCGCCCTCTATTTCCAGGTGCGCCAGGCCAAACGGGGGATCATGCTGAAGAACCCGGCGGTGGATTTCGAGCGCATCCTGCTGGTGGACATGCCCTTCCCGCAAGGCTCGGAGTGGCAGCATGAAACCCGGCACCGCCTGGGCTATATGGCGGTGCCCGGCGGCCGGTTGCTGGTGCTGGAAGGATTACGGCCGGATGCCCCGGTGCGGCAGATCATGCCCCAGGAGCCGCTACACGGCTCCTTCTGGCGGCCGGATGTGTCCTGGGACGCCACCAAGGCGTTGTTCTGCTTCAAGCCGCACAATGAAAAAGCCTTCCATTTGTATGAGGCCGGCCTGGATGGCTCCGGCCTGGTGCAGCTGACCGACGGGCCTTACGACGACCTGGACCCGGTCTACCTGCCCGATGACCGGCATATCGCCTTCAGCACCACGCGCGGGCACACCTATGTGCGGTGCATGCCGCCCACCAGCGCTTTCGTGCTGGCCCGCTGCGACCGCGCCGGCCGCGATATCTACCTCATCTCCGCCAACAACGAGCCGGACTACCTCCCGTCCGTGATGAACGACGGCCGATTGATCTATACCCGCTGGGAATACACCGACAAACCCCTCTGGCGCGCGCAAAAGCTCTGGACCGTGAACCCGGATGGCACCCAGGTGAGCACCCTGTGGGGCAACCAAAGCGTCTGGCCGGATGTGGTCAAGGATGCCCGGGCCATCCCCGGCAGCCGGCGGGTGATGTTCACCGGCAGCGCCCACCACAACTGGTTCAGCGGGGCGGTGGGCATCCTGGATCCCAGCCAGGGCTTTAATTTTCCCAAAGGCATCGCCAAGGTGACGGCCGAACTGCCGTGGCCGGAGTGCGGCAACGGCCCGGTCGATCCCGTGGAATCCCCCCGCTACCATGCCAGCGGCGCTTATGCGGCCTACTATTCACCTTATCCGCTGAGCGAGCGGGATTTCCTGGTGTCCGCCCAGCGCGACGGCAAATTTGTGCTCTATCTCATGGATGTGGAGGGCAACCGCGAGTTGATCTACGAAGGCGCCAACCAGGTGCTGCACGCGATGCCGGTCAAGCCGCGGGTCAAACCGCCGGTGATGCCGGACCGCGTGGCGTGGCCCACCCGGCAGGAGCCGGGCACGCAGCCGGGCGTGTTTTACAGCACCAGCGTTTACCAGGGCGCGCCGGAGGCTTTACGGGGCCAGGCGAAGTTCCTGCGCATCTTCAGCATCGACCACAAAACCTACACCTACTGGTATAAGCGGCCCTACATTTCCACCGGCCCGGTGGTCTCCGCCGTGCAATCGGAAGGGGTCAAACGCCTGCTGGGCACGGTGCCGATCGCTGAAGATGGCTCGGTTTCCTTCAAGGCGCCCACGGGGGTGGCGCTGCATTTCCAGCTGCTGGATGGCGAGCAACGCGCCCTGCAAACGATGCGCAGCTTTGTCAACCTGATGCCGGGGGAGAGCCGCGGCTGCCTCGGCTGCCATGAATCCCATTCGCGAACGCCCGACACCCAGCACAAATCCTATACCCTGGGCCGGCAACCGGCGGAGATCCAGCCGCCCCCCTGGACGGATGATACGGTGAGCTATCCGCGCTACGTCCAGCCGGTGCTCGACAAATATTGCGGCAAATGCCACCAGGGCGAGGGCGAGGCGCGCAAGGTCCTGGATCTCGTCGAGCGGCCCAGCTCCCCCATCTTCACCGAGCCGTACCTGACGTTGATCGGCCGCCCGACCTGGGGCGCCCCTTACGAAATGCCCGCCAAGCCGGTGCCTGGTTTTGGCCTCGCCGGCTGCCTCCTGGTGGAGGCTTACAGCACCACCGATCCCAAGGCCTATGTGACACCACCCCCGATGACCTCCCTCTCCTACCGCAGCAAGCTCATCGACCTGGTCTCCAACGGCCAGCACTACGGCGTGAAAGTGGACCCGATCAGCCGGCAACGGCTGATCGTATGGGTGGATGCCATGTGCCCCTACCTGGGCGACGACGAGGTGCGCCAGATCCCGGACCCGGTCTTCCAGGGGGTGGACTGGCTGTCGGTGCGCCCCAAGATCGCCTCCGCCCCGCATATCAACCGGCCCGGCCCGGTGGATTAAAGCCACCCAAGTATGAAACACGCCCCTTTGTTGGCGCTGCTGCTCCTGCCGGGCCTGGGGGCGGAGCACGCCACCGGCCAGTGCCTGCCGGTCGATTTTGGGCAGACCGCGCCCGGGTTCCAGGATGATTTCATCGGGAATGCCCGCAATCCCCATTGGGTGGCCAGCCTGGCCCACCAGGAGGCCTATGTGCAAGCCAATGGCGTACTGCAGGTGGCAGTGCGCCGGGGGAATCCGAACCATCTGCTGTTCCAAGCCGATGGCTATGACGCCACGCGCCAGGAAGTGCTCGCCCGGGTGCGCTTGCGCCGTTTCGCCGGAGGCGCCAACGCCCGGGCGGGGATCGGCGTGGGAGTGGACCCGGAGACCAGCCAGGGCATCAACCTCCTGTTTGTCCAGTTTGAGACCGGCAGCCCTTACGCCCAGGGGACGTGGGGCCGCCAATTCAAGCTGATCGATGATGTCCGCGCCTGGGGGCCGCCCGGCCTGGCGGCCGGGTGGGAAACCAATACCTGGTATTGGCTGCGGTTGCGGCAAACCGGGGCCGGGACCGACCAGCCCAACGTCCTCGGCAAGGCGTGGCCCGCCGACGGCGCCTCGCCTGAACCATCCGCATGGCAGCTGTCCTGGTCGCGGCCAGCCCGCTCCGGCCTGGCGGGCATCCTGGGTGGCTCCGGGGCGGAATCGGATTTCGAGGTTGATTACTTCCTCCTCAAGGCCGACGGGTTGCCGCGGATCCGCCTCGGTCCGCAATTGCTGTTCTTCAAAGAGCCGGAAGACGTGGTCCTGCGTCCCGGCCAGGTGGCCACCTTCCAACTGGCGGCCAGCGGTTCAGGGGGCCGCTCCCACCAGTGGCAGTCCGCCCGGCCCGGCCCGGCGCCATTCCTGGATATCCCGGGGGCCACGGAGGCAAGCTATACGACCGTCCCCCTCCAAGCCGCGGATCACGGCACGCGTTACCGCTGCCTGGTGACCGTGGAAAGCGGGCGCGTGGCCACCCGGGCCGCCACGGTGACCGTGGATGCCCAACCGCCCCAACTGGTTTCCGCCCGGACGCTGGGCCGTTCCCAACAGGTCACGGTGGTTTTCGATGAGCCCGTGTTTGGCGATCCGGGCATACCCGGTGGCCTGGGCCGCTTCAGCCTCGCCCCCGGCATCCAAGTGCTGGGGATTTCTCCCGGCCGCCAGCCCGGGATCCTGGAATTGGCCACCAGTCCCCTCCCGGCGGGGGCCACCCACACGTTGACGGTGAGCGGCCTCCGGGATTGCGCAGGCAACGAGATCGCGCCGGATTCGCGCATCGCCATCGATCCATCCGTGGAGGTGCCGGAGGATTACGGAACCGTGGTGGCCGGTTACCAGGATGATTTCGAAGCCCCCCAACTGGCGGCTGGCTGGCGGGCCATCCCGGCGGGCAGCGTGGCCCTCGAGCAGGCGGAAGGGCGGCTCAAACTCCGGCCCGTGGGCAGCGTCGCAGGCCACGTGGCCTATCAAGGGGCCGCTTATGACGCGGTGGAGCAGGAGGTGCTCGCGCGGGTGCGCCTGGCGGGAAGCTCCGGTTCTCCAGCCCGCGCCGGCGCCAGCGTGGGCGTGGATCCCGCCTCCGGGGAAGGCCTCAACCTTTCCTTCCGTGAGCACGATCAAGCCGGGATTTTCGGCCGCCAATTCGGCCTGGTGGATGACCGCCTGGCCTGGGGCCCCCCGGTGGCCGATCTACCCTGGGAAGCCGGAGCCTGGTATTGGCTGCGGGTGCGCCAGACCCGCGGGGCCACCGCGGACACCGCTGTGCTTTCCGCCAAAGCCTGGCCCGCCGACGGCCTGGTGCGTGAACCGTCTGAATGGCAGGCGGTATGGAAGCACTCCGGCCGCGCGGGGCTGGCCGGCCTGCTGGGACCGAACGCCGCGGCCGCCGCCGGGCTGGAGGTGGATTACCTGCTGATCAAGGCGCGAGGCCTGCCGTCCATCAAAGTTGCCCCGCACGCGTTTTCCCTCGTTCCAGAACGTCGTTAAGCCGGTGGTGCCCACCGAATATTTGTTGCCATGAAAAATGCGAATCACTTGTTTGGCCGCCGCCAATTCCTCCGCACCGCCTGCCTGGGGGCCGCCGGAGCCGCCGGAGCCGCCTGGCAGCTGGCCGCCGCCGGGGAAAGCCCGGCCGCCGGGGGCGTCTGCGTCACCCTCTGCAACCATTGGAGCTACCTCGGCATTGGCTGGCAGCTGGGGATCGAATCGGTCGTGTTGTCCGCCACGGATGCGATGGAAATGGCCGACCGTCCGCCGGGAGTCAAAACGTGCATCAACCTGGACGCCCGGGCTTGCGAGTTTCTGGCTGAGAAATTCCCCGAGGTGGCGGCCCGCTTCAAAAAATACCTGGCGGCCGGAAAGGTGGAATTGATCGGTGGCACCTATGGCCAGCCCATGGGCACCACCATCAGCGGGGAGTCCAACATCCGCCAGATCGTGGCGGGACGGGAGACCATCCTGAAAGCGCTGGATTACGAGCTGGCCACCTTCCTGGAGGAGGAGGAATTCAGCCACCCGCAGCTGCCCCAGCTGGTGGTGGGCGCGGGCTTCAAGTATGCGAGCCTGGCGCAATTGGACACCTGGGGCCGGGCGGGCATACCGGTCATCGAGGTGAATGCCTTGCACTGGCAGGGGCTGGACGGCACAACGATCCCCAGCACCCCGCGGAATCCGCTTTTTGGCTACAATCCGGACCTCAAGCAACTGGCCGCGCTGCCGGCCTTTGCGCGGCTCCAGCGCCTGGGCAAACCGCTGCTGTTCACCTGGGCTGAATTTGGCTGGGAGTCCCCGGAGACTCCCTCCTACCTGACCGCCCCGGAAAGCTACCGGAAGCTGGCGGCGGAGATGCCCGTGGAGTTCGTGACCCTCAAGGAATACATGGACAAGTATGGCGCCCGCCCCCGGGAGACGGCCTATTTGAACATGGATTCCTGGCACAAATCGCTCACCTGGGGCATCGGCGGCGACCAACTGCGCATCCTGGACCGCCAGGTGGAAGGCCTGCTGCTGGCGGCCGAGCGTTTTGACGCGGTGGCGTCCGCCCTGGGGTCCCAGCCCCACACGCCCCAGCTGGGCAAGGCGTGGAAAAATCTCCTGGCCTCCCAGAGCCACGATGTGGGCCTCTGCGAATACTCCCGCTGGCAGGGCGACCGGATGGCCCCGCTGGACCGGGTCGAGGATCTGCACAATTTCACCTGGGGCGCCCTGGGCTACCAGCATCTGGATGCCGCCCAAGCCCAGGGCCGCGAGGTGCTGGACGCCGCGCTGGGCAGCCTCGCCGGGCGGATTGGATCGGCGCCCACGGCGCCAGGCCCGTGGACGATTACGGTCTTTAATCCCAGCGGCTGGACCCGCAGCGAGGTGGCCTTGACGGGCCGGATTTACCCCATCCCGCCCAACACGCGGGGTTTGGTGATAAAGAATGCCGCCGGCCAAACCCTCCCCTCCCAGGTGATCAAGCGGGAGACCGATGCCGCGGGCCACCTGGAGATGGCGGAACTGGCTTTTATGGCGGACCAAGTCCCCAGCGTGGGCTACCGGACCTTTTACCTTACGCCCACCGCTTCGGCGGAACCTCCCGCCGCCACCGGCCTGCGCGTCGACGAAGCCGGCTGGGGCCTGGAAAACGAACACCTCAAACTGCGGCTGGATCCGAAGACCGGCGCGGTGGGCAGCCTGGTGGATAAAAAATCAGGGCGGGAAATGCTGGCCGGCGCCGCGGGCGCGTTCCCGATCTTCAAAGGCCGGCCCAATCCGGATTATCCCCTGCGCAGCATTTTCGGCTCGAAGAACGTGGCGATCCCCGCTTTTTACGACAGCGCGCAATCCCAGGCGGAAATCCAATGGCTGGAAAAAGGCCCCCTCCGCGCCCGGATCCGGGCGCGCCACCATTGGCCGCTGTTGAAATTCGAGACCCACATCACCCTGACCGCCGGGAGCCGCCAGGTGGAAGTCGTGAGCCGGGTGCTGGCGGAAGTGCCGCCCGCCACGGACACCAGCCCGCCGGATATCCAGGAAGGCTACTGGCTTTCCTGCAAACCCGGGTTCCAGCCGGCGACGGTCTGGCGCGATTTCCCCTTTGGGATAGAACCCACCATCCACGCCAAGTTCCACGGACTGACCTTGGTGGATTTGGCGGCCCGGGATTTCGGTTTGCTGGTCTTGCACGCCGGCACGCAATACTTCCGGCAGGAAAAGGAGGGAGCGATCGCCAACCTGCTGATGCGCGAATGGGAATCTTTTTGGACTGGCGAATATGGCTGGCCGCGCTACGCCGAATACCGCCACGCCCTGCTGCCGCACGGCGCGGATTTCACCCATGCCGACCGCCTCCGGGCCGCGGCCCAGTTTGGCCAGGGGCTCCTCAGCGTGGTGGGCCAGCCGCACCCTGGGGATCTGCCGCTGGACAAGAGCTTCCTATCGGTCACCCCCGCCCATGCCCTGTTATCCGCGTTCCGCCGCCGGGAAGGGAAAGGTTATGAATTGCGCGTGGTGGAAACCGATGGCCGGGAAGGCGCTGTTTCCGCCAGCCTGGCGCTCCCGTGGGCCTCGGCGGTGGAAACCGATCTGCTGGGCAACCAGACGGGAACCGTGGAACGCCGCGGCAGCCAGCTTGAATTCCGCCTCCCGCCCTGGAAGGTGAAGACCTTTTCGGTGGCGTAATCCCACAGCAGGAGCCGACCATGATCCAACTGATTAGCGCGGTGGTTTCCCAACGATGGCTCGGCTGGCTGTTGCCCGCGTGGGTGGCGGCCCTGCCGGCCATGGCCGGCGAGGTGGCCCCAACCGCGGCCCCCCTGCCGCCCGGAGTGCAGGCCGTCTGGGACCTGGCCAAGGCTTATCGCGAAACCACGCCGTCCCGGGAGCGCATTTGCCTGAATGGGCTGTGGCAATGGCAGCCCGCGGAGGCCCAGGCCAGCCAGCCGCCGCCGGACCATTGGGGCTATTTCAAGGTGCCGGGCTGCTGGCCGGGCATCACCGATTACCTGCAGAAGGACTGCCAGACCCTGTTCCCCCACCCCGCCTGGGCGGGACGCAAACCGGGAGGGGTCACCTCCGCCTGGTACCAGCGGGAGCTGGCCATCCCCGGCGGCTGGGAGGGGCGCCGGATCCTGCTGGCCGTCGAATATTTGAACTCCCACGCCGAGGTGTTCCTGGATGGCCGGCGCGCGGGCGAAATCCATTTTCCTGGCGGCGAGCTGGATATCACCCCCGCCTGCCGGCCCGGTGGCCGGCACCGTTTGACCCTGTGCGTCACCGCCCTGCCGCTGAAAGGGGTGCTGCTATCGTACACCGACAGCGCTTCCGCCCGCGAGGTGCGGGGCGCCGTGGCCCGGCGGGGATTGTGCGGGGACGTCTTCCTGGCCAGCCGGCCGGCGGGACCGCGGCTGGGCGAGCTGCAGGTAAGCACCTCGGTGCGCCGGCGGGAGATCTCCCTCAACGCGGCGGTGGAAGGCCTGGCCGCGAACCAGCCCTGTCGCCTGGCCGTGCGGATCCTGGAGGACGGGCGAACCATTCAATCCTTCACCAGCCCGCCATACGAGCCGGACCGCCGGGCGGGGGGGCGGCTGGAGTTGGTGGAGAAATGGCTGCCGGAGCGGCTCTGGGACATCCACACCCCGCACCACACCCTGGAACTGGAGGTCTCCCTGCTCGACGACGCCGGCAACCTCCTGGACACCGCCGCGCGGCAGCGGTTCGGATTCCGCGAGTTTTGGATCGACGGGCGCGACTTTTACCTGAACGGCTCCCGCATTTTCCTCTCGGCTGTCCCGCTGGACAACGCCCAGGTGGGCGCCGCCCTGGCCACTTACGCCGCCGCCTGCGAAAGCCTGCAGCGCCTGAAAAGTTTCGGCATCAACTTTGTCTATACCCACAACTACGGTTGTGAGCCGGGCAGCCACCTCGGGTTCGAGGAAATCCTCCGGGCGGCCGATGACACCGGGATGCTGGTGGCATTTTCCATGCCGCATTTCAGCCACTACGAGTGGCCCTCCCCGGCGGCAGACGGCACCAATGGCTACGCGCGACACGCGGCCTTTTACGCCCGGGCGGCGCAAAACCATCCCTCGGTGGTCCTGTATTCGATGAGCCACAACGCCACCGGCTACAACGAGGACATGAACCCCGACCTGATCGACGGCATCCACGAGGTGCGCGACACCTGGGCCGCCCGGAACGTCAAGCTCGCCTTGCGCGCGGAGGCGATTGTGAACCGGCTGGATCCCCGCCGTGTGGTTTACCACCATGCCTCGGGCAACCTCGGGACGCTCCACGCCATCAATTTCTATCCGAACTTCGTCCCCATCCAGGAATTGTCCGACTGGTTCGAGCATTGGTCCACCGAGGGGGTGAAGCCGGTCTTCACCTGCGAATACGGCGCCCCGTTCAGCTGGGACTGGACGATGTACCGCGGCTGGTTCCGCGGCCAGCGCGAATTTGGCAGCGCCAAGGTTCCGTGGGAATTGTGCGTGCCGGAGTGGAATGCCCAGTTCAGCGGCGACGAGGCTTTCCAGCTCAGCGAGCCGGTCCGGGCCAACCTGCGGTGGGAAGCGCGGCAATACGCCGCCGGCAACCTCTGGCACCGCTGGGATTATCCCTACCCCGTGGACTCCATCCGTTTCGACGAACGCTACCCGGTGTTTGCCCGCTATATCACGGACAATTGGCGCGCCTTCCGCGGCTGGGAAGTCTCCGCCAATTCGCCTTGGGAACACGGCCATTTCTGGAAGCTGCGCGAGGGTGTGGACCGGCGCCGCCGGGAACTGCCGGTGGATTGGGAAAACCTCCAGCGGCCGGGCTTCAGCCCCGATTACCTCGATCAACGCTACGAGCGGATGGACCTGGCTTTCGAGCGGGCCGACTGGATCCCGACCCCCGCCGCCGAGGCGCTGCTGCGCAACAACGGCCCCCGGCTGGCCTGGATCGGCGGCCCGCCGGACCGCTTCACCAGCCAGGCGCACAATTTCCGGCCAGGCGAAACCGTCATCAAACAGCTCATCCTCATCAACAATTCCCGCACCCCGGCCACCTGCGACTGCCGCTGGACGCTCGCCCTGCCGCAACCGGTCACCGGCCGGCAGCAGATCCAGGTGGCCACCGGCCGGCAGGAGCGCGTGCCGCTGCGTTTCACGCTGCCCGCCACCCTGCCCCCCGGCAGCTACGAGCTCCGGGCCGGATTCCAGTTCGCCTCCGGAGAACACCAGGAGGACTCGTTCACCATCGACATCCTCCCGCCGCCGGCCGCGCCGCCGCCGGCCGCCGGCCGGATCGCGCTGTTCGATCCACGCGGGGAAACCGCCGCGTGGCTCAAGGGCCTGGGCATTCCGTTCCAATCCGTTTCAGAGGTCAGCGGTCTGGCGGCCGGCGATCTGCTGATCGTGGGCAAAGCCGCGCTCTCCGCCACCGGCCCGGCGCCGGATCTGCGGGCCGTGCGCCAGGGCTTGAAGGTGATCCTGTTCGAGCAGACCGCCGAAGCCCTGGAAAAACGGCTCGGCTTCCGCGTGCAGGAATACGGCCTGCGCCAGGTGTTCCCCCGCGTGCCGGATCACCCGGCCCTGGCGGGCCTCACCGCCGCCCGGCTGCGGGATTGGCGGGGTGCGGCCACCCTCGTGCCCCCGCGCCTGGCCTATGAATCAAGGCCGCGCCAAGGCCCCACCGTGCAGTGGTGCGGCCTCCCGGTCCCGCGGCTCTGGCGCTGCGGCAATTGGGGCAGCGTGGCCTCGGTGCTGATCGAGAAACCGGCCCGGGGCGATTTCCTGCCGCTCGTTGATGGCGGCTACGGCCTCCAATACAGCCCGCTCCTGGAATTCCACGAAGGCCGCGGCCTGGCCCTGTTCTGCCAGCTGGACCTGACCGGCCGCACCGAAGCCGACCCCGCCGCCGGGCTGCTGCTGCGGAATCTCCTGCAGTATGCCTTGGGCTGGCAGCCGGCCCCCCGGCGCAGCGCTTTCTACGCCGGGGAATCCGCCGGGCGGGCCTGGCTGGAATCCGCCGGGGTGCCGGTGGCCGGCCTGGCGGGAACCGTCCCAGCGCCGGGACAGCTGCTCCTCCTGGGGCCGGGCAGCGGCGCCACCCTCGCGGGCCACAAGGCCGGCCTCGCCGAGTGGCTCCAGACCGGTGGCAGCCTGCTCGCCATCGGCCTGGACCAAAGCGCTGCGGACACCCTCCTGCCGGTTTCGCTCACCGTGAAAAAAACCGCTTATATCTCCGGCTTTTTCCCACCCTTCAGCTGGAGCAGCCGCTTCGCCGGCATCAGCCCCGCCGACCTCCTGAACCGGGATCCCCGCGATCTGCCGCTCATCACGGCCGGAGCCAGCACTTTCGGCGGCGGAATCCTGGCCCAGGCCGGGGACTGGAATATCTGGTTTTGCCAGGCCGCCCCCTGGCAGTTCGACGCCCGCCAGCCGGCCAATCTCAAGCGCACCCATCGCCGCCTGGCCTTCGCTCTATCGCGCCTGGTAGCCAGCCTGGGCGCGGCGGAAAACACCCCCCTCCTGGACCGCTTCGCCCAGCCCGCCGGCGCCCAGGAACAACGTTGGCTCACCGGCCTCTACCTCGACCAGCCCGAAGAATGGGATGATCCTTACCGGTTCTTCCGGTGGTAGGAAACGGGGACGACGGCTGGTGGCAAAAGGGATGATGCGCCACCCTAAATTCGCCCCCACGCGCTGCCCCTGCCGGAAGCACCCACCGAACCGGTAGCGGTCCGGCCGCCGCCCCACCGGCGGGATCGATTGGCTCAAGCGGTGTTTTCACCAGGCGGCTCATGGAAACAAAAGGCGGTCGAAAGGGTCCGCAAAACGGTTGCCGCCATTCCCATCCAATCCAGATCACCCGCCTTGGCCTGGCCACGAATGCTCCAGGGCCGGAGGCCGGATGGTTTTCCACGGGAAGGGATGGCGATGAGGGGGTGTAACTTTCGGTTGCCAGCCTTTCGAGAAGGGGCTTTGCACAGGCCCTGGGAGTGGTTATTTTAGCAGCAGGTTGAGGCCTTGAAAAAAGATGAAAAGGAAACTGACATTATTATTGATGGGGGTGGGATTATGGATGGTGCTGGCGATCCGCGCTGAACCAGCCACCCCGGAATCGAAATCCGCACCCACCACCGAGCTGGCCGGCCCCGTAGCGGCAGCGGCCCACAGCAGCCTGGCCGTGCGCCAGGAGCCGCTGCTGATGGGCGAACCGGCGTGGAAATATGCGGCCTTTGCGCTTTATATCATCCTGGCCTTTTACCTCGCCCGGCTGTGCGATTACTTCGTGCAAACCAGGCTGGAGCGGATCGCCCGGCCCGGCGCTGGATCGCGGGATGGCACCTGGATGGAGTTGATCCATGGCCCGGTGAAGCTGGTGACGTTTGTCATCCTGCTGCACATCGGCCTGGACCTGTTCCACTGGCCGGCCTGGCTGCAAAATTATTTGTCCAAGGGGATGAAGCTGCTGGTGGCCATTTCGCTGACTTATGTGTCGCTGAAGTTCACGGATCTGCTGCTCGGGTATTGGCGCAACCGCGTGGCCCCGGGGGCGGACAAATCCTTCCACGAGCATTTATTCCCCCTGGTGCGGAAAACCCTGCGGGTATTTTTGATCCTGGTCGCGGTGCTGGTGACCTCCCAGAACCTCGGCCTCAATATCACCGGCATTCTGGCCTCGCTTTCCATCGGCGGCCTGGCGGTGGGCCTGGCGGCGCAGGACACGCTGGCCAACCTGTTCGGGGCGGTGGCCGTGTTCCTCGACAAGCCGTTCGTGGTGGGGGACCGCATCAAAATGGACTCCATCGAAGGCACCGTGGAAGCCATCGGCATGCGCAGCACGAAGGTCCGGAATTCCGACGGGCACCTCGTGGCCATCCCGAACAAGACGATGGGCAATTCCACCATCACCAACATTTCGCGCCGGCCCAATATCCGCACCGAAATCAACCTCAGCCTCAGCGGAGATCTGCCCCCGGAAAAGATCCTGCAGGCAGTGGCCATCCTGGAGGAGATCCTGAAAAAGCACCCCCAGACGGCGGACCTGCAGACCACCTTCAACCGGTTCACCGATTCCGGCCCGAACATCCAGGTGGTGCATTGGTGGAAGTCCACGGACTCCAAAGCCTGCCTGGCCGGCTGGCAGGCTTTCAACCTGGAAATCAAGCGCCGGTTCGACCAGGAAGGCATCCGCCTGGCGACCGCCCTGGCGGCGGCCAAGTAGGCGGGTCGGCGGCCAGCAATCCCCGCCGCGGCGCGCCAGGGGATCACCCGCACCTTCGGAAAGGAAGCCAGTTTATGCACCCATCGCAACCCGGTCTTTGCTCCCGGCGGCCAGACGTCTGGGCCGGACTCCTCCTAACTCTTTTACTCGGGATCGCCGCCGGGCGCACCCACGCCAGGGTGACAACCAACCTGGTGAACGGCGGATTTGAGGAGGCCCAGCCCACCAACGGCTGGGAATTGCATGTGTATGGGGCGGCGCCCAAATTGGCGCTGGATACCGGAACCTTCCACGCCGGCCGCCAAGCCCTCCGGATTGAGGCGGACGAGCCTTCGGACACCGCCCTGGGCCAGGAATTGCAGCTCCGGCCAAACGGATGGCACCGCTTCGGCGGGATGGTTCGGACCCGGGCGCTGGACCCGCGCGGATCCGACACCAGCGCCACGCTGCAGGTCCAGCGGCCGCAAGGGGCAGGGCTCATTACCTCCGGGGCCAGCCACCGGGGCGATACCGGGTGGACCCCGGTGGCCACTTATTTCCAGGCGCCGCCCGATGGGCGCGTCCGTTTGTGCCTCTTTTTTGTCGGGTTCGGGAAGGGCACCGGCACGGTTTGGTTTGACCAGGTCCAGTTGGAGGAGATCGATCTGGCCCAGGGGGAAATCCGGGTGGCCAGCGAACCGCTGGTGGCGGGGGAAATCAGCCCCCTGCAATATGGCCAATTCGTGGAGTATCTCTGCGACCTGGTGCCGGCGATGTGGGCGGAAAAAATTTACGACGGTGGCTTCGAGGGCCTTTCGGCTTACAAGTTCGCCTTCATCAAGGAGACCGATTTCCAGGAAAAGCCGTGGTATCCCACCGGGGCGGTGAACCGCGGCCGCTATGCCCTGGATCGCTCGGCTAAAATCAGCGGGGAAACCTCGCAAAAAATCGAAGTCCGCGAGGCAGTCCCCTGCACGTTGGGGCTGGCGCAGGACGGAATTTATGTGGACCCCGGACAGGCGCTGGATCTGCAGTGCTGGCTGAAGGTGGCGGAGGTGGCGGGGCCGGTGCGCTGGCGACTGCACCAGGAAGGCCGGATTTACGCCCGGGGCGAATTCCAACCGGGCCCGGATTGGCGGAAATTCACCACCCGCCTGACGCCCGCGGGGCGGGATGCCAACGCCACCCTGGCCTTCGAGTTCCGCGGCCCGGGCACGCTCTGGCTGGACAATGTTTCCCTCCGGCCGGTCGATACCGTGGGCGGCTGGCGCCGGGACGTGGTGGAGGCCGTCCGGGCGCTCAAGCCGGGGGTGATCCGTTTTGGCGGCAGCGCGCTCGACGAACCGTCGCTGGGGGAATTCAATTGGCAGGACACCATTGGCGATCCCGACCGCCGCCGACCATTCCGTGCCTGGGGCGGCCTGCAGCCCACCGGGCCGGGGCTGGAGGAGTTCGTGCAGTTCTGCCAGGCGGTGGGGGCCGAGCCGCTGATCTGCGTACGCTGCTCCCAACGGACCCCGCGCGACGCTGCCGGAGAGGTAGAATACTTCAATGGGTCCACCAATACCCCCATGGGCGCCTGGCGTGCCCGCAACGGGCACCCGGAGCCGTACCGGGTGCGGTTCTGGCAGGTGGGCAACGAGCTGTCCGGCAGCGAGTACGAGGCGCAGGCGCCCGGATTTTGCGCCGCCATGAAAGCGGCGGATCCCTCCATCCGGCTGTTTTCCTCATTCCCCACGGCCGGGCTGCTGCGGCAGGCCGGGCAATATTTCGACTACGTGTGCCCGCATCATTACACGCCCGACCTGGCGGCCTCGGAAAGCAGCCTGGCCACGATAGCCCGGCTGATCCAGGAAAACGCCCCGGGCCGGAATATAAAAGTGGCGGTCACCGAGTGGAATACCACGGCGGGCGACATGGGCCTGGGCCGCGCCAAGCTGATGACCCTGGAAAACGCGCTGGCCTGTGCGCGGTATCACAACCTGCTGCACCGCCACTGCGGTCTCGTGGAAATCGCGAACCGGTCGAACCTCATCAACAGCTTCGGCTCGGGCATCCTGCACACGGACAACCACCGCCTCTACCGGCGGCCCACCTACCATGCCCAGCAGCTCTATGCCACCCTGGCGGGGCGGCACCCGCTGCGCATCCACTCGGAATACCCCGTCAACACCGGCCTGGATTTGAGCGCCACCCGGTCGCGGGAAGGGGCGGAAGTGGCACTTTTTGTGGTGAATTACACGCTCCAGGAGCTGGCCCGAACGGTGGATTTTTCAGCTTTCGGACGGAGCGGCCAGACGCTGACCGTCCACACCCTGGCCGATCGCGATCAGGCCGGTGAGCCCGACGCCCAGAATTCCTTCGGCGATCCCGACCGGGTGGCCGCCCGGGCCTCAACCCACGCGGTGGGCACCCCCCGCTTCACCTACCGCTTCCCGGCCTTGTCTTTGACGGTGCTGACCTGGCACGTGGAAAAGTGACCCTCAGGAATCAAATCCCATGGCCTCGGCGTAGATGTCCTGGAACTGCGGATCCGCGCTCAGGGAAAGGTGGCTGACCCGGCGGCGGAGATCGTGGTAATCGCCATTTTCGGGGTGGCGGGGGAAAAGCGCCATTTTGGCGCCGAGCAAAGCGGTATTGCCGGAGGGCTCCACCTGGTCGGGCGAAAAGTCGAACAAGCCGATGCGGCGGGCGCTGTGCCGGTTGATGTAGTTGCCGAAGGCGCCCGCCAGGTAAACGCGCGCCACGTCCGAGCTTTTGGCGCCCCATTGATCCAGGAGCATGCGGATACCGGCGGCGATGGCGCCTTTGGCCAGCTGCAGCTCCCGGATGTCCGCCTGGGTCACGCAAACCGGGGGGGTCAGCCGGATGGGCTCCATCTTTTTGGCCAGCCGGCCGCTGGGCAGGATGTCGCCCAATTCCAGGCCGGCCGCGACGGCATCCACCAGGCCGCTGCCGCAGAGGCCGCGGGGCTCGCTTTGCCCCAGGACCTTGCATTGATAGGCACCCCCCGCCACGGTCACTTCCGAGATGGCGCCGGTGGCGGCCCGCATCCCCATGGAAATGCGGGCGCCCTCAAAGGCCGGCCCGGCGGCCGTGGAGGCGCAAAACAGGCGGTCCCGGTTGCCCACCACCACCTCGCCGTTGGTGCCCAAGTCCAGCAGCACGGTCAGGTCACTGCTTTGCGCCTGGCCGCAGGCCAGGATGCCCGCCAGGATGTCGCTCCCCACAAAACCGCCGAGGCAGGGAAGGAACTGCACGCTGGTTTGCCCGCCCAGGGACCAACCCAGCGCGGAGTCGGTGAATACCTGCCGGTCCAGCTCGGTCGGCTCAAAGGGGTAGCGGGACAGCGGTTCCGGATCCAGGCCGCAGAACAAGTGGTGCATGACGGTATTACCTGCCAGCACCACCGCATCGACCGGGCTACCCGACCGCCCGCTGCCGGCCAGCAAATCCTGGATCATACTGCCGAGCTGGTGCCGGATCATCTGCCGCAGCCGGTCCCGGCCTTCCGGGGTCAGGGCATATTGCACGCGGCTCATGATGTCGGCGCCGAATTGCGCCTGCGAATTAAGGGCGGTGGCCACCGCGAGCACGCTGGCGGTCGGCAGATCCAGCAACTGCGCCACCAGGGTGGTGGTGCCCAAATCCACCGCCACCCCCAGGCCGGGACGGGGGGTGAACTCAAACTGCGAATGGTCGGTGAGGATGGAGGCCTCCCACTGGGCCAGTTCCAGCACCAACCCGTCCGCCGCCAGGCCCTGGCAGGCCATGCGCCAGCCCGCCGCCTGCTCCGCCGGCGACAAACGCTCCTGCTGGGGGGGCGTGAGGGGCAGGTCGCCCGCCAGCACCTTCACCCGGCAACCGCGGCAGCGGCCTTTGCCACCGCAGGGAAACTCCACGCCGTGGGCAAAGAGCACTTCCTGCAGGGGGGTGCCCCCAGGCACCTCCACTGTTTTGCCAAAAGGCTGCAAAACCAGCCGCACCAGTCGCGTATTCATGAGCCCACAAAATGGCGTGATCAAAAAAAATTGCAATGGATAACCGCTCCTTTCCCCGCTTCCGGGATGCAAATGCCACTGGCGGCCAGCCGAACCCCGCAACAAGGAAGGGAAACACGGTCCTTTATCACCGCAATCAGGAGTGCAAATGGTCCAGTGCAAAAATCCCGCTGCAAGGCCCGCTCGCGCATGGTATGGTGAGGGGTGGATGGTCTTATGACTGAGACCCTGCGGCCCCTGCGGCCGGAGGTGAGTCTGTGATTGTGTTAGCGCCAAGATGGGCGTATAATGCCCGGCAATCGGCGTCCAGAACGCCAAGCCGTTTCCACGCAGTTGGGATACAGGTGATTGCGCCGCAGGTTTTTGCGCAAGACGGCAGGCAAGCCGTCCCGATCGGATCGGGATCAGTGGCTGGTGATGAATGTCTTGCCCCAAAAGGCCCGGCCAGCACGACGGATCCCATTGCCTGAACACGGGTAAATGAGGAAAGGCTATGAACAAACAGGAAATGGCAAACCAGGAACCGAGGGCGAAGGGTTCTCCCAGTGAACAACCGCCCCTCCCAAGGAAACACATCCTCATGTTGGAGGATGAAGTAGAGTTTGCGGCCTTGCTCAAAATGTTCCTGGAATCGAAAAATTTCGAGGTCACCTGCGTGACCAGCGGCGTGGAAGGCATGCGGAGAGTCGTCGCCCAGGATTTCGACGTCATTTTGAGCGACCTGGTGATGCCAGACCTGCCCGGGGACCTTTTCTACAAAGGGGTGGAGCGGGCCAAACCGCACTTGTGCAAACGCTTCGTGTTCATGAGCGGCCATCGGGCGGATCCCTATTGGCAGGAGTTTATCCGCCAGGTCGATGTGCCCGTGATTTGGAAGCCATTCCCGATGCGTGAACTGGAAGCCGCCGTCCAAAAAGCCTCGGAACCCTGAGCCCATTGCCAGGACCCGACTGCGGTGCGGCGCCGCACCCGCTGCCTTATCCGCCGGTGGGACCGGTGGCCAGGTGCGGCAGCGGTTCGGAAATCCTTTGGATGTGCGTGGCCCGCCCGGTCTCTTCCTGGATGGTGACGATGACGCCTTGCAGCAGAACGTGGCCGGTGGCGACGGGAAAACGCTGCGGCTGGCAGGTCATGAATTTCCGGATCACCGGTTCAATTTCGCGGCCCAGCACGCTTTCGTGAGGGCCGGTGAAGCCCGCGTCCGAGAGGAAAGCGGTGCCGCCGGGGAAAATCTGTTCATCGGCAGTTTGCACGTGGGTGTGGGTGCCGATCACGGCGCTCACGCGGCCATCCAGAAACCGACCCAGGGCAATTTTCTCCGAGGTGGCTTCCGCGTGGATATCGACCAAAATCAGGCGGGTTTTGGCCCGCAAGCGGTTCACTTCCACGTCGATGCTCACAAAGGGATTTTCCAGGTCGGGCATGAAAACCCGGCCCTGGAGATTGATGACCGCCAGCGCGGGCTTGAAAGGCATTTCCACCAGGGCGCTGCCCTGCCCGATGGTGCCTGCGGGGTAGTTGATGGGGCGCAAAAGGCGCGAGTCCTGGCCCAGCAGGGTATTGGACTCCTTTTGATCCCACACATGGTCGCCGGTGGTGATGATATTCACACCGGCGGAAAAAATATCGGCCGCCGTATTGCCAGTAATGCCGGACCCGCCAGCGGCATTCTCACCGTTGGCCACGACGATGTCCAAATCATGTTGCTTGCGCAGATGGGGAACCAACTGTTTGACCGCCCGCCGCCCGGGTTCCCCCACAATGTCCCCGATAAATAGAATCTTCACTGGCAGCACAGTACGTCCTGCGGCTTAATAAACAAGCCCTCTTTCAGAGGTCCACCCCACCGGTCGTCGCAGGCTTTCCGCACCACGGGTTCCCGCTCCGTTCAACTTTTGCGCGCCAGCAACTGCCGGAAGGCCTTGATTTGGGCATGGGTGCCGAGCACCAAAAGCTGGTCGCCCCCATACAGACGCGTCTGGCCGTTGGGGATGGTATTCATCTCCCCCTGGCGCCGGATGGCCCCGATCTGGATGCGAAACTTGTGGATCAAGTCCAACTCCAACAGCGGTTGATCCAGCAGGTGGCTGTTTTCGGGCACCAGGACTGTGCCCATGGTCAAATCGTCGAAGCACATGGACTCGGGCTCCGGCGCCACCCGGCCCAGGATTTTAACCGCCTTGGCCAGTTGGTCCACCGTGCCCAGCAACAGGAGCTTGTCGCGGGGATACAGCGCCATCTCCGCGGCGGGATTGATCAGCCCGAAGCCCTGGCGGTCGATGCCGATCAAGGAACAGCCGCAATGCTGGCGCAAAGCGGCTTCCCGGATGGTCTTGCCGCCGAGCACCGTCTCATTGGGCAGCACCACCTCGATGATGTCCAAGGCCCAGTCGTTGGTGTGTTCCTGCAGGGTGGAGGACCAGGCGGAGGTGGCGGTGGCGGAACTGGCCAGCTTCAATTGCTCCAGCAGCTCCAACTCCAGCCGGGTGTGCATTTGCTCCAGGCGATGCCGGAAAAACCAGGTCACCAGGATCAGCAGGAGAATGACCGCGCCCGCCACCCCGAGCAACGACCAGCGGGCGGGCAGCAAGGTCAGCAGCCAGGAGACCAGCACCACCCCGGCCACAGTCTGCAGGGCATATTCCAGCAATGGCTGCAGGAGGGGCTGCCGGACAAGCCCATGCGTGGCGCTTTCGGCGAAAATCTTCACCAAGGCCGAAACATTGCGCCACAACGCCACCAGCGGCATGATGGCCACCAGGCCCAGCGTGCCCCAATAAACAAAGGGAAAGCCATTGGGGAACAGCTTGGAAAGGGAGGTCTCCACCCGGATTTTCTGATACAGGGGCGTGGCGAAGACCAGCAACGCCGACACAAACGACAGCTGCAGCAGGGACATGGCCAGCCGCCCTTTGACCAGCCGCCAGATGATGCTGGCGGAATAAATGGAGCGTACATGCGCCAATCCGTTGTGGTAATAGCCCAGCCAATTTTGGAAAAGCCGCGGCGTGCGGTCGATGATCCGCTGGCTCCAGGGGCCGGCCCGGCGGGTGAGCCAGGGGGCGCCCAGCGCGGTCAGCAAGGAAGCGCCCACCGCAACGGCGTAGGTGGATTCGGGCACCACACGGTGGGTCATGCCCAACTGCGCGATGATGAAGGAAAATTCGCCCAGCGGGGCGAGGGTGAGGCCGGCCTGGACGGCTTCCCGGCTGGGGTGGCCGGCCGCCAGGAACCCGAGACTGCAGGCCAGCGGCCGCAGGGTGAAGGCCAGGCCGGTCACGCTTAAAACGACCGGCCAGGATTTGAGCAGGAGATTGACATCCACCTGCATGCCCACCGCCACGAAAAAAACGGCGCCAAAAATGTGGCGGACGCCGGCGAACGCCCGTTCGATGTCCGCTTTATATTGGGTGCTGCCCAGGATGGTTCCGAAAACGAAGGCGCCCAGCGCCAGTGAATAACCGAGCTGCACCGCCACGCTCGCCAGGGAAAGGAGCATGCCGCTGATCACCAGCGTGCGGATCTCGGGCTGCGTTTTCCGGTTCAAACGCAGCAGCAGCCGGGGCGCCAGCAGGAGCGCCACCAGGCCGATCAGGATCACGAAGGCCGCCACCGCGCCCAGAGTGGCCAGCACCGGCGGAGGCTGGCCGCCTCCCCCCAGCTTGATCATCGAGGTCAAGGCCGCCATCATGGCCACGGCCACCACGTCTTCCATGATGGTCATCCCCAGCGCCAGCTGCCCGGAGCGCTCGTAGCTCAGCCGCTGTTCCTCCAGGGCCTTGGCGATGATCGCGGAACTGGAAACCATCAGCATTCCCGCCAGGAACAGGCTGGCCAGCGGGGTCCAGCCCAGCGCCCAGCCGATCAACCGGCAGCAGTTGAGCATGAGGAGGGCGGAAACGGCCGCCGCCGCCACCAGTGAAAAACCGAGCCGCTTCAGCCGGTTCAGGTTCAGGCTCAAGCCAATGAAGAAAATGACCAGCACCAGCCCCAACTGCGCCAGGGCCTCCACCCGTTCCAGATCCTTCACCAAAGCAAAAGGGGGCGCAAAAGGCCCCACCAGCATGCCGGCCCCCAGGTAACC
Source organism: uncultured Verrucomicrobiota bacterium (assembly GCA_903845125.1). GTDB lineage: Bacteria > Verrucomicrobiota > Verrucomicrobiia > Limisphaerales > UBA1319 > CAIMWS01. The sequence continues at coordinate 64,306 of CAIMWS010000463.1, forward strand.
CACGATGGCCGACAACCCCCAGCGCTGGCAAAACCAGGCCGCCAGGCCGGCGACGGTCATGACAATTGCAAAATCACGTAAGAATAAGATTCCTGACACGCGGATGTTCTAATGGCTGCCGGCGCCAAAGTCATCACCGGGTTTTGGGTGGGCGGCAGGGCGGCGGGCCAATCCGCCGATCCCGGCGCCCGAATGGCCCCCCGAGCATCCGGGGTGGAAAGTGGGTCGGCCTGGCATGATGCGTGCCAGCCAGGGTGTTTTTGCCCCCCTGTTTGGTGGGCGGAGAACCGGGGTCAAGGGGACACGGCGCGGTAAAAACGCCGGGGCAAGCCCAGGCCTGCCTCATCGGTCAGCCAGTTGGTGCCAGTGGAGACGACATTGGTCCACATTTGCCAGGAAGCCAGGTTCGCGGAAAAGTCCAGGCGGTAGGGCGTGAACGGCTCCCCCACCAGCCCGATTTCCAAGCCAGCGGCTCCGCGGCGGGTGATCAGAGAAAGAGGGCGAACCTCCACGGCCTCATCCTCATGCAACCGGGCCAGGAACCGGGCAGGCTGGCCGCCGTAACTGGTGAAACTGCCGCCGATCAGGAATTGGCCGCTGCGCAAACGGATCAAGGCCCAGATGCCTCCCTGCGTGCTTTGAATGGCAAAACTGGGATCGGTGGTGCCATCCGGGTTCAGGCGCGCCACGAAGGATGGCTGGCCGGGATCCCATCCGGAGGGGCCGCCAGCCACCACCAGCTTGCCATCGGGTTGGAGGGCCAGGGCGTAGACGGTGCCGAACATCCAATCGTCCAGGCTGGGCTTGAAGCCGGCATCCCGGCTGCCGTCCGGAAACAACCGGAGCAAAATGCCTTCTCCGCCAAAAAGGATCCGGCCATCCGGCTGGAGCAGCAGGGCCTGGCCGGCGTTGGCCGTCAGGCGGATCCGTGGGTCCTGGGCGCCATCCGGCAGCAAGCAGGCCAATCCAAAATCCCCGGCCAGGAGAATTCGCTGGTCCGGCAGCACCGCCATGGCCCAGGCATACCCGGCTGGCCCGGCCGGATCAAAAGCCAGGTCCAGACGGCCATCCGGGTGGAACCGGGCGAGGTTGGCCCGGGGAAGGCCATTGCAAAGGGAGAAGGATCCGGAAACCACGAGATTGCTGTCGGCCTGGACGGCCATCGCGTAAATGAAAGCCTCCGGGCCGCCGGTGATATTGGCCGCAAAACCAGCATCCACCTGCCCGCCGGGCAGCAGGCAGACCAGGTTGGTGTGCGGTTCGCCGTTATAATTGGTGAAGGTCCCGCCGGCCAGGAGGCGGCCATCGGGCAGCCGCAACAAGCCGTAAACCTCCCCGCCGGTGAGGGAGCCAGGCTGAAATTGCGGGTCCAGGCGGCCATCGGGGTAGTAACGCACCGGGGCGCCACCGGCCACCACCTGGCCATCCGGCTGTTCCAGAATGGACCATACCTGGCGGTCCGGAAGCAGGGAAAGCTGGAACCGCCCATCCAGGGATCCCGGCCGGGCGGAAGCGGGCAAGACCGTCAGCCGAACCGGGGCGCTGGTCACACCGCCATAACTATTGGAGATGGCGAGCGCATACCAGCCAGCGGCGGAGGGGGATACATTAGTGAGCTGGCACGGCAGCGCATTTTGTCCCGGGACCGGGACGCCATCGAGCAACCACTGGAAGGTCAGCGGAGGCAAACCGACGGCCACCGCCTCCCAGCCGATGCTCTCCCCGGCGCGCACCGTGGCGTAGCCCAGGCGGACAATGGCTTGGGGCACCATGGCCGGGTCCATGGCCAGGCGGGCGATGCCGCCCCGGGGACAATCCTGGATGCGACTGAAATCGCCGGCCACCAGCAGCTGGTCATCGGACGGCTGGGCCAGGCTGCTGACATTGCCGTTGAAATCCTTCCCGATGGTGAAAGACGGATCCCAGCTCCCATCCGGATTGAAGCGGGCCAGCCAAAGCCGCTGGTTGTCCAGTTGCAAATAGCCACCGGCCAGAATCCGGCCATCGCGCTGCACCTGGAGAGCGTAAACCTGACCGTCCCAGGCTGACTGGCTGGTGGCGAATGTTTCGTCCAGCCGTCCGTCCGGGTGCAGCCGCACCACCGCGCTCCGGGCGAGCTGGTTCCAGGTGTTGAACTCCCCACCCACCAGGATTTTCCCACCCGGTTCCAGGGCCAGGGCATAAACGCCAGCGTCAGGCCCGGGATTGGCATTGAAGCTTTCATCAAGGGAGCCATCGGGCTTGAGGAGCGCCAGGTTGGTGCGGCCGATCCCATGGACCTGCCGGAACACGCCCCCCACCAGGATCCGGTCATCGGACTGGCGAAGCAGGACTGTGACCTCACTGTTGCGCGGCAGGTGCAGGTCAAATCCGGCATCCAAGGCTCCGTTGGGAAGCAGCCGGACCAAGCCGGTGCGGGATTGTTCGTTCCAGGTGCTGAAATAACCGCCCGCCAGGATTTTCCCATCGGGCTGAAGGGCCAGGGCGGCCACTTCTCCGTCAGGCCCCAGCCCACCGGCGAATGCCGCTTCCACCGTGCCATTCGCATCCAGTCGCGCGATATTCGTCCGCTCCAGGCCGCCCGCCCGCGTGAAGGCGCCGCCGACCACGATTTTGGCATCGGGTTGCACCAGGATGGCGGAGACAAGAATATCCGATTCGCTGGATAAATCCGGCACAAACTCCGGATCTGCCTGGCCATCAGGAAGGATGCGCACGAGGGAGGATCGTGGCAGGCCGTTGTATTGGGTGAAATAACCGCCCAAAAGGTATTTGCCATCCGGCTGCCCGGCCATTTTCCAGACGCCTTCGCGGGAGCCGGTATCGCCCATCCAGCCTGCATCCAGGGCACCGCCAGCCTGGAAACGCTGCAAATGATTCGCGCTGGAGGCGCTGGTATTCCCCGCCAGCATCCCGCCATCTCCCTGGAACACGACGCTGCGGATGGAGCCGGCGTTGGCCAGCCAATCCGGGCTGAACGCGCCATCCAGGCGGCCTTCGGCATCCAACCGGGCGCAGCCCAGGCGGGCCACCCCGTTCACGTTGGTGAAGGCCCCCCACAGGATGATTTGGCCATCGGGCTGCCGGGCCAGGCGCGGGCCGCTCCAGCCGACCGTTCCCACCAGGCTGACCTGGTTGAAATGGTCATCGAGGCTGCCATCGGCATTCAAACGGGCCACCCGGCCCCGGGCCTGCCCATTGACGTTGGTGAAGGAGCCGGAAAGGAGGATCCTGCCGTCCGGTTGCGGCACAATGGAAGCGGCCGGAGCGTTCAGTCTGGCTTGGAGGCAGAAATTCGTGTCCAGCGCGCCACTGGCATCCAGGCGGGCCAGGCGCTGGACGGCCATCCCGTTGATGGCCGTGAAATTGCCGCCGTATAACACCTGCCCTGCCGGCAGGACCGCCACGGCCTGGATGCTGCCGAGCGGGATAAAATTAGGCACTGCGGCATGGTAGTTGGTGTCCAGGCTCCCATTGGGATTCAGCCGCGCCAACTGGCTGCACGCCTGGCCCTGGTAATTCCGGAAAACGCCTTGGATCAACACCTGCCCGCCGGCCAGCGCCGCCACGAAATTGATATTCCCGTCCGGCCCGACGCCCACGTTGAAGCCTGGATCCAGGGTGCCGTCCGCGTTCAGCCGGGCAAGGCGGGGCGAAAGCGTGCCGTTGAAGTTGGTGAAAGCCCCGCCCAACAGGATTTTGCCATCGGCTTGCAGCGCCACCGAGTTAACCACCCCGTCCGCACCGCTCCCGGGATGGAAGCCGGCATCCACCCCGCCGCCGACCTCCACCCGGCCGATGCGGTTCCAGGGGGTGAAATTGACGCGGGTAAAGGATCCGCCCAACACCACTTTGCCATCGGGTTGCACCGCCAGGCATTGTACCGCGGCGTTGGCTCCAGGATGCGGCAGGAACGTGGTGTCCAAAGCCACGGACTGCGCCCCAGCAGCCGGGACTATCAGGCCCAGGAGCGGGAGCGCGCCGGCCAGTTTTAACGCCATCTTCAACATGGGATCCGTTGGTTTGTTGTTTGCCACACGCCGTCCGCATAAGCCAGCGGCGGACCGGGGCGTGAAAGCCCCAGCCAGGTTGATATCGGCAAAAAACCGAGACTGGATAAGCGATTTTTAAAAAATCCAGGCGCGCGGTCCCAACCCGGGGGCGCCACTCACTCCCGGCGGGCCGCCACCGGCCGCACCTGGTGTTTCACCGGCCAGGAGGCCCGGTTTTTATCCGCATAAAGGCCGATTTTTCCGATGGGTATGGGCCGAAAGCCCAAGGTAAAGGCCGGCGAATCGTCGCGCAGGCGATAATCCTGGCTGGCCGCATCGACAAAGTGGGGATCGACATTGATCAAATTATCCTGGAATTGAACCATCGGCCGGGCTTTGGGCTCCACTCCATCCCAACGGCCACCCAGGCAAATATTCCGGGCGACCACATTGCCGCGGGGGGCATGGGGTTCCTCCGCCAGGATGTTGACCAACTGCGGGTAACGGACGCTGTAGGGGGGGTGGTTGTAAGCCGTGCCGGAGAGGGTCCCTTTTTCGCGGCCCTCTTTCACCCAGTCGTCAGCATGGTATTTGGCCCAGCCCAGGGCGCGGGCATCCACATGCAGCGCCGGATTGCAGTCCAAAAAGACGTTGTTGGACACCAGGCAATCCCGCCCGCCGCCAATGAACGCCGCGCTGGTGACCTTCCGGAAGAGGTTGCCGGAAATCTCCGTGCCGCAAAACATGTCGTCCAGATAGACCCCCACGCAGCCGCGCCCTTCAAACCCGGTGATATCGTGGAGGTGGTTGTAGCGGATCACGGTGCCGCGCATCGTCCAATCCCGCCCGGAATAGATGGCGCCGGCATCGTTGGACTCGAAACAAACGCTGTGGATTTCGTTGAACTCCATCAGGTGATCGTTGCCGCCGAAGGAGATCGCCTGGTGGGGCGCATTCTCGATCAGGTTATGGGTGGCCCGGCAACCCACTCCGTCCAGGTTGATGCCCGCCGAATACATCGGCTTCCAGCGGCCATAATGGTGGATGTGATTGTTATCGGCGAAATGCCCCGCGGGGGCGAGCGTGGCCCGATTGCCACCCCGCAGCGAAATGCCGCCGGAACCGCACTGATAGATATCGCAGCCTGCCACGCCGTGGTTTTCCCCGCCCGAAATGCCGAGGGCGGAGTCGCCCACGTTGCGGATCGTGCAGGCGAGAAAACGGTTGCCGGCGCCGCCGGAAACCTGGATGGCCGTGCCCCGGGCGGCCTCAAAAATGAAGCCGTGCCAGGTCACGTGAGAGACCTCCCGCAGAGTGACCAGCGTGGGCAGCACGGAGACGGTGGTGCAGGCTTGCGCCAGGGGGGCGGGCGGCCAGAAATAGAGCTGGCCCGCCTCCCGGTCCAGGTACCACTCGCCGGGCTGGTCGATCTCCGCGAGCAGGTTGAACGCGTAAAACCATTGCCGGTTGCGGTAGCCGTAATTGTGGTAGGGGGGCTTGAGCTCCAAGGTTTTGCGGGCGGTGTCGATGGCCTGGATGGGCTGGCGCTGGTCCGCCCAATCCCAGAACCAATACCCGTGCAGCCAGGCGTCCTTTTCCCCGGTCCAGCGCTGCGGGCGATCTCCTTCGTAAGTGAATATCCCCTCCACGCAGCCTTTGGTGCCCCGCACGTCCACCGGCGTTTTGCCGAGCACCGAGGCGATTTTTACAAAGCCTTCATTGGGCCAGCGGGCCAGGCGCATGGGCTGGTCCTGGAAAAACAACTCCAGGCCACCGCCGCCCGCTTCCCCAAAATGGGTGACCCCCAGCGCGCGCAAATCCGCCTGCCAGACTTCGCCCCGCGCGGAGGCGTCGAGCCGATCCAGGACCGACGGCTCGGTCACTTTCCGCCAGTTGGCCACCTGGCGCCCGCCGGAAATCCGCACCGCCTGGCTGGTGGCGGCCCGATAGCTGACCGGGGCCTCCGGAGTGCCGGAGTCTTCGGCGGTCAGGGCAAAGGTCCGGGCCAGCTCGCAAAGGGGGTTGTGGACCACCACTTCCACGCCCCCGGGCGGCAGACCACCCCCCTGCTTCAGCTTGCGGATCTCCAACCGGGCTTGCTCCAGGGTGGCCAGGGGACCGTCGTTTCCCTGGGGATTGGCCGCGGCGAGCTTGCCGGACCAGGCGTCGCTGCCACCGGGGGCGACGTGGAACACCACCGCGGCCGCTTGGGCGTTCAACCAACCCGCCAGCAACGCGCCGCCGGCCAGGATGCAACAATTGTGATTCTTCATAAGCTGGTTTATGCCGATATTCCGGCGGGCGCGCCATCAAAATTGGCAAGCTCGCGGTCCGGGCGGCCTGTGTGGCCGGGGCGGCCGGCGTGGTATTTACAACTCCCTCCCGGGCCGCGGGATGGCCTGGCCAAGGCGCACCTCACTTTTTCGCCGGCACGGCGGTGGCCGCGAGGATTTGCCCCACCAAGCCCCCAGGGGCGCACAGGGCGCTGACCGCCTGATTATAAAATGCCAGGGGATAGCTCCAGACGACCATGTGGTCGTAATAATCGTGCCCGTGGCAGGTGCGGCCATTCTTGGAATTCACCCCGCAGGGCTGGGACCAGGGCATGGCGTGCGGGCCGCGGAACAAAGTATCCAGCATGGTTTGGGCGGCCTGGCTGCCCAACTCCCGCTGGCCCTGGAACAGGTACACCATGGCGGCGGTGGCGTTGCATTGGATGAAAATATCCCGGGACCAAACCGAGTCCGGCAGACCGGAGCCGGCCCCCTCCACGCACCAGGTGCCATCCGGATTCACGGCATCCACCATGCCATAGGGCGAAGCCGGCAGATTGAGACGGGCCACCGTCTCCAGGGCTTTTAAGATGCGATCTTTCGGCAGGTAATCGTCCACGCCCAGCACGCGCGTGCCCCAGAGGCCGCTGAGCTGGGCGGAAAAGGAGGAATCGTTGCGGCGACCGGTCTGGGTGTCGTGGTAGGTCCGGTAATAGCTGCCGGTCCAAAGTTTCTCCTCGTAGGCTTTTTGGCCCCGCTCCAGCGCCGTGCGCCAGCGCCCGGCCTGGGCGGAATCCCCCGCCAGCTCCGCCAGGCGGATGCCGCAGGCGAGCGAAGCCAGCCCCTTGCCCGCGGTATAACTGCTGGCGCCATGCCAGGGCCAGTTATCCAGGGGGTTGTTGGCCGGAAAAGTTTCCCCCTCCACGTTGTGGGGATGGTCTTCCACTAATCCGTCCTGGTCCCGGTCCAGGCTGAGCAGGAAATTGAGTGAATCGCGGGCGGAAGGCCAGAATTCCCGCAGGAACGCGGCGTCGCCCGAGCGGAGGTAATAACGGTGGATCAGCTGGCTGAACTCCCCCGCGCCACACGTATGCTGGCAGTGATAGCGGGGATCGCGGATGGCGAACCCCACGCCCAGGCAGAAGGGGGGCTCCCCATCCCGCAATTGGAAATGCTGGATCGCCCGCAAGGTATTCAGCTCCAGGTCCGGGAAAAACCAGAGGGCGGGCCAGTGGCCAAAATACCGGCAAGGCATGGTCTCGGTGACCGCGCAGGTCGAGAAACTTTCGTTGACCAGGAACAAGCCATCCTCACCCCACCAATCGTCGGGCCGGGTTTTGGCCAGCCAGACGGAATTCTTGGCCAGCGCGTAAGGGGCGTTGATCAAGGCTTCCTGGAGCCAGCCGGGCAGATCGGACCGGTAGAGCACATCCTGCCCGGCCAGCACCCGCTGCCGCCACTCCAGGTTTTTGACGATCGCCTGGTGGACCACCGCGCGGGCATCGGCGAAACGGGTGGCATAATAGTGCCGCTCCACCCGCCCGGAACCTTCGCGCAGATAGGGCTGGTTCCAGGCCAGCAGGAACCGGAACACCCCCACCTGCCGGGCGGCGATTTCGCGTCGGGCCGATACCTGGACGGTTTGGCCGGCGGCCTGGCTTGCGCCCTCTTCCACCGCCAGCGCATAAGTGTGCCGGATCCAGGCGGGCAACCGCTCCTGGGGGCTGTGCTTCACCTGCACCCCCACCCAGCGATCCTGGACAAAGCTTTCCGCTTCGCCCGCCGGGAAACCGCCCGGTGAGAACGCCAGGCTGACCGTCTGCGGCTGCGGATCCAGGTTCCGCACGACCACCTCGAACACCGCCGCCGGCGTGCAGGATTCCCGGGCGTCCCCGGGAATGAACGGGCTGTAGGCCCGCAGTTCGACCTCCAGGGGGGCATCCAGCTCAAACCGCAGGTCCGCCACGGGGAAATGCCCGAAGTAATGGATGGCTTTGGCCTGGCCCACACCCGCCCTGGGTGTGGCCAGCACCAGTTTGCGGCCGCCCACGGTGAGTTCCAGAAAAGGCTGGTTCAAAGCGATGGGCGCCGGGAACCGGTTGAAGATGGAGGTTTTCCCGAACCGCCCATCCGGGTCCAGGCACAGGTAGCCGGTGCCCACTCCCCCCAGCGGCATGCCCCCCTGCTCCAGGCTATCCTGCCGGTAAACCGTCCCGGACACATCGTGGTTCAAACCCGCCACGGAAAACTTTTGCAGGTGGCCGGGATCAGCGCCGGTGGCAAAAATCAGCCCCGCGCCAGGACTCGAGCTGGGAGCGACCAGCGTCGCTGCCCAAAGCCACGCCCACAGCCTCCAGCCGGGAAAACTGGCGGTGCATCCGGAAAGGCATTTGATAGCCGGGGAATGATTGAATTTCATCGGCGACCTATACCAAACTGCCCCGCCCCGTGCCAAGGCAATTGCGGCTGGCCCATGGTGGCCTGGTGGCCGCGCACGGGTTGGTTTGCCACAGAACAGCGGACCATGCCCGCCCAAGCGCGGGCTGCGAGGCGCCGCCAGTCGCGCGCCCGGGATCGCGCCCCAACTTCCTGGCCCCAATCGCCGCCGCCCAGGGAAAGCTCCCCGGGATCACCGCTCCCCCCCTTTTAGGCTGCCCAACTCGTCTTTCGGGCCGGGATTCACCCGGGGATTGACCCGCGTCCAGCTTTTGCCCCATTATCACCCCATCCTTATGGATGATCCTGCTGCTGTGAGATATGGGGAGTGGAGGAAGCCGGCCCGCCTGCGGGTGGGCGGGCGCCTGACCGTGGCGATGGCTGCGGCCGGTTCGGTTTCCCTGGCGGCATCCCGCCTCTCCTCCTGCCCGGTATGAGCAGTGGCGCCTTCCACCGCCCCCGGAACCTCGACTGGAAGCGTGCCGCCGGGCTGCTTTACGGGGATTGGGGGACCAGCAAGGCTTACGTGATCGGCCTGGCGTTCCTCACGGCCAGCTATACCTCCCTGCCCATGATCATCCTGGTCAGCTTCCTGACCGGCCTGGTGGGCTACAATTACACGGTGGTGTGCAAACACTTCCCGGACGGTGGCGGGGTGTATTCCGCCGCCCGGGACCAAAGCCGGAACCTGGCGGTGATGGGCGCCCTGCTGCTGGTGGCCAATTTCACGGTCACCGCCGCCCTGAGCGGGTGGTCCGCCATGCAGTATTTCAAGGTGCATCCGGCCTGGATCGGCCCGGCCACCATGCTACTCATCGCCTTGGTGGGCTTGATCAACCTTTACGGTCCCAAACACACCGGCAGCCTGGCGGTGACCATGGCGGCGCCGATGATAGTGGTGGTTCTGGCCATCGTGGCCTTGAGCATCCCGCATCTCACCACCGACTATTTGCAGCCCTTGAATCCCAGTTTCGGCGTCAATTGGCAATACTTCACCGGCATGATCCTCGCCCTCAGCGGGGTGGAAGCCATCGCCAATCTCACCGGCGTCATGAAGCTCGATTCCGGTTCCACGGTGGACCATCCCTCGGTGGTCAGCACCTCGCGCAAAGCCATCTGGCCCGTGGCCATCGAGGTTGTCATCGGCACCTCCCTGTTGGGGTGGGCCATGCTGTCGATCCCACCCAGCCACTACGCCGACCAACCCCCAGCCAGCCAGGCGGAATTGCGCCCAGCGGCGCCGCTGGCCACTCCGTCCGCCAACGTCGTGGGGGATGTGGGCTCCGGTTCCTTCCAACTCGCCGCGGATTCCGCCCCGGCCAGTGGCCGGCGAACCATCGCCCGGTCAACCAAAACCCAGGCCCAAGTGGCCGATTACATGGTCCGGCATCTCGCGGAATATTACGGGGAGCTGACGTTCGGCAAAAAATTCGGCAAGCTTTTTGGCATCCTCGTCGGCATCCTCGTCGGCTTGCTGCTGCTCAGCGCGGTGAACACCGCGGTGAGCGCCTTGATCGGCCTCATCTACACCCTGGCCCGCGATGGCGAGATGCCCCGGGCTTTGACCCGCCTCAACCATTACGGAGTACCCCGCTGGCCGCTGGCCATCTCCGTTTTACTGCCCATTTTTGTGGTGGTCTTGAGCCCCGGTTTGGAATCCCTGGCCAATTTGTATGCCATCGGCGTCGTGGGCGCCATCGCCGTCAACCTCGGCTCCTGCACCTTCAACCTCAAGCTATCGATGACCTGGCTGGAGCGCGGGGTCATGTGCCTGACTTTCTTCGTCCTCTTCGCCGTGGAGCTGACCATCGCCAAAACCAAGCCCGACGCCCTCTTTTTCGCCTGCTGCATCCTGGGCATTGGCCTGGCCGTGCGCTCCTTCAGCCAGAAACGGGCCGGCATGCGCACCGTCACCGTCCCCCACCAGGTGGCCGCCGCCGTGGCGCCGGAATCCTTTGCCCGGCTCAAGCTCAACCTCCAGGCCGGCCAGTCCATCATGGTGGCCGCGCGCGGAGCCACCCCCATCCTCCGGTTCGCCATGGAGGAAGCCGCCCTCCGCCATTCCACCCTCTACGTGCTCTACGTGCGGGAACTGGCCGTGAACCTCCCCGGCCCGCTGACCTTTACCACACCGTTGAAGTGGGAAAACAATCCCGAAGCCGCCGAAATCATGTACGGCATGCTGGAGCTCGGCCAAAAAAACGGCGTCACGGTCGTCCCCCTCTACGCGGTCAGCGAAGACCCCGCCGGCACCATCCTGGACCTCGCCGCCACCATCGGGGTGGACATGCTTATTTTGGGCGCCTCCCACCGGCACCGCCTGGTATCCATCCTCAAAGGCGACGTCGTGACCCAGGTCGCCCGCAGCCTCCCGGAAAACATCCAGCTCGTGCTCCACGGCTAAGGAGCCGGAGCTTAGAGCTTAGAGCTTGGAGCTTGGAGCTTGGAGCTTAGAGCGGAGAGCGGAGGTCCCGGGTCCCGTCCTGGAATAGATTGACACTCCATGAGACGAAAAAGTGGAGTCAGACGGTTGGAAATAAGGTATAGTGAGGCGTTCAAACTGGCGATCGTGAGGGAGGTGGAAGCGGGTGACCTGCCCTTTGAAGCTGTGCGGCGCAAGTATGGCATTAAAGGAACGGACACGGTCCAGAAGTGGGTGCGGAAATATGGCATGGGTGATATTGGAAAGGTGATGCGAGTGGAAAAACCCAAAGAAGTAAACGAGCGGTTAGAGATGAAGGAGCGGATCAAGGGTTTGGAAAAAGCCCTGGCCGACGCGCTTCTTGAGTTGGCTGTTGAGCGGGCCTGCGTGCGGGTGGCGTGTGCCCGGGCGGGGATCACGGACGTGGAGGAGTTTAAAAAAAAAGCGGCTGGGAAATAGGGCATGAGGCGGTGAAGGAGTCGGC
>CAIMWS010000464.1 GCA_903845125.1 uncultured Verrucomicrobiota bacterium
GCCTGGCGCAGCCGGGGTGAGGATTGCCGGTCGGCGTGGCGGACGGGGACGAGCCGGTGGAACGCGAACTACGCGCTGGGTTTCCGGGTGGCGCTGGGGCCGGTGGCGGGGTATGGGCAGGGGGTGATCGCCGGCTCGGTGGTGTGGCAGGGCGGGGAGGAACCGCTGCCGGAGGTGGCGATGGGGCTGTATGACCTGGAAAATCCGCCGGTCGGCAATCAACCGGCAGCCTTGCTGGCAACCACCAGGACCGGCTTGGACGGGGGTTACGCCTTCACGAACCTGCCGCCGGGCCATTACGGGGTATGGCCGCTGGAGACGGCCGAGGCTGGTGGCTTGCGGTTCCAGTGGGAGACGAACTCGGCCTCGCCAAAGGTGGCGTTGGTGGCCGGGACGAACACGGTGAATTTCACCGCCGAGGATCTCTCGCTGTTCGAGGGGGATGCCGCCCCCCTCACCATCACGATTTACTACGATGCCACCCGTTACACCAACGGCTGCCAGTTGGCAGTGCATCGGCGGTATTTTAGCGACTGGTTTGGCCACCACGAATGGTTTGGCGCCATCAGCAATAGCTGCGCCTGGAATCACACCAATACCATTCATGGCCTGGGGTGGATCCAGCTGCAAGAAACCGCTGGGGAATATTGGTTCTTAAAGGCGGCCGGCCGGGAAAATGTCTTTTCGGTGGTCTTGCTGCCGGCCGGGGGGGCGGCGCCAGTGGGCACGCTGATATCCCTGCCGATGGAGGCATACCCGACGAATGCCACATTTGCGTGGGACGTGGCGGGTGGACGCGGTTCGTGGCGCAGCGCGGGCCTGGCCGCCCCGGCGGCTAAAGCGGCCACCAAGGTGGAGTTTCCCGGCCGGTTCACGGCCCAATGGGAAGCCGTGGCTGGGGCGTTCGGGTATGTGGTGGAGGTGTCCACGCAGGGGAGCTTTACGGAAAACAATGGGCGGCCCACGCTGTCCATTGACACGGGCGCCGCCACCGGGTGGGCGTTTGATCTGCCGGAGGCCATCGGGAACCGGCTTCCCTATTTTTATCGGGTCATCGCCTACGGGGATAACGTGTTAAGCGTGTATTCCGCCCCGGTGCGGGTGGGTTTGGACGGCGTGGCGGCTCCGATGGTACTGCCTGCCAGCGGGGTGACCTTCACCGGTTTCACGGCCAACTGGGCTCCCTTGGCCGGGGCCTTGGGATACCGGCTGGATGTATCGGTGGATCCCCAATTTGCCACCTATATCCTGCGGGATGCGGATATGGGCACCAACACGTCCTTCAGCCTGGCCAGCCTGGCCATTGGAGGTTACTATTATCGGGTTCGGGCGGTGGCGGGGGATTTAACCAGCGGCCCTTCCGCGATCATGGGCGCTGCCTACAGCATTCCGGGCATGGTATGGATCTACCCCGGCACCTTCATTATGGGTCGTTTCGACCAGAAAATGGAGGGGATGGGTAGTGTTTGGTTTCAGGACTTTCTTGGTACTTCTTTTCCGGAAACGTTCGTGGAATTGAGCCGGGGGTTCTGGATGAGCCGCTGTGAATGCACCCAGAAGGAATACCTGGAACTTATGGGGGTTAATCCCAGTCGATTAAAAGACGACGAAACGTGTCCGGTGGATTCGGTCACCTGGAACCAGGCGGCGGAATACTGCGCCCGGTTGAACGAACGGGAGCGGAAAGCCGGGCGCTTGCCTCAGGGCTATGCGTACTGCCTGCCCTCCGAGGCGCAATGGGAATATGCCTGCCGGGCTGGAACCAGAACTCCGTTCAGCTTCAGTCGTATGGATGCCATCACCTGGTATGTGCATTGTTCCGGCGACATGGGGCTTGCCCGCTCCTCACAGTCGGTTGGCCATCTCAACCCGAATGGCTGGGGCTTGCATGACATGCATGGGAATGTATGGGAATGGTGTCGGGATTGGTATTGGGACGGCCATTATCCGGATGATCATGCGAAGGATCCCCTTGGGCCTGAGGCAGGCACCGACCATGTGCTCCGCGGGGGCAGTTATCTTTCCCTCCAGTTGGAGTGCTATTCGGGGGCGCGTACTGCTGGTGGATGGATGGTTGACGTAGGGATTGAAAATGGCCAGATAATACATTTGGAAAAAGAAACGGTTGATTGCGGGTTTCGGGTGGTATTGGCTCCGGAATAGGCGGAGCCAGGCGGGTTGGCAGGTTCAATATTCGCTGGCCGGTGGCGGGGCTTTGGCCCCGGGGTTACGCTCCCCGGGGGAGAAACCCGCCGGTGCGCTATTCGCCGCAACCCCGGGCGGGAGCCGATTCCAGAAGCTGGCTCCCGTTGACTCACGGGAAAAAGACACCGGAGAACTCTGAGTAAGCAGGGTCGATGAACTCCAGTTCTCATGTTCTTTTTTGTTCTAAAGATTTGGCGTCCGGAAGCGAGCTAAATCGAGCAGGGGGCGAGCTGCGAGC
>CAIMWS010000465.1 GCA_903845125.1 uncultured Verrucomicrobiota bacterium
AAAAGACGGTGGACGCGGTGGTGATCGCCACCCCCGACCACTGGCACGCCGCCATTTCCGTGGCCGCCATCCAGGCCGGCAAACATGTTTACTGCGAGAAACCGTTGACCCACACGGTGGCGGAGGCGCGCCAACTCGCCGCGGTGGCCAGGCAAGCCAAAGTGGTGACTCAAACCGGCAACCAGGGCAGTGGTTCCGCCAATTTTCGGCGGAGCATCGAATTGATCCAGGCGGGCGTGCTTGGCCCGGTGAGCGAGGTCCATATCTGGCATCCGCCTCATGGCTGGCCGTGCGGCATGGACATTCCGGGCGAGGCGGACCCGATCCCCGCCGGATTCGACTGGAATTCCTGGCTCGGCCCGGCCCCGATGCGGCCTTACAAGCAGGGGATTTATCATCCAGCGGCCTGGCGCGGCTGGTATGACTTCGGTGGCGGTTCGCTGGCGGATTTTTGCTGCCATGCCTTCAGCATGCCCGTGCGCGCCTTGGAACTGGATTATCCCAGCCGCATCGAAGTGTCCGGCGTCCCGCTGGGCAAGGCGAGCTTTCCCAAAGCGTGCCAGGTCCATTTCTTCTTTCCCGCCCGCGGCGAAAAGAGGCCGGTCACCATCCACTTCTACACCGGCGGCGAAAAGGGGGGCAGCGTGCTGCCGCCCAACGAAGTGTGCATCGGGATGGGGGAGACATTCGAAAAAATCCCCTCGACCGGTTGCCTGGTGGTGGGTGACAAGGGAACGCTCTCCGCCGGGCTCTGGAACAATGAATGCCACCTGCGGATGAAAGGTGAGACTTCGTTCTCCGGCACCAACCACGAGGCCGCCAAGCCGGTTCCCCAGACCTTGCCGCGCGCCCGGGGCAGCCATATGCGGGAATGGGTTGAAGCCTGCAAGGGTGGGCCGAAGACCTTCTCGCCGTTCGAGATCGGCGGGCACATCACGGAAATCGGGGCTGCGGGCCTGATCGCACTGCGTTTGGGGCGCAACATTGAGTGGGATGGCCCGGCGATGACGGCCAAAGGGTTGCCCGAAGCAGCGGCCTTGGTAAAACCTCAGCACCGCGGGGAATGGGGTTTGTAAGCACCAGCGCCCTGCTTGATGGAAACAACGGCCTGAATTGCGCCCTGAGCGAGCCGGGGCTGGCGCGGAGCGGAGTAATGCTCTTCGCCGCCCTGGCGCTTCCATCCGGCGTGCCGGATCCTTAAGGCAGCGTGATCCAGGCGATTCCCGAAAAACCGTGGGGCAAGTAAAGGGAAGCATCAACGCTGAAATGGAGTACGTATGAGACAATTCCTCATCCCCATAACGGCCTTTATTCTGCTGGTTGCGGGCCAACTCCGCGCCACGCCCGACCCAGCCTGGATCGACTCCTATAACATCATCTGGGACAGCCAGAGTGCGGATGCGCGGGGTTCGATGCCGATCGGGGCTGGCAATATCGGGCTCAACGTCTGGGTGGAGAAGGACGAATTACTGATCTACATTGGCAGCCCGGATGCCTGGAGCTATCGGGGCAAAGGGTTCAATACCCAGATGCAAACCAAACTCGGCCGCTTGCGGTTGAAGTTCACTCCGGTGGCCTGGGCCACGGAATTCCGGCAGGAATTGGACCTGGCCAGCAACTCGATCGTGCTCAGCGGGAAGACCACCGGGGGCCAGGCCATCAAATTGCGCGTGTGGCTGGATGCCATGCAACCAGTGGTGCATCTGGAGGGCCAATCGGATAGTCCGCTGGAGGTGGCGGTAGCGGTCGAATTCCCGACCGGTTTGGCCATGGCCCCCCACAATCCAGGACAAACCTACGCCCCCCTGAATCGGGAGGGACGATTGGACGGTGATGCGATCGAGTGGTGGGAACGCAGCCCAGCCATCGACGAAGGGCGCAACGAATATATCCGCAGGTTTCACGTTGAGGATATGGCGGAGTTGCTTCCCAATCCGATGGCTAATCGAACCATGGGCGGCCGGCTCTCCGGTGCGGGGTTTGTGGCCGATGGGACGGGCCAGGGGATTTACGACGGCAGGGAGTTCAAATCGGTGAAACTGAAATCCGCCAAGCCGCTCAAGGAGTTCGATCTGTGCGCCGCGCTGCGCATTGCCCAGGACCCCACGCTCGAACAATGGCAGGCGCAGCTGAAAAAGCTTGCGACCGCCAAGCGCGCGACGACCCGGGCCGATTGGCAGGCCAGCCTTGCCTGGTGGCAGGGCTTCTGGGACCGCAGCCGCATCGTGATCAATCCGGGCAATGGACCGAACGATCCCGCCTGGCAGGCGGGACGTAATTATCAGCTATTCCGCGCCTTGCTGGCGAGCAATCGGACCGGCGAGTTTCCGACCTTGTTCAACGGCGGCCATTTCACCTGCGAAGCCAATCCGGATTTCCGGAACTGGTTCGAATGCCAGTTCATGGCGCAGAACCAGCGGTTGGTCTATTGGCCGATGTTGAAGAGCGGCGACTTCGATCTGCTGAAAGTCGGGTTGGATTATTACCGGCGGCATATCGAACTCCAAACCGCCTGGGCCAGGCATTTTTGGAAGGTCGATGGCCTGGCATTCAACGAGGGCATGGGTATCTACGGTGCGGACTGGGGGCCCAACCCCGAAGGCCACGGCGGCCCCGAACACCTCACCTACCACAAGGTCAGCGGCATGGAATTCGCCATCATGATGCTGGAAATGGGAAGTTACGGTGGAGTCGATGTCCGCCCCTACTTGCCGATCGCGTTGGGTTATCTGAAATACCATGACCAGTTTTATCGGGCGCAAACCAGGAAGCTCAGCGGCAAGGAACTCGATGACCACGGCCATTTGGTCATCTTCCCCGGCAATGCCATCGAGATGTATCAGCAAACGCGCAATGACGCCTGCACCCTTTCCGGGCTGATGGCGCTGAGCCAAGCCATGCTGGACTTGCCGGCGAAACTGCTGACCTCTGAACAGCACGCCTTCTGCGAGTCGTTCCGCAAGACCTTGCCGCCGCTACCCACCCGCGAGCGGCGTGGGCATCAGACCCTGGCGCCCGCTGAATCGTGGAAATCGGCATCGACATGGGACAATATCGAGCTGCCGGAGCTGTATCCCGTCTTTCCTTTCCATGTCTATGGTGTCGGCAAGCCGGACCTGCAATTGGCGCGCGACACCTGGGAGTTGAGTTTTGAGCATCCACGGCAGAAACGAAATTTCTGCTGGTATCAAAGCCTGATCTATACTGCCGACCTCGGCCTGACCGAACAGGCCCGTGAGTTGGCCCTGGGCAAACTCCTTTGGCCCTACTATGAAAAGGGTGGCCAATCCGGCATGCGCTACCCGGCCTTTTATGACACACACGGATTTTGCCAGCGGCCGGATTTCGACCACGGCGGCTGCGCCATGGTCGGCTTACAGGAGATGTTGATGCAAACCGTGGACGGCAAGATTCTGCTCTTTCCCGCCTGGCCCAGGAATTGGGATTGCGAGTTCAAGCTGCACGCGTCGTTTAACACAACGGTGGAGGGCACCTTCAAAGCAGGCAAATTGGAAAAACTTACGGTCACGCCGAAATCGCGAGCCAAAGGGGTGGTCAACCTGCTGGAAAACTAGAACAAACGTATGAAAACAACTGGCATCATACTGGATTTGGCGTTGTGGGTCGCATTATTGACAGCCGGCACCTGCCTGCAGGCCGAAGCCACCGAAGCAACTCTGGTCCTGACATCCCCCGTTTCGTGTCACGTATTCCAGCGTGGCAAGTCGGATCAGACGGCCATTCTGATAGAAGGAACCATCAGCGACCCAGTGGACGTGATCGAGGCCAAAGCCGACCTGGCACCGGGCGCAAAACGTGGCCTGTCTGTTGGATGGAATGCTGTCACTCCGCAGAAACAGGTCGTTCAAGGACAATTCTCCGGCCGGCTGACGTTGTCGGCGGGTGGCTGGCATAAGGTCACCGTCCGCGCGCGGGTGGGAACCCGGATCCTGGCGGAGCAGGTGCTGGATAAGGTGGGTATCGGGGAGGTATTTGTCACCGCTGGACAATCCAACTCCGCCAATTTCGGAAATCCAAGGCAAACGGCTCAAGACGACCGCGTCGTCTTTTTTGATGGCAAGAGCTTTGTTCACGCTCAAGATCCCATACCCGGCGGTTGTGGTGGCGGGGGCAGCCCGTGGGCATTGCTGGGGGACCGGATCGCGGCGGCACAGCAAGTCCCCGTCTGCTTCCGGTCGGCATCCTTGAATTGGACTGAGGTTGCAGCGTGGCTGCCCCCGGATACCGCGCTTTACAAGAATTTATCATCCTGTGTGAGGGCATTCGGAAAAGACGGCGTTCGCGCCGTGCTCTGGCACCAGGGCGAATCCGATACCCTGGTCAAGACTTCGGCCCAGACTTACTGCGACCGAGTGCAAACCATCGTCGAAACGCTCAACAAGGATTGTGGATATCAACTCCCGTGGTTTGTGGCGCAAGCCTCCTTCCATCCGGGATCGCAGGCGCCGGAACAAAAACTAGTGGCCCAAGGGCAACAAATGCTCTGGGCAAAGAAGATATGCAGCCAGGGGCCAGCCACCGATGACCTGCTGGGCGCGGCCTACCGGCATGACGGTGTGCACTTCAATCAGAAGGGCCTCGAAAAACACGCGGAACGGTGGTTCGACTCTCTGAGCCAGGAGCTCAATTGGAAAAACCTTTCTGCCAGCAAGCCAGGCATCGGTAATTAACCTATCACCGAGCTCTATGTTAATGGGCAGAAGATCCTTGGCGTCAGGGGATTCATCGGCCACTACAAATTGTTTATGGTGACAGAGCCATTGAAAAAGGAGCCGCAGAAAGGCACCAACACCCTGGCGGTGCATACCCACCTGACTTGGGGTATTCAGCATATTGATCTGGCGCTGCTGGTGGATTAGGGATAAAAAACGGACCGTGCAATGAACGAACAAAAACCCATCATGCGGCTCATCGGCGGGGTGCTCCTCGCCGTCATCGCGCTGGCAACCATCCTGGACTTCGTCATCCCCGGTGCGCCGCCCGCCTTGCTTTCCAAGGATGAGGCCAGAGGGGTGCTAATAAAAGGTAAAACCGAGTGTGAGGCTGGAAGTAAGAGCTGATCATCGGAGTTTGGACAGCATATTGAAAAATTGAACGATGAAACTAAGCTTCGCAACCATGCTCGCCTTGCTGACGCTGCTGCCAGCGGCTCCGGCCCAATATCCGGGCTGGCAGCACTCGGGTTCTTTTTACATTCTGACCACCGCCGCGGGAGCCAACTTGCCAGCGGCCGCGTTTGAAAACGATTTTCCACTGTTGGTCCGGCTGCACAAGGATTGGTTCGATTTCCGCCAGGCGAAAGCCGGCGGAGAAGATATCCGTTTCACCACCGCCACCGGTGAACCCCTGGCTTTCCAGACCGAAGAATGGGACGCCAAGGCCGGCACGGCGGCCATCTGGGTCCGAATACCCACCATCCAGGGCCAGGCGAAACAGGAGATAAAAATGTTCTGGGGCAAGCCGGATGCCGCCAGTGAGTCCAACGGGGCGGCGGTCTTTAATGAATCCAACGGCTACCTTAGCGTCTGGCACATGGGGGAGGCGCTGAAGGATGAGGCCGGTGGGTTGGTGGCGAAAGATGCCGGCACCCAGCCCGCTCCCGGCAGGATTGGCAGGAGCCGCCATTTCCCGGAGGGCAAAGGCATCGCCTGCGGCGAAAATATCACCACCTTCCCGGCCGGTTCCAGTCCCCATACTACTGAAGCCTGGTTCAGACCGGAAAAGCCGAACGCAACCGTTCTGGCATGGGGAAACGAGGCCGGGCAGGGCAAAGTAATGATGCAGTTCTTCAGTCCGGCGCACGTGAAAGTGGAATGTTATTTTTCCGGCGCGGATGTCGAGGGAGGCAGCCCGCTGGGCATGTCCCAATGGATCCATGTGGTCCACGCCTTTAAAAATGGCGATTCCCGGGTTTACGTGAACGGCGTTCTCGACGGTGTCTCGCGGTCCACCGGCGCCCCGCTGGCCATCAAGCGCCCGGCAAGGATGTATATCGGCGGCTGGTATGATAATTATCGGTTTGCGGGTGACATCGACGAAGTGCGCATCTCCAAAGTCACCCGTTCAGCTGACTGGATCCGGATGGAATACGAAAACCAGAAACCCCTCCAAACCCTGGTGGGGCCGCTGGTGTCCGCCGGCACCGCCTTTTCAGTCTCGGAGAACAGGATCAACCTCCTGGAAGGCCAGCGCGCGGAGGTATCCGCACAAGCCGGTGGCGCCCAGAAGGTCTATTGGATTTTGAAAAACGGGGACCAAACCACCATCGCCGCGGTGGACCGGTTTCATTTCATTTTGGGCGCCGGACGGGTGCTGGGCGGCCGATCCCTAACCCTCCAGTTCAAGGCCATCTACGCCAATGATGTGAAAACGGTGGATATTCCTGTCACAATCCAGGAAGACATTCCAGAACCAGTCTTTACCTTGAAGGCGCCCGGGAATTGGGATGGCAGAGAGACGATTGAAGTCGTGCCCCAGATCGCCAATTTAACGGCGATGGCGGCGAAGGGGGCCGGCGTACTGCAATATGCCTGGGCCGTTTCGGGCCTGGCGGTGATCAAGGAAACCGCGCCCGGCAAGCTGATTCTCAAGCGTTCGCAAAACAGCGGCAAGCTAACCGTAACCGCCAAGGTGGATAACGGCGGCCAACCAGTGACGCACACGATCGAGATCCTGGTCAAGGAACCCCCAAAGGATGCCTGGGTGCAGCGAACCCCAGACCGGGATGAAAAGCCTGAGGATAACCAGTTCTACGCCCGTGACGACGGAAACGAGGGCACGCTTTATTATAA
The DNA here is from genome assembly GCA_903845125.1 of uncultured Verrucomicrobiota bacterium. GTDB lineage: Bacteria > Verrucomicrobiota > Verrucomicrobiia > Limisphaerales > UBA1319 > CAIMWS01. The sequence continues at coordinate 6,813 of CAIMWS010000465.1, forward strand.
CGGGAGCCTTGGCAATCCGGTCGATTCTGTCTTCCTGAAGATTTATGCGGACGGAACGCTAATCCGAACCGAACGCCAGACACTCAAGGCAGGCAATGCTTATGCCTTCGCCGTCAAACTGAAAGCGGGCCTGATCCGGTACACGGCCGAGTTTGGGTCCAAGACCGGCGAGGTGGAGGCGGTCCTGCATTCCGCCCACAATCTAGTCTGCGGGGACGCCTACGTCATCGATGGCCAATCTAATGCCGTCGCCTACAATTACCACAATGTCACCAATAGTCCGTTGATCGGGTATACGAGTGATTGGATACGCAGCTACGGCAGCAACGGCGAGGCTGGCGATGACACCACCAACGGCGGCTGGGGCAATGCCGTGCTGACCAATCGGATGGTCAACTCGCGGGGCGGAGTGCATTTCATCGGTGTTTGGGGCATGGTCCTGGCGAGGAAACTGTTGGAAGACGAGAAGATTCCGATCTGCATCCTCAACGCGGCCGTCGGCGGCACCCGGATTGATCAGCATCTGCCCGATCCGGCCGATCGCTATGGCACCGCCGACAGCGCTCACTTTATCTACCGCAACCTGCTGAAGCGGGTGGTAGCGGCCAGATTGACGCACGGCATCCGCGGCGTTTTGTGGCATCAAGGCGAAGCCGACCAGGGAGTTGACGGACCGGACAATGGTTACGGATGGGAAACGTATCAACAATACTTTGTGGATTTGTCCGCGGCTTGGAAACAGGACATGCCCAACCTTCAGCATTACTACCTTTTCCAAATCTGGCCCAATGCCTGCGGCCAGGGTGGGAATTGGCACAGCGACAAGCTGAGGGATGTCCAGCGGCTTCTGTCGCGCCTCTACTCCAACCTGAGCGTCATGCCCACCCTGGACTTCCCCACCGGCGCCGGCTGTCATTTCAACCTGGCCGATTACGAGAAAATGGGGCTTGCCATGGCGCGGCTCGTGGAGCGCAACCACTACGAGAGGGTTTTTGAGAAACCGGTCATGGCGCCCGACCTGCAGCAGGCGCACTATACGGCAGGCCGGAACGATGAGATGGTGCTGGAATTCGATCAACCCATGTCCTGGCATCCCGCTCTGGCCAGCCTGTTCTACCTGGACGGTCAGGAGGGGCTCGTCCGTTCCGGCTCCGCCGAGGGGAATAGGGTCACTCTTCAACTGGCGTCCACTGCCACCGCGAAAACGATCACCTACCTTGTGGATAAGAAATGGGACCACAAGAACTTGCTTTACGGGGAGAATGACATCGCCGCCCTGACCTTCTGCGAGGCGCCGGTCTCGCCCGCCAAACCAGTCCACTAAACCTCACGCAAAAACATGAAAACCAACCATACGTTCCTGCCTCGGCACGCGCTCAACTGGAGCCTGTGTGCCTTCGCCTTCGCCACCGTCGTCCCCGCCATGGCGGACGTCCGCCTGCCGAAAATCTTCACCGACAACATGGTACTGCAAAGGGAGCTGCCAGTGCGAGTGTGGGGCTGGGCGGAGGCCGGCGAAGCCGTCAGCATGTCGCTGGCGGGGAACCACGCCAGTACGAAAGCCGACGCCAAGGGCCAGTGGTCGCTCGAATTGGCGCCCCTCAAGACCGGCGAGAACCTGGAGTTGACCGTGCAGGGCCGCAACAGCCTGACCTTGAAGAATATCCTGATCGGTGACATCTGGATTTGCTCCGGCCAATCGAACATGGAAATGGACCTGGGGGGCTGCGTAGGTGCGGCGGAAGATATCAAAGCTGCGGATCTGCCGAAAATCCGCCGCATCAAGATTAATCATGAACAGGCCGCCCAACCGGTTATGGATGCCCCGGCCGCAACCTCCTGGCAGGTGTGTTCGCCGGATACCGCCCGTGGCTTCACCGCGGTGGGATTCTATTTCGCCCGGGAGATCGTGCAGAAAACCGGCATCCCGATCGGCCTGGTGGACGACAATTGGGGCGGAACTCCGATCGAGCCTTGGGTGGCAACCGAGGGCCTCGAGGTGGTGGCCGAGCTGAAGCCGGAATTCATTGCCAGGCAGGAAGCCATCAAAACCTATCGCGCCGAGTTGCCCAATGCCTTGACCCAGCTGGAAGCCTGGATCGCCGAGACTCGCCGGAATCTGGCGGGTGGGGCCGAGACGGGGCCGCTGCCGGTCATCCCCGTCCATCCGGGCGGCAACGGTTGGAGCGGTATGTACAACGCCATGATCGCTCCCTTCGTGCATCTGCCAATCAAGGGCGCGCTGTGGTACCAAGGTGAATCCAACGGCGGCGAGGGCGAAACTTATTATCACAAGATGCAAGCCTTGATCGGCGGCTGGCGCAAACAGTGGGGACAGGGTGATTTTCCGTTTTATTTTGTGCAACTCGCCAGCTTCCAGGGAGCGACCGAGGATCCGGCCGACGCGAATGGCTGGCCCAAACTCCGCGAGGCGCAAACAAAGTCTCTTTCGATTCCCCATACGGGCATGGCGGTCATCACCGATACGGTGCCTCTGGCCGAGGCTGGGGACATCCACCCGCGGAACAAATACGATGTGGGCCTGCGCCTCGCCCGCTGGGCCTTGAACCGGGACTACGGCCAAAAGGACCTCGAAGTGTCGGGTCCGCTGTTTAAGGCGCTCAAGATCGAGGGCCGCAAGGCACGTCTGATCTTTGACCACCTTGGATCAGGCCTTATGGTTGGCAAAAAAGAGGGCCGGGCTGCAGCCATCGAAAACAAGGAGGGAAAGCTCAAGCGCTTCGCGGTCGCTGGCGCAGACCAGAAATGGCACTGGGCGGAAGCGGTGATCGAGAACGACACCGTCGTCGTTTCCTCCCCCGAAGTGGCAGAGCCAGTCGCCGTCCGCTTCGCGTTCCAGATGAACCCCGATGGCGCCAACCTCTACAACCGCGAAGGTCTTCCCGCCTCGCCTTTCCGAACGGATAATTGGTGAAATGCCAAAACCTCAGCCATTAACTGATGAGGCCTTACACAGACGTTGTTTTGGTTGCCGCCTGGCTCGCGCTGGCCGGAAACGGCCCGGGCGCCGAGCCAGGCGGTGTGCCGGGTAAAGCTGGGACGCAGTTCAAGCCATCCTGGGAATCTTTGAAGGCCTACCAATACCCAAACTGGTTTCGAGATGCCAAGTTTGGGATCTGGGCGCACTGGGGACCGCAGTGCGTGCCGGAACAGGGCGATTGGTACGCCCAGCATATGTATCAAGAGGGACACCCGGATTACAAATATCATCTGGCGGCTTATGGCCACCCCTCGAAATTCGGATTTAAAGACATTTGCCAATCCTGGAAGGCCGAAAAATGGGATCCCGAAAAGCTGATGGATCTCTATCAACGTGCCGGCGCCAAATATTTTGTCGCCATGGCCAACCATCACGATAATTTCGACAATTGGAACTCGAAGTATCAGCCATGGAATTCCGTGAATTTCGGCCCGAAGCAGGACATTGTAGGCACCTGGAGCAAACTGGCACGCCAGCACAACCTCCGTTTTGGGGTGACCGTTCATGCGGCCCGGGCCTGGTCATGGTATAGCGTGGCGCACGGAGCGGACCAGGCGGGGCCGATGAAAGGGATCCCTTATGATGGCGCGCTGACCAAAGCCAATGGCCAAGGCTTGTGGTGGGAAGGCTACGATCCGGCAGACCTCTATGGCGAACATGGGGCGGCTCGCACGGAAGCAGCTTTCCGTGCCTATGGCCGGAAGTTCTACAATCGTGTCATCGACCTGGTGGACAGCTACCAGCCCGATCTTCTCTATTTTGACGACGGGGATCTTCCAGGCGGCAATTCAGGCCTGGCCCTTGCCGCCTATTATTACAACGCCAACCAGCGGTGGCATGACGGCAAACTGGAAGCCGTACTGACCATTAAAAATCCGCCCAGCGGCTGCCGGGGCGCGGTGTTGCTGGATGTCGAGGGCGGCTCGATGGACCATCTGCAGGCGTTTCCCTGGCAGGATGACACCTGCATTGGCGAATGGCACTATCGGCGGAATATAAACTACCGGAGTGTTTGTGATGTACTGCAGACGCTGGTGGATGTGGTGAGTAAGAACGGCAATATGTTGTTGAATATCCCCATACGCGGCGATGGCAGCATTGACGAAAAGGAAACCAAGCTGCTGGAGGATCTGGCGGCCTGGATGAAAGTCAACGAGGCGGCCATCTTCGGCACCAGGCCGTGGCTGGCCTGCGGCGAAAACAAACCCAATCCGGCCTATGAGGAACCGCGCTCCTCGCAAGATATTCGTTTTACCATCAAGGGCCACAAATTGTATGCGCTCGCGCTCGGCTGGCCAGCCAATCAGAAGCTGACTGTGAGGTCGCTGGCTTCCACGAAAGATAATTCGGTGGGAACGATTCACGACGTGAAACTCCTCGGTCATAGCGGCCGGCTGGAATGGGCGCGTTCGGAGCATGGATTGGTCGTCAACCTGCCCAGGCAGAAGCCGTGCGAACACGTTTTTGCCCTGGAGATCACCGGTCAGGATCTCAAGCCGGTGCCGGTCGATGTGTTCGTTACGCCGGATGCGGATGGAAGGATCGTGCTGCTGGGGAAAAGGATTAAGAATCATGGTGATATCCAGCGGTTTGATTGCTGGAAGGAGTTCGCTTACTGGGAAAATCCGGCCAATTACATCTCCTGGGATCTCAGGATAGAAAAACCGGGCAGGTATGACCTGAAGATAACCTATGGCTGCGCGCCCGAATGCCAAGGCCGGCAGTGCACGTATGAAATCGCCGGTCAGACCCTGAAATTTGCGGCCAAAGGCACTGGTTCCTGGTGGGACTTGACGACCGAAAAACTGGGGAGCGTGAGTTTTGGCCAGGCCGGCCTCCATACCTTGACGGTCAAGTCGAAGGAGTCCAGACCCATCGCCATAAAGTCCATCACGCTGGCGCTTGGGGAGTGATCCATGGAACGAAGATCGAAGCCGCTTTTCTTCGCGGAGGTGGAGCTGGATTCCACCCCGCTGGCGAATGGAGAACACAGCGGCGCAACGGATCAATTCGACCATGGAGCAGGACTGTATTGTGCTGCCATAAAACATTGAAGAAGCCTTTCGGCAAATCACCAACCCCACCATGAAAAAACACATTGTTTTCCGAGGAAGATCTGTTTCACGCCGTAAATTTATGCGTGGCACGGTGCTGGCCGCGGCCGCGTTTGGCACAACCCCGCTGGCGGGATGGTCCAGCCCGGCTGCGTCCACCAATGAAACTGCTGGCACCTCAAGCCCTGTGCGCCTGTGGTATGCTCAGCCCGCCGCCAACTGGAATGAGGCGCTGCCGTTGGGAAATGGCCGCCTGGGCGCGATGGTCTTCGGTGGCAAAAGCCGGGACCGCCTGCAGCTGAACGAGGAAACCATCTGGACCGGGGAACCGGATAAAGAAGCGAACTATAACTGCAATGGTCCCCAGGCGCTGCCTGAAATCCGGAAGTTGGTCTTTGATGGCCAATGGAGCCAGGCCCAGGCTCTGTTCGGCAAGGCCATGGTCGACCGGTGGTTCTCAAAATACCAGCCCATGTGCGACCTCTGGTTGGATTTTCCCGGTCATGAGGATGGCCGGGACTACCGTCGGGAATTAAACCTCGGTCAAGCCGTCGCGGCCACCACGTACAAGGTGGGTGACATTGCGTTTCGCCGCGAATTCCTGATCAGCGCCGTGGACCAGGTGCTGGCCGGATCTTTCACCGCCGATCGTCCCGGCGCGATTTCGTTTACCGTGCGCCTGGCTGGCGTGATGGATTATGGGAAGGAGTATAGCGGCGGGGGTGGCACGATCACGGAGGATGGGAGCAAGGGCACAGTCATCGGCCAGATTCGCACGGAGGCGGATGGTCCCAATGGACTGGTGCTCCACGGCAAGGTGGAAAGCGGGGTGGTCGCCTACCAGGTCCGGCTGCGGGTGTTGGCCAAAGGAGGTACGGTACGCATGGAAGGCGGGCACATCTGCGTGGAGGGCGCCGACTCAGCGGTGCTTCTGCTGGCGGCTGTCACCAACTTCAAGAATTTTCAGGATGCCGGCGGCCATCCTCCGGAGTTCTTGATTCAAGCACACTTGGACCAAGGCGTGAAAAAGTCCTATGCCCAATTGCGCGCCGAACACATCCAGGATCACCAGCGGCTGTTCAACCGCGTTTCGTTGACGCTACCCAAATCGGCCACCAGCGATTGGCCAACTTACCAGCGTTTGGCGGCGATGAAAAGGAGTCAGGACGATCCAGCGCTGGCGGCGTTGCTCTTTCATTTCGGCCGCTACCTGGTCATCAGCAGCTCGCGGCCCGGCACCCAGCCACCCAACCTGCAAGGCATCTGGAACGGTGATCGCAATCCGGCCTGGGACTCCAAGTTCACGACCAATATCAACCTCCAGATGAACTATTTCCCGGTGGATGTCGCCAATCTCGGGGAGTGCATCGAGCCGCTGCTGAATTTCTGCGAGGATCTGGCCGTGACAGGCGGCTGGGCCGCCAAACACTGCTTCGGCGCGCGGGGGTGGACCTTGAGTTTCAATACCGACCTTTGGCGGGGCGTCTGGCCCAATGGGGGCGAAATCTCCTTCTGGAGCGCCTGGCCGACTGGCGGTGCCTGGCTCTGCAACCGGCTTTTCGATCATTACCGGTTCACCGGCGATCGGAAGTTCCTCGAACGCCTTTACCCGGTGCTGAAAAGCTCCGCCGAGTTCTTCCTGGACACCCTCCAGGAACATCCCCGGCAAAAATACCTGGTCACCAATCCCTCGATGTCGCCGGAGAACCGGCATCATAAGATTGAAGGCAAGGAATGGGCTTTGCAGCCCAGCATCTGCGCCGGTCCCACCATGGACAACCAGATCCTGCGGGAACATTTCGCCGCCTGCGCCGAGGCGGCCAGTGATTTGGGGCGCGATGAGGCTTTCGCCCGGCAAGTTGCCGCCTTCCGGACCAGGCTGGCCCCAACGCCGGTGGGCCGGCATGGCCAAATCCAGGAGTGGCTGGAGGATTGGGATGATCCCCAGGACCGGCATCGGCATGCTTCGCAGCTCTACGGTTTGTACCCGGGCTGCGAGATAGCGCCCGACACGGCACCCGATTTGGTGAAGGCAGCCCGGGTCACCTTGGCGCAGCGGGGACTGGCCAGCACGGGCTGGTCCACCGCCTGGAAAATCGCGTTCCTGGCGCGGATGCGCGATGGCGAAACAGCCAACCGCATCCTGCAATACCTGCTGAATTACCGCCCCATCCGCCAGGAGGACCAGGGCGAGGGCGCCCGCAGCGGTGGCGTCTATCCGAACCTGTTCAGCATCTGTCCACCGATGCAGATTGACGCCAACTTCGGCGCCTGCGCCGGCATCGCGGAGATGCTGCTCCAATCCTATGACGGTGAATTGCATCTGCTGCCAGCCATCCCGAAATCCTGGTCTTCCGGCGAGGTTAAAGGCTTGTGCGCCTGCGGCGGCTTTGAAGTGGACATTACCTGGGCCAACGGCCAATTGACCCACGCCTCGGTCTTTTCGAAGCTCGGCAGGCCCTGTGCCGTTCGTTATGGCGGCGAACGTCTAAGGTTTGCGACCAAAGCGGGGGAAACCTGTGCGCTCAAATACTCGGGAAAATTGGCCAAAATTGTCCTGGGGAAATAATGCCAAAATAAATCCCGGCCAGTCTTCAAGGTGCGACCGGCCTTTGATTGATTTTGTTCCGGTTGCTATTGTGCGGTCCGGAGGTCATCGGCAAAGCTCCCGGCGAAACGGCTTGGGAGCCAGGATTCCAATTCCCCGGGCCAAAAGCACCACCCTGCAGGAATTTGAAATGTTTGATACCCACAAGATGGTCCGGATCTGTTCGCTGGTATCGGTCGCCGCCCATCATCCAAAGGCCACGGTTATTAGCCCGTCGCGGGACATACTCCTGCGCCGGAAAAGACCTCACCGGCTGATCAGAACCGAGCGGACGGATTTTGCCGCAGGTTTTTTAGCCTGAAAATGAACCATGAGTCCCGATTTGATCGGGATGGGGCGAACGCCGGATGTCCTGCCCAAACAGATTCAGCAAGCATCATTGAGCCAATGCCTCGGACACGGCCAGACCGCTCGAGCCCCGGGAGGCGAAACCCGACTATTCTTTCGCACCTTGACGGGTGGCGATGGGCACATACCCCACCTCCAAGCCTGGCGGCGGAGCGACAATCAAGGCGGGGTCGATCTCTGCCAGTTTGCCAATCTGGGGGGGCGGCAGGTAATCCCGATCCTTTTTCCAGCTCCGATGGAGTTTTTCCACCCGCGCTTGCAGGGTCGCCCGCTCCTGATCCGTCAGATCGGCATTGAGCAATGCGGGTTGGTCGGCGAAACGATACCAATAGTAGGTCACGACGCTACCGTCCCCCACTTGGGCCTGAAAGGGGCCCGCCGCAGGGCCGGGCTTCTTCCAACAACTCTGTGCATCGCCAGGGGTTACGTAAGGCTCGGGACGATCCTCATGGGGCCGATTAAAGCGCACCTGGGCCAGGCCGGTTTCAGCCGGGACGTCTTCCGCCCGCACCGCCGCCCACTCGGCTTTTTGGTTCTTGTTGGTCACCAGGTGATAATATTCGGGAAGCGTCACCAGCGGCCCATCCTTGGAATCGTTTTTCGTCGCCAGTTGGTAATCCCACCGGTATCCAAAGGTGTTTGAATCAAAAGCCATGGGACTCGCAAAAGAATTCCAGGCCAGGGCCACCCTTTGTTTGTTGGGGACGGTGGACGTATAGATCTTCCAGGTCGCACCTCCGCGCCCGCTGAAGCTGTGCACACAGGCCGCCAGAGGATCGATGGCGCCGCTGGCCTCGGCCCCCCCTTCAAACCAGGCCTTCACGGAATCCCAGAGAGCCTGTTTGCTGTAGGATGTGACACGGTGCACCACGACGGAACACCCCTCCGGCCCACGCGGGAACGAGGTGGGGGCGATGCGGGCGTACGTCTCCCCTTTCCCGTCCATGGCTTGGACACTGGGGACATACTGGGTTTCCATCTGCAGCGCCCGATTTGGCTGGGAGGGGCGGGAATCCAACAGCTTGCCTTTCAGACGGGGATCGTCCACGGCCCCACGGGACCAGAAATAGGGGGTGAAGAAAGCCACTGGACCTTTGAAATTCCGGGTGTTCAGGAATAGGGTCCAACTATTGTCCCCCGTAGGAACGTCCTTCCCGGCCGTGGTGGATTTGGCCGAGGTAAGAGGCAGCGGCAGGTAGCCGTAGCCGAACAACTCACCGCAAGTGCCTTGTTTGAGGTTCAGGCCATCGGCGGGCCAGAGCAGCCAGGGGCTGAGCTGGGCCACCCCGTATTTGCCTTTTGGCTTATCCCAGGCTCGGCCCTGGCCGGCCCCAGGCCCGTTGGCCCATTCAACGAAATTCGGGGCCACCCCGCCCATGATGAATTTCGGCGTTTCGGTGGCAAACCGCGTGTCCCGCCACCAGCCCAATCCACCCTCGACATCGGAATACATATTGGTGGGAGCTTGACCGTCATACTGGGCGAACATCCAGGTGCCGAACAGACCGGTCTGAAAGCGAGTCCCCGGGTATTCCTTCAGCAAAGGCCAGGCGGCCACATACATGGAAAATCCGGCGTTATACTTCTCGGGAACTTTTTCGTTCGGGACGAGGAGGTATCCGGCCATCTCACCTTCCTGGACCGGACTGGCGGCTCCGGCCAGGACGGCCAGGGGCAGGCCGAAGCCGAGGACCAGGCAGAAAACCAACCAGGCAGAAACTCTTTTTTTCATGATAAGGAGACTTTGGCGAACTGGAGTTCTTTGTTTATTTGCCGCGGCGTGATACTCCGGGCCACGCCGTCAACACAGTGGCAAGCGATAGGTTGCGGCGCACCCGTTTTGGCTGGCGCCGCACGGGTGAAGGAAAAATACATTGCGCTCTCTTTCACTGTGCACCGGATCCTGCCAGACTTTGCGGCGGGCAGCAACCGGCAGTTTTAGAAGCTTCGGGCAATGTCCGCCGGCACTGGTTCGCCGGGATAAAGCAGTAGCGCCCGCCTTTTTCCACTCGCCCTGGTTTCTGGTGTTGGCTAGATTTGAAACAGAAATGCAAAACACTGGAAAACAGACGTCCACTCCTGCCCCCTTCCTGGACGTGTGGGCATTTGGAGCAAAGCCAGCGTAACTGGGCCATGGGCTGGCCCGTCTTGGCCCCAGTGTTTTTCAACCCATGAGCCGAAATATGTTTAACCTAAATAATCCCGGTTGCAGTCGGACGATCACCCTGGCCTGCCTGATCGGCGCCATGATCATACCACCGCCTTGCCGGGCCGCCCTGAAGAGCGATTTTGCCAACCCACCCTTGAAATTCAGGTCCAGGCCGCTTTGGTTTTGGAACAACACCACCGTGACCGCCGCGGGGATCGAAGAGGAACTGCAAGGCAACCGCGACCGGAGTGGGTATGGAGGGATGGCGCCGCTGCCGTTCGGAGCCAAATTCACGCCCAAGTACCTCAGCGGGGAATACTTCGACCTCTATGGCGTGGCGGTGAAAAAAGCCAGGGAATTGGGGATGTTTCTCACCATCTATGACGAATACGGATTCCCCAGCGGCAGTGGCGGCGCCAATATGGGCGACGGCATCCCCCGTTTTAAGGATAAATACCCCGAGGGGACCCTGAGGCGGTTGGACAAACACGAGGACGTTGTCACCGGTCCCGGATCCTATGCCAAGCCGCTGCCTGCCGGCACGCTGATGAGCCTGGTGGCCATGAATGTCGCCACCAAGGAACGGGTGGATCTGACGGGAAAGGTGATCGAGGGTGCGATTACCTGGAACGTCCCCAGCGGCTCCTGGAAAATCATGGCCTTTGTCTGTGTTCTGGACGGCGACCCGAATGTGGATTACCTCGAACCGGAGCACGTAGCCAAATACATTGCCATGGTCTATCAGCCGTATTACGACCGGTTTGGCAAAGACTTCGGTTCCACCATTGCCGGCGCATTTTACGATGAGCCGACCATGTACCGGGGGCAAGGCCGGTTGTGGACCGGCCGGTTCAACGAGAAATTCCAAGCCACTTACGGCTTCAGCCCGACCCCTTTTTACCCAGCCCTCTGGTACGACATCGGGCCGGAGACCCAGGCGGCGCGGAATTACCTCTTCGGATTCCGGTCGGAACTGTATGCCAAGGGCTACGTGAAAACCGTCCAGGACTGGTGCACCGCCCATGGCGGGATACCGTTACTCGGCCACCAAGACCAGGAAAACGTGAAAAACCCGGTGGGGGTCTCGGGGGACCTCATGAAGAGCTACCGTTACCAGGATGTGCCCGGGATAGATAAAATCGGCTGGGACAACGACCCCGAAGCCTATTACAAGGTCGTCAGCTCAGTGGCCTGGAACTGGGACAAAGCCCAGGTAATGACCGAGACCTATGGCGCCATGGGAAATTTGAGCTGGGACCGTTTGTACAGCATCGTGATGGAACAATACGCCAAGGGCATCAACAACTTCGTCCAGCATGGCGTTTGGTACAACCGCAGCAACATCACCTATTTGCCGGAACTCTCCTATCACAATCCCCGCTATGCGGAAGGATTGCCCGCCTACAACACCTATATCGGCCGGCTCAACGTTCTGCTGCAGGATACGGGGCGGCACGTGGCTGATATCGCTGTGCTCTATCCGATTTCCACGCTGCAAGCGGGATACTATTTTGACGGCCCGCTGGATCCCTATTCCGGTGGGGCGAACATCCCGGAAGCCGATTACATTCACGTGGGCGAACTGCTGGCCACCAAGGTGGGCCATGATTTCACCTTCCTCCACCCCGACGCCTTGGATGAGCGATGCTCGGTCGAAGACGGCCTGCTCAAGCTGAACAATAAAGTGAACTTCGAAGCTTACCCAGTGGTCATCCTGCCCGGGCACCGGACTATCCGCTGGAGCAACCTGAAGAAAATCAAAGAGTTTTACGACCGCGGCGGCAAGGTCATTGCCATCGGCCAATTGCCGTCCAAATCGGCTGAATTTGGCCACGATGCCGAGGTCGGGGCAGCCATCAAAGCGATGTTCCCCGGGGTCACCCAGCAAATCCTCGCCACGGCTTCCAGCGAGTGGCGGGAGTCCGGCGCCTACGAAGCGGCCAAGGCCATTGACGGCGCCCGGGACACTCGCTGGGCGCCTGCGGATGAACAAAAGAAGGACTGGTGCCTGGAAATTGATTTTGGGGCCAACCGAATGTTTAATTCCACCCTGATCAACGAGGCCTTCAACCGGGTGACTTCCTACCGCATCCAATACTGGAACGGCAGCAATTGGACCACCTGTGCCTCCGGCGACTCGATCGGAAGCAATAAAGTGGACCAGTTCAGCACTGTCGCCGCCTCCCGGGTCCGGCTCGCGATTGGCGGGGTTTCTTCGGCCACGCCCTCGATCAGCGAGTTCGAAGTCCATCTGAATGGCGGCCCCAACCTGGCCCATAGCGATACCTTGGCGGTGCAGGAAGGCGGGCATGGATCCAGAGCTATTCATCTCAACTCACCCAACGAAGCCAACCTGCGGCAGGCACTGGATCGGGCGCTCAAGGTCTATGATGTGGAGATCGAGAGCAGCCAGAAATTGAGATACATCCACCGGGTGAAAGACCAGGCGGAGGTCTTTTTCTTCGCCAATCTGGCCAGTCAGAAGGCGGAGGCCACGATCCGCTTGCGGGGAAAAATCACCCCCGAGGTGTGGGATCCGCATACCGGCCAAATTTCCATTCCGCAATATTCGGAAACGGCTGAAGACGGCCAGGAGGTGACCCGGGTAAGACTAGCCCTGGATCCCGTTCATTCGTTGTTCATCATCGGGAGGTGAACCAAGGCAACCCACTGAAGGCGCCTGGCAGCGCTGCTATTCATTGAAAGGCCAGGCCCTCGCGCGATTTCCGCGCGATTTCCGCCTTGAGCGGGCCTGGCCGATCGGAGATACTCTTGAAAATCATGAACAACCGTTTTCCAACTCCCGGGAACTGGGCGGAAAATGGATTGGCGGAGGATGTTTCGACGCCGCCCCGGGAACCGGTTTTCAATTATCCAGTGGGCAGCCTGAAGCCTTTGCGGCAGGGCTTTACCATCGTGGAACTTTTGGTGGTCATTTCCATCATCGCCATTTTAGCGGGCCTGGTTCTTTCTTCCCTCAGCCACGCCAAGGCCAAAGGACTGGGGATTGCCTGCGCCAATAATGTGCGCCAAATCATCGTTGCCTGGAAAATGTATGCCGAGGATAACGAAGGCAAGCTGGCGGTGAACTCGGCCTACAACGGCGCCGCGCGCATGCGCCTGGACTCGGGTGGCTGGATTCGCGGCTGGCTCAATTTTGATGGCGCCAATCCAGACAATACCAACTATTTGAAGCTGATTGGCACGGCGGATGGCGAAACAGCTTTGTTTGGCAAATACATCAGCAACCCGGCCGTTTACAAATGCCCGGCGGATCGCAGCGCAACCACCATTGGCGGCCGCCGCCACCCGCGGGTGCGCAGCCTGTCCATGAGCCAGGCCTTGGGCTTCGGTTCCACCGCCACCTGGCTTCCACCCACGACCTACGTGGTTTTCCAAAAAGAGAGCGATATAACCGGGCTGTCCCCAGCCAACCTGCTGGTGCTCCTGGACGAACATCCGGACAGCATCAACGATGGGGGTTGGGCTTTTCAAATGTATGACCCCGATCAGCGCGCCCAAGCCAGACTCATTGACATCCCGGCCAGCTACCACAACGGAGCCGCTGGCCTGTCCTTTGCCGACGGACACGCGGAAATACACCAATGGCTCGATGCCCGCACCAAGCCGGCCGTCCGTTACCAGACGGAAATCACTCATCTTGCAACGCCAAATAACCTGGACGCCGATTGGTTGGCCGCCCGCATTTCCAGGCGCCGGGATGGCACGAAATCCTGGTGGTAAAAGGTGGCTGCTGCTGGATCTTTCGGAATGAAGGCCGCATGATAACGCTTTATTCCGACTCGGTTTTGACGGTTTGACATCGGCTGGAACGGCCTGCTAGATTGCTCCCATCTTATGAAGCCAATAAAACCAGCCCTGTTAACCATCCTCGTTGCATTGTTGCCTGGTGGCCAGCTATTGGCCCAGGAGGCGCCCAAGCCGCCGGCGCCCGTGAGGGCCTTTATGGACGACCAGGCTCCAGGCTGGCGCAACCTGGAAAAGCAGGACTTCGCCCGGGTCAACAGTGCGGAGGACACCTGGACTTGGGAAACGGACGGCCTTCATTGCACCGGCCAGCCGATCAGCGTGATGCGCACCGCGAATGTCTTCACGAATTTCGAGATGGTGGTGGAGTGGAGCCATCAAAAGGCTGGGGGCAATTCGGGGGTGTTTGTCTGGGCGCCACCGGAATCCATCCAGAAACTGACCGGCACCAAGCCCGGCTTGCCCAAGGGCATCGAAGTCCAGATCCTGGACCACGGTTACACCGAAATGATGAAGCGGCAAGGGCAGAAAACCGACTGGTTTGGCACGGATGGCGACGTGTTTGCGGTGGGCATCAAAATGAAGCCTTTCCCCCCGCTCTCACCCGATGGCAGCCGCAGTTTTCCCCGCAAGCGCCTCGCCAAAGGTCACGGCGAATGGAACCATTACTACATCCGCGCCATCAACGGCGAAGTCCGGCTATGGGTCAACGGTGAGGAAGTTTCCGGGGGGACAGGATGCACCCCCGCCTGGGGTTACCTCTGCCTGGAGAGCGAAGGCTCGCCCATCGTCTTCCGCAAACTGCGCATCCGGGAACTGCCGTAAGGCCAAAAACTGTCCCAGGCCCGCTTATGAAATACTTGTCTTTTCCTTTGATCCGTTGCCCTTTATTGCCACGACCCATGGTGGTTTTATTATGGTCCCTAATGGTGCCCTGGGCCTTGCCAAGCGCGGCGGATGACCTCTTCGTCCTGCCGAAGAAAACCCAAACGCGATGGGCGTCCGCCGAGAATTGGGGTGCCCAGCCCGGCCAGGCCGGCCAGGCAAATTCCGGGCGTAAAGGCTCCCCTTCGCGGGCATTGAAAGCCGGGGAATCGTTCGTGATGGCCCACGCCGAAAACACCTCCGGCGTGGTGAGGAGGATGTGGATCACCATCAGCGAGCGGACGCCCGAGTTGATGCGGGGAATCGTCCTGCGCATGTATTGGGACGAAGCCGAAAAACCGGCCGTGGAGGCTCCGTTGGGTGATTTCTTCTGCCAGGCGCAGGGCCGCCCGGTGGAATTCGAGAATGCCTGGTTCGACAATCCGGAAGGCCGCTCCTTCACCTGCCGGATCCCGATGCCGTTCAGGAAGGGATTCAGGATCACCGCCACCAACGAGTCCGACAAAGACCTCGCGATGTTCTTCTACGACGTCAATTTCACCGTTGGCGATGAGCACGGGCCGGATGCCGGGTATTTCCACGCCCACTTCCGCCGGGAAAATCCAACGGCCCTGCGGAAGGATTTTGAAATCCTGCCAAGAGTCGAAGGGCGGGGCCGTTTCCTGGGCTGCACGCTCGGCGCGATTGCGGATACCAAGGCCTACGGACGGGCCTGGTGGGGCGAAGGGGAGGTCAAAATTTACCTGGACGGCGACCGCGATTGGCCAACGCTTTGCGGCACCGGAACGGAGGATTATATCGCGACCGGCTGGGGGCAAGGCCGTTACGCCAAAATGTGGCACGGCTGCCCGCTGGCCGATGGGGCGAAAATGGTGTATGGCTTCTACCGGTTGCACGGCCCCGACCCGGTTTATTTCCATAAGGACATCCGCGTCACCATCCAGCAGATCGGGTATTCCTCGAAAAGCGACATGGTGGAGCACATGAAAAAGACGGGCACGGAGCGCCTGATCCTGACCGGCGATGGGAAGCAAACATTTTCCGTGCCCGCCACGCAGGACAACCAGGGGGGCCTGCTGTTCGAGCGGCAGGATGACTGGTGTGCCACGGCCTATTTCTACCTCGATCAGCCGGCCAATAAGCTGCCGGCCATCCAGCCGTACCTGGAACGAATCGCGGGGTTGGTAAAAGACCGGTAAAAACCGGGATTGGCGCCGGCATGATTTTTCAGACGGATCCGGGTTTGATGCAGATCCGTATCCCCTTCCCTGGCACGCCGCTGCCTTGTGGTTGACAGGTGGGTTGGGTAGGCCGAGGATTTTGGCTCCCGTTGAATGGAATTGAATTTATGAAAAGCTGGAACAAATCTTGGTACACGGTGGCAGCCTTGGCCTTGGCCGGGAATCTCAGTCCCGCCGCAGTGGTCTCCCCACCGGTTGAGCCAATGTCGGTGTGGTTCACGGCTCCGGCCCGGTCCTTCCATGAATCCTGCCCGCTGGGCAATGGGCGCCTGGGCGCCATGGATTTTGGCGGGGTGGCGAGGGAGCGCATCGCGCTTAACGAGTCGTCCCTCTGGTCCGGTGGCCCTTACGATGGCAACTATTACGACGCCTACCAATGCTTGCCGGAGGTCCGCGAGAAGCTTTTCGCGGGCGACACTTCCGCCGCCAGCGAGGTGCTCACCAAAAGTTTCCGTTACGCCGATGGTGTCCGCGGCTGGGGGGATATCAATCAGTTCGGCACCTACCAAACGCTGGGCAATCTGATCCTGGAATTCGACCACGGCGCGGAGGTCTCGGTTTCTTCACCCAGCGGGCATGCGGCGGGCGATGGAAAAACGATCGAGAACACTTTGGACGCCAATTCCGCCACGAAGTGGTGCGTGAACAACGGTAACGCGTCCGTGAGCTGGCAGATGCGTCTGCCCACGCCGCAAAAGGTCACTGCCTACGCTTTCACAAGCGGGGACGATATGCCGAACCGCGATCCACAATCGTGGGTGCTTGAAGGCTCGGCGGATGGCACGACCTGGGTCGAAGCGGATCGCCGCACCACGGGCCAGCCATTCGAGAAACGCCAGCAGACTAAAACGTTCACCATCGCCCAACCCGGGGCGTTTCGTTACTATCGTTTCACCTTCGCACCCACGCCGGCAAAAACCTTTCAGGTGGCGGATATCACCCTGGCTGGGATCGAGCAACAGCTGGCATCCGTGGCGGGAGAGAGGTATCGGCGGGATCTCAATCTGATGGAGGGCGTGGCGCATACGGAGTACCAGTGGCGAGGGGTTTCCTTTACGCGCGACCTGGTGGTTTCCAAGCCGGACGAGGTGATCGCGCTGAACCTGAAAGCCAGCCAGCCGGGCGCCCTTTCGTTCACCGCCGCCCTGACCCGCGAGCATAACGCAACCACGCGCCCTGATGGCGCCGTGTATGTGCTGGAAGGCCGGCTGCCATTCAACAAGCCCGGCGGAGGCGGCCAGGGCCTGCGCTATGCGGCCCTGCTCGGCGCCAGCGCCAAGGGCGGCAAGCTTTCGGCCACCAGGCAAGGACTGGTGGTCGAGGGTGCGGACCAGGTGACACTCGTGGTGTCGGCAGGCACCGACTGGATTGACAAAGAGTTTGCCACGGTCGTGCGCCAGCGCCTGAACGCGGCCCTGGCCAAATCTTGGACTGCCCTCCGGGAAAGCGCGGCCGCCGATCATCGCAGTTTCATGGAGCGCTGCCAACTGACGCTGCCCGAAGGGCCGAATGCAAAGCAGCCCACTCCAGAGCGGGTGAAGGCGCAGGTAAGAATGCCCGACCCGGCCTTGGCGGCGCTGTATTTCCAATTCGGCCGGCACCTCCTTGTTTCCGGATCGCGGCCTGACTCGCAACTGCCAACCAACTTGCAGGGCATTTGGGCGGAGGAATATGACACCCCCTGGCGCGGCGATTTCCACAGCAACATTAATCTGCAAATGAACTACTGGCCCGCGGAACTCGCCAACCTCTCCGACTGCCATCTGCCGCTGTTGCGGTTCATCCAAAACGTGGCCAGGGAAGGCCAAAAGACGGCCAAGGCTTACTTCAACGCCCCCGGCTGGATGGCCAATCATACGCAGAATCCGTGGTACGACACCTCCCCCAGCTGCCTGCCCGCCTGCATTGGGCCTACCTGCGGCGCCTGGCTCGCCCAGCACCTCTGGCTGCACTACGCCTTCACCCAGGACCGGGATTTCCTGCGCGATTATTACCCCGTGCTGCGCGGCGCCAGCCAGTTCATGCTGGCCGTGCTGGTGGAAAACCCAAAAAACCACGAACTCGTGGTGGTGCCGTCCAATTCCCCGGAAAACGGCTATGCTTACCGGGACAAGGAGGGCCGGCGACAGACCACCGCGTTGTGCGTGGGTTCCACGTTCGATCAGCAAATCACCCGCGATCTGCTGCAGAATACCGCCGCCGCCGCGCGGATCCTGGGCATCGACGAGGAGTTCGCCAAGAGCCTCGATGCGGCCCGTGCCAGGCTATCCCCAACCCGCGTGAACGCCGCTGGGCGCATTCTCGAGTGGCAGGAGGATTTCGAGGAAACCGATGTCCATCACCGGCACTGCTCCCATTTATGGGGCCTCACCCCGGGCAGCGAAATCAACCCCAGCACCCCGGAACTCTACCGGGGCGCCCGCCTGTCCTTGGAAAGGCGCGGCGACGCCTCCACCGGCTGGAGCATGGCTTGGAAGGCCAACTTCTGGGCCCGTCTGCACGACGGCGACCGTGCAGAAAAACTCCTTTCCATGCTCGCCGGCCGTGGCGCACCCAACCTGTTCTGCCTCCACGCACCCTTCCAGATCGATGGCAATTTCGGCGGCTGCGCGGCCGTGGCGGAAATGTTGCTGCAAAGCCAGGAGACCACGGCTGACGGCCAGTTCGTGCTCGAGTTGCTTCCCGCCCTGCCCAAAAGCTGGCACACCGGAATGGTGCGCGGCCTGCGGGCGCGCGGCGGATTCGAGGTGGATCTCGAGTGGAAGGAGGGACAGCTCACTTCCGCCACCGTGCGTTCACTTTCCGGCAGCCCAGGCCGTTTGCGCTACGGCAAGGCAACCCGCGCCATCATTTCCAATAAAGGCGGCCAACTGGTTTGGGATGGACGGTCTTGACCAACTCCGTGGCGATGCTCCTTGATGTTTCACCAAGGCTCCCGCTCCGATCCCAAAAACCTATGAAAACACGCATCTGGTCCTGGCTGCTGGCTGGCTGGCTGGATCCTTTGCCTGCCCATACCTCGTTGCCGGTGGCCAGTGGCAATGGTTGCCGAATCATCCTGTTGCTGGCTCTCCTGGGGGCAGCGGCGGGTGGAGCAGCCCAGGCGGAGACGAATCCCCCCACGAAGTTGCTTTCCTATCGCAATGCTGTGTGGTATGGCTCCACCTTTTGGACCGGGCCGGATTGGACACGGGTGGGCAAAGACTGGCAGCACCCAGGCGAAAACACGCCGAGTGTCCGCCGTTTCACCACACCTTGCGACGGACGCGTGGCCGTATCAGGTCGCGTTTTTAAGCTGCACCTGGACGGGGACGGCATCCGGGCCAGCATTCTGCACAATGAGCGGGAAGTCTGGCAGTGTGAAATCGATGGCAAGGACGCCCAGGGTATGGAACCAAAGCTCACGCTCGATGTGAAGCAGGGGGACGCCTTGCGGTTTATCATTCACAAGCGCGGGACCATTACCTGCGACACGACCGGTTGGGATCCAGTGGTAACCTACACTGGCGGTCAGTGGTTTCAGGCTTCGTTGAGTTTCGCCGCGAAGAAGCAGGGTGCAGGCGGCTGGTATTATGAAATGCTCGGCAGGGGCGGGCCGCTGGCTTCCCAAGGCGTGCCCGTCCCGTTGGAACTCAGGCAGGAATTGGACCGTCTCGCCAGTTCCCACTCGCCAAAGTCCGATCCCGGCCTGCTGGCCCTGGCGCTGGAGGAATGGTGGCGCGACGACCCACTCTCCGACACCGTGGAAGCCTATGCCTTGGCAGTGGCCAGCCATTTGCTGCGCGCGCGGCGGCTGAATGCCGAACTTGGCTTTCCGCCCTCGGCGGAATTGGAAAAATTGGCGGCCACGACGCCCCAGACGATATCCGAATGGCGCACGTTATTCTTGCAGATCCGCCTGCTCAAACGCGACCTCGCCTTCCGCAATCCACTGCTGGATTTCGGCCAGCTATTGTTTTGCAAACGGGCACAACCGAGCTATAGCCACCTGGTCGGCCAATACTTCGGCTGGCGCCAGCGGCCCGGAGGAGGATTATTTGTGCTGGAGAAAATCGGGAGCTCGCTGGCCGTCCGCGACCTCGTGGGCAGCCAGTTGCCGGCGGGCAATTACCTGGAACCGCGCCTTTCCTACGACGGCCAGCGCATCGTTTTTTCCTTTGTCGCGTGTCCGCCGGAGCCTCCGGATTCCACGGCCCTGCCGGTCAATGAAAAAGGGGGTGAGGACGGTTATTACCACCTTTTTGAAATCAAGGTCGATGGGTCCGGCCTGCGCCAGCTCTCCTACGGGCGTTACGACGACCTGATGCCCTGTCCCCTGCCGGATGGCGGCCTGGCGTTTGTGTCCACGCGCCGGCGCAGCTACTCGCGGTGCTTCGGCCCCAACTTCAGCCAGCGCTGGCACTGCTACACGCTCCACCGGATGGACGCCGATGGCACCGGCCTGCGCATCCTTTCCTTGAATGACGTCAACGAATGGTTTCCCTCCGTTTCAAACGCTGGCGAAATCCTATTCGCCCGCTGGGATTATATCGACCGCGATGCCGTCACCCACCAGAATCTCTGGTCCATGCGGCCCGATGGCTGTAATCCGATGGCGGTCTGGGGCAATGCCACCCCCAAGCCGCATTGTACCTTCCAGGCCCGGGCGGTTCCCGGCAGCCACAAAATCGCCTTTATTGCCTCGGCTCACCATGCCATCACCGGCGGCCCGGTCTGCCTGCTGGATCCAGCAGTGGATCCGAACCGCCAGGAAGCAATCCAGCGCATCACCCCCGGGCCTTTTCCGGAGGCGGAGAGTGGCAACATTCCGGATTACTACCAGTCCCCCTGGCCGCTTTCGGAAAAATATTTCCTGGTTGCCTACAGCCGTGACCGCCTGGTGTTTGAGGGCGAGCACCTGGACAATCCCAATCCAGACCCGGCGCTGGGCCTCTATTTGCTCGACGCGGCGGGCAACCGCGAGCTGCTTTACCGCGACCCACTGCTGGGCTGCACCAGCCCAATCCCGCTGCGGGCGCAACCGGTGCCCCCCATTCTGCCCAGCCCTTTAACGGCCGGCGCGCCGCCGACCGGCGAGATGCTGATCAGCGATATTTACCAGGGATTGGGGAATGTGCCACGCGGCGCCATCAAGGAGCTGCGGATCATCCAGATTTTTCCCAAGACCACCTGGCTTGCCAATACGCCGAGCGTCGGCGTGGCAGGCGAGGAAAATACCCGGGCCATCCTGGGCACGGTGCCGGTCGAGGCCGACGGCTCGGCGCGATTCCTCCTGCCCGCCCATAAGCCGGTCCTTTTCCAGGCGCTCGACCAGGACGGCTGCGCCTGGCAGACCATGCGCTCGACCACCTATGTGCAACCGGGCGAGTGCACCTCCTGCATCGGCTGCCATGAGCATCGCATGACCGCGCCCGCGAACACCCGCGCGATGCCGATGGCCATGCGGCGCCCTCCGGCCCGGATTGAGCCGGGTGAACTGGGCGGCCGGCCTTTCGCGTACGCCGAAGTGGTCCAACCCGTTCTTAACGCCCATTGCCTCTCCTGCCATAGCGGTGCGGAAGCCAGGAGCGGCCTCGTTCTCACTGGCGAGCCGCAAAAAGGGTTCACCGCATCCTATTTGTCCCTGTGTACCGATCCGAAGCCACCACCTCCCGGGAATAAACGCCCGCCGGCCGATCCGCTGGTGCCGCGTTTTGCCCAGCGTAATCAAATTCAAACCACACCGGTTGGCGGGCTAAATGGTGCGCGCGGCAGCCGGTTGATGAAAATGCTCCGCGCGGGGCATTATGACGTAAAGCTTCAGGATGCCGATTTTCGCCGGCTGGCGGCCTGGATCGACTGCAACGCGGTTTTTTATGGTTCATTTGATCCCGCCGAGCAGGCCAGGCAGCTGGCCGGCCAGCGGATTGCCATGCCGGAAATCCAGTAAGCCGCCCCGGGAACCGATCCCCTGCCCCTCCGCCAGATCCCGGCCATGGACTCACTTCATGCCCAACTTCCAAGTAAGGCTGGTTCCATTTTCCCGCTGACCGCGCAGCGTATGCCGGCCGCAGAAAAACGGCTTAACAGAATTGCGCCAGGTGTTTGGCGGCCAGGATAAAACCATTTTCACGACTCAGGGAGCCGTCCTCGTGTTCGATGCTCAGGACGCCCTGATAGCCGTTGGTTCGCAGGCAATTGATGTATTCTCCCCAGTGGATGCTGCCGGAACCGGGGATCACATACCGCCACCAGCCATGGCCGTAGATGCCCACACGGGCCCGCAGGGCAGTGTCGATGAATGTGTCCTTGGCATGGGTATGGAAGATGCGCTTGGCGAACAGGCTCACCGGCAGCAGGTGGTCGCATTGCTGGTGCACCAGGTGGGAGGGATCGTAATTGAGGCCGAAATTGTCGTCCTTGATGGTTTCCATGAGGCACTCGAAGGTGTCGATGCCTTGCAGGCAGGTTTCAAACCAGTTTTCGATGGCGATTTTTATACCGCGGTCTTTGGCATAGGCGATGATGGGGGCGTAAACCTTTGGCACCACCTGCCGGATCTGCTGGATCCGGCTCATGTTGGGCAGTGGCATACCCGATTGCATGCAGAGAGTTGGCACACCGAGCAACACCGCGGCATCGGCCATTTTTCGCGCATGGTTCTGGAAGCTTTCAGCGCCACCGGGCTGGCAGGGATTGCCAAAACAAGCCAGGCCGCTGATTTCCAGGTTGCGCTCGGCGAGCATCCGTTTGACCTCCTCCGCCTTGGCCGCATCGAACGTCCCCGGATCGATGTGCTTGCTGCCGGGATCGGCAACGGCTTCCAGGCAAGCAATACCGGCTTTCCGGGCAAATTCGAGCACCTCCACCAGCGGCCGGTCGCCAAAGGGGGCGGTCAGCATTCCCACCCGGATGCCTTTCGGCCGGCCGCCGCCTACCGGCCGCAGCGGAGCGGCATCGGTTTGGCCGTTTGCCATGGCACCCAACAGCGGCAAAGTTCCAAACATGGCGGTGAGGCCGGCGGTGCCGGCGGCCGAGCCGAAAAATCCTCTTCGAGTCATCATAGTCAGCATGGAGTCCAAATTAATAATGCAATGGTGTATTGACGTCCGGCGACTCAATTGGAATTGCCCGGACATCGTATTGTTAACCGAGATCCTATGCCGCCCCCGACGGCCAGCAAGCGCTATTTTCGCCTCACCAAGGGGGAGGCCAGCCAACCTGTGGGCGGGTAAAGACAAGACGCGTTGCTCTGCCGTGCTCGTATGAAAAACCAGTGCGAACCCGCAGGGCTAATGCATAAAGCGATGTAAGTAATTGAAAGTAAAACGGATAAACGATTGTAATGGACAAGTGACTTGCGACGATTTAGAATTTGGCGCATGTCCTATAAAGTACGATTACCCGACATAGCGCAGCAACAACTCTTGGATGAAGTCCACGTGGAGGTCGCTACGTCGGATCAAGTTTCACAAATCAATCAACTACTCGATCAGCACCACTACTTGGGAAGCCATCACCCTGTGGGGGAACGGCTTTATTACATCGCCCAGGATGCGAAGAAAAACTGGGTGGCGATCCTTGTTTTCAGCGCCGCCGCCAAGCACCTCAAACACCGTGATAAATGGATCGGTTGGACCAACGAGCAGCGTCGCCGGCGTCTGAGCCTGGTGACCAACAACACCCGTTTTCTGCTGTTGCCGGAGTTTTCCGTGCCTAATTTGGGGACCCGGGTTTTGCGTCTGACACTGGAGCGACTGAGCAAGGATTGGCAAATGCAATACGGCCATCCGATAGAAGTGGTCGAAACCTTTGTCGATCCCGAACAGTTTTGCGGCACCGTTTACACGGCCGCAGGCTGGATCGAGTTGGGCC
This sequence comes from uncultured Verrucomicrobiota bacterium, assembly GCA_903845125.1. Classification (GTDB taxonomy): domain Bacteria; phylum Verrucomicrobiota; class Verrucomicrobiia; order Limisphaerales; family UBA1319; genus CAIMWS01. Next base: position 30,721 of record CAIMWS010000465.1, read on the forward strand.
AGACCGATGGTTGGGGCCGCTGTCAACGCGACTATTATGTCAAACACGGCAAGCCCAAGCGACTCTTCGCGCGCCCTCTGCGACGCAACTCTTGTCGCAGCCTGCAAGCCGAGCATCTCAAACCCGGCCTGGCCATGGTGGAAGCCAAGACGCCTGCTCGCTGCACCCAACGGGCCAAGCAAATCAAGTCCATTGTCGATCACTGCAAAGCGCTGCCGGAGTACCGGGCGCGAGTGGAATCCTATCCCCTATTCAGCCTGGCGACGCTGATTTTATTGTCTATGTTGTGCGAAGCCCCCCGGGGTCAGAAAGATCTGGAGAAATTCGCCCGAGGCCTCAACCAGGGCCAGCGGCGCGCCCTGGGCATCCGGCCCGACCGCAAAGGCAGCTACCCGGCCCCTTCGCAATCGACCTTCAGCCGTTTTCTCGAAGGCGTCAACAAGGACAAACTCAACGAGCACCTGCTGTGCATTCAACGCCAGTTGCGGGGTCCCGCGCCCGGGGATTTGGTGATTATGGACGGCAAAGAGCCCAAACACGGCAGCGGGGCCTCCATCATTACTGCGGTCACCGCGACCAGTCAGCACAATCTGGGCTGCGCCATCGTGGATGTCATAACAAACGAAATCCCCGTGGCCCAACAGAAACTCATCCCCCATTTGGACTTGGAGGGCCATTTCGTCAGCTTGGACGCCTTGCACACCCAGGATGAAACGGCCCGAATGTTGGTCCTGGAGGCGGGGGCGCATTACCTGCTCACCGTAAAAGACAACCAGCCGACAATCCGCGCGAACATCGAAAAGAAAGTAACCGCTCCCGAAGCGGATTTTCCCCCCTAAACCCCCTGCGGCCACCCAGGCCTGCACGATGGAAATCAACAAAGGGCGTTTTGAAAACAGATTCATCCGCACCGAGTCGGTCAGCCCCGAAGAGGTGGGTTTCCCTTTTGCCAGCCAGGTTGCGCGCCTGGTGCGCCAGACCGAGGGACGCAAAGACGAAGAGGTGTCGCTGGTGACCAGCGCACCGTTGTCGCTGTTGCCAGCCCGGCTCTGGTTAAAGCTCAACCGTGCCGGTTGGGACATCGAAAGCGGACTCCACCAGCGCCTGGACGTTTCTCGTAATGACGACCGCTCCCGGGTTAAAGGATCCGATGCCATGCTCGTGCTGGGCATGTATCGGCGCATCGCCAACAGCTTTTTCATGGAGTGGCGCTCCCATCAACGAAAGCCTGAACATGTAACAACCACCGACTTCCAAACGCTGATGGACGAAAATCATCAAGCGGCGGCTATCCGCTTGGTCCTCAACAAACGCCCTTCCCTCAAATTCCTTTCATGAATTGGCCCTGGCGAACCCGTCGCCTCCTGTCCCAGGCCTTTACACTGCCCGGGCACCGGGTATGATTCGGGAAAATCATGTGTGCTTGCATCAAAACACCAGTGAACTTTCGCCGGGCGGTGGCCGGTATCCTTTCGAGCGCCAGTTTAATAGCCTGGGCGGATCGCGCTCCCGCAGCGGAGGCTGAAGGTACGGCAGTTCCGCCGGGCCTGGTCCAAAAACGGGCTCTGGCCAGGCCCACTGCCCAGCAATATGCCTGGCAGGAACAAGAGCGGATCCAGTTCATCTGCCTGGATCCGTGCACCTGGCAGGGGCGCGAATATGACAACCACTCGACTCCGTTGAGCCAGATGCGTCTGGAAAAGCTCGATACGGACCAATGGTGCCGGGCGGCGGTGTCCTGGGGTGCCAAGGAAATCCTGTTCGTGGCCAAACACACCGGCGGCTTTTGTTGGTGGCAGACCGAGACGACCGAATACAGCGTTAAGAGCATTCCCTGGAAAAATGGTAAAGGCGATTTGCTGGGGGAAGTCGCAGAGGCTTGCCGCCGGCATGGGCTCAAGCTGGGAGTTTACGTTTATTCCGGAGATGAGTTATGGGGCGCCATCATGGGCAGCGGGGGACGCACCAAGGATCCCTCCAAGCAGGAAGCTTACAACAAAATCTACCGCCAACAGATGACCGAAGTGCTTAGCCGATACGGGAAAGTGGAGGAAATCTGGTTTGATGGCGGATGCATTATTCCCCTGGAGGATATCATCCTCAAATACCAGCCCGAAGCCATGAAATTTGGCGGGGCGCTGGAGACGATTCGCTGGCCGGGAACGGAAAGTGGCATGGTGCCCTATCCCTCCTGGAGCACGGTGGATACGGCCGCCCACAAAGCTGGCAAGGGGGACGCGGCGCGCGGCAGTCCGGACGGCGACCGCTGGCTGCCAGCCGAGTGCGATACGCCGCTTTACGATCACAATTGGTTCTGGGCCGCGGCCAACGAGCCGAAGCGGAAAAGCCTCCCTCAGCTCATCAATATTTACTATAAATCAGCCGGCCACGGAGGGGTGCTGCTGTTGAACTCTACTCCCAACACGGATGGTTTGATACCCGAGGGCGACCTGCGGCGTTACCGTGAATTCGGCGAGGAAATCCAGCGGCGTTTCGGGCAGTCCATAGCGGAAACGGCCGGCCGCGGGACGGAATTGCTGCTTGGCCTGAAAGGGCCGCGGCGCGTCAACCATGTCATTCTCATGGAGGACTATCGCGAGGGGCATCGCATCCGCGAGTATGTGCTGGAAGGGTGGCGGGAAGGCCAATGGCAGCCGATGGGGTCAGGAAGCGCGGTTGGGCGGATGCGGATTCAGCCTTTGGCTCCGGTGGTGGTGGAGAAAGTACGCCTGCGCATCACCCGGCAGGAAGCGGAACCACTGATCCGCCGGATGGCTTTGTTCGATGTGCCGGGCGCCGATCTCGACATCACGTCCAGCCTGACTACTGGCAAACCGGCCAAGGCTTCCAGCGAGCACAGCGCACCCTATGCGGCTGAAATGCTGGTGGATGGCGACGAAAACACCCGCTGGGGCGCACAGGACGATGCGCGAACGCCATGGATCGAAGTGGACCTCGGATCCTCCGTGGTTTTTGGGCGCACGGTTATTCGGGAACTGGCCGACCGGGTGCGGAAGTTCCGCATCGAATACCGGGATACGGAAACCGCGCCCTGGAAACCTGCCCTGGAAGGAACACGCATTGGGCCGCGGTTGGAGGCCAGTTTCCCCAAAGTTCAGGGCCGTTTTGTGCGGCTGAACATCCTGGAGGCGACTTTTGGGCCAACCTTGTGGGAATTCCAGCTCTATCCTCCGGCCGCGCAATGGGCCGCCTGCGGAACCTGGAAAACAGACGAGAAATCGCTGCGGCTTGAGTTGTCACCCCACATTCCTTTGCCCGGCGAGTATGAAATCAGGCTGGAGGCAGAATCCGGCTCGCCCGTCCCCAAGATAAAAAGTGGGCGCTTGTATTTGAATGGATCGGAGGTCAATCCCGATCAGGTCGGCCTGCTGGACAACGGCGGATGCGTGGTGCGGCAAACCCAAATGGTTACGTCGGAAACGAAAATTTCGCTGGAAGTGGATTGGGTGGAATCGCCAGTGGGGACGGGGCGTGTTTTGATCCGCCCGCGAGAGTGAGCCGGACGGCAGGAAAACCTCAAGCCATTGGCCTCCGCTATGGGCCAAATACCCCATGGCGCAACTTCAAGGATCCAGCTCCGGGGATTGAAGATGCTCCCCAATTGGAGCTGCCGTATTCATTGAATAATCCTGGTCGTGTGGTGGAATGCCAGCCCAACTGGCCAGGTTCGGCTGCACTACTCTCCGCATGCCATCCGGACCATCTCACCATGGGGTGGCTACGGGTGTGTACTGCAAGCCGCGGAGCCGCCAGATTTGCATTTTCCACCTTGAAGAAATCGCGGCCATCCGCAATGAATGAAGCGAATCGTGCATCGGGATATCAGCCGCGTTGTGGATGCACGGAAAACCGAAGCCGGATGGCTAATCGAATTCACTCGGATATGAACATCAAAACCCGCTCTCTAAGCATCCTGGCCTTGATGGCAGGATTATTTTGCCTCAGCTCAGCGCCAGCCACCGCGGCTGCCGATCCAGCCAGGGACAAGGCGCTGGCCCAAACCATCCTGAACGATACCAATTTAACTCTGGTTCTCGAAAAGGGTAAAAACTTGCTGAAAAGCGGGCTGAATGCCGGCAGCGGTTACGGTGAGGTTTGGATTCGTGACCTGAATACTTTCATCGAGTTATCCCTGCAGGTGAACGATCCCAAACCGATCCGGGAGGCGCTGCTGACCTTTTTCAAATTCCAGGGAGCCGGGGGCGACATCGTCGATGGGTTCATCCCCAAGGAAAAAGGCAGCACTGCTTACAAATACCGGAAATCTGGTTTGGCCCCCAATTTGCTGGCCCACAAAAACACCGTTGAAACGGACCAGGAATCCTCCCTGATCCAGGCGGTGCGCAAGTATATCCAGGCAACGGGCGATCAGGCCTTCCTGGCGGAAGTTGTGGATGGGGTCACCGTGGCCGCGCGAATGGAGCTGGCCTTGGAGTTCCTCCTGAGCGAGCGCTTCGACGCCCAGCACGGTTTGATTTGGGGTGCCACCACCGCTGATTGGGGCGATGTGCAGCCGGAACATGACTGGGGCGTTGAGTTGGATGAGAACTCCCATAAATCCCTGGATATTTACGACAACGCCATGCTGGTCATCGCGATTGGCGATCTGGTCCAAATGCGTGCGGGCCAGGCCGCCACCGTGGTCAAATGGGAGGGCATCGCGAGGCAGCTCCGCCATAACATCCGCCAGCATTTGTGGGATGGGAAACGCGGCAAATTCATTCCCCATGTTTATCTGAACGGCTCTCCCTTTCCGCCCGGTTTCGAAGAGGCGGATGTCTTTTACCACGGCGGCACCACCATCGCCATGGAAGCGGGGTTGCTTTCGCCTGCTGAAGTGGTGGATTCCCTCGCCCAAATGCGCCGGAATGTGCGGCAATCGGGTGCCGGTTCCATCGGCCTGACCCTTTATCCACCCTACCCAAAAGGAAGTTTCAAGAACCGATCGATGGGACCTTATTCTTATCAAAACGGGGGTGACTGGGACTGGTTTGGTGGGCGCACCATACAGCAGTTGATCCGGGCGGGCCTCCTGGAGGAGGCTTACCAGGAGCTCAAGCCAATGGTGGCGCGGATCGTCCGGGCCAACGGTTTCCATGAGTGGTGGTCCCTGGACAACCAGCCGAAAGGATCGGGCCAGTTCCGGGGCGCAGCCGGGGTGCTCGGTCTGGCCATTGAACAGCTGAAAAGCTGGGCCCGCAAAACCGCCGCGGGCACGTGACCACACATTCCAGCCAGCGGAGAGCGCCAGCCAATCGACCCTTATTACCCGGAACGGTTCCGATAAGAAACCTGAATCCGGGCTCCCCTATTCGCTGCGGCCGGAGGGATTATAGCCGGGCTGGGGAAAGGGCCTCAATCTCCCCCTGTAGAATTTTGAGCCAGCCTCAGCCGTGTCCCTGCAAGCATGGACACGGCTCAGGAACCGGTTTCCCCATTCCGCTGCGGCCGGCGTTTATTCCTTCGCTTTCGCTGGTTTTCCGATGAGGCTGATTTCCCGATAAACGTTGAAGCCGCTGGGGCCGCTCTTGAAGACAAAACACACGGCGGCGGCATTCGCGATCAGCGGGCCACCGGTAGCCGGCAGCACCGACACTTCATTAAGCCCGGACTCGGCCTCAAAAGCGGCTTCGGCCAACTTGACGAAACGCCCGGCATTTCCGGCCGTGGCGGCAAAAACCTCATACTGTTGCGAAGCCCGTGCGTCGGCATGTCCGGAATAGGTGCGGATGGCTTCAATCGCCACTCCGGCAGGCGCCTTTGCAGGATCGAAGACAATATCCAGAGTGTTATCCGCGCCGAAACCGACAAAGGTCTTCCCGTCATTTTCGGTGTCCTCGCCCCCGTGGCTATTGCCCGCGGTGCCATTGAACAGAGCCGCGAAATCCTGGCCGCCACCCTCATGTTCCCGCGAACCCGTCACGGACCTGATCAAGCCGGGCTGGCGCGCCATGTTTTCAGCAGATTTAATCTTGCGGTCAAAATCGGAGAGTGAGCCGCTGGCACCCACAACCCGCACTCCGGGCTTTTGCTGCAATGCCTGCTCCCGTTCTTTGCCGTCCGCCGGCCAATCCCGTGAGAGCAGTCGCACCGGCCCCAGCAGTCCCGAAGCCGGGTCGCCGCGGTAATTGGAGGGAATGGTCTGGTAGTGGTTGGCCAGGGTGTTATAGACCAACACCTCAATCGCGTTCTCGCCCTCTTTCAGGAAACCGCTGACGTCGATCCTCCAGGGCGGCGCCACCCGTACCCCAACTTTCTGGCTGTTGACGTGGATTTCGGCTGTTCCCGCGACTTTCCCCAAATCCAACACCACACCGGCCCGGGCTTCGTCCTTGCTGAGAACGATCTGGGTTCGGTAGCGGACTCCGCCCGAATAGTTGTTCAACACTCCGATTTTCGACCAGTCGCCCAGCGCCATCAGGCCACTCCCGGCAGTCTCGATGATCACCGGTTCCGGCAAGAGGGCGCCGCCAGTAAAGCCGGCCTTGGGCTGGATTCGCAAAGCTACCACGGCAGCATAGGGCGACGGCTGGCGGGCGGTGAAACGCCCGTTGCCATCCCCCTTCATCGGTTCGCCATCGATCCAGGCTTCGGCCCCACCTTGGGCTAAGAACCGGATCGCCGTGGTGCCCGGCGCCGAGAGGAAGCGGAACCATTCGGCCGGCTTGCTTCCGGCTGAAACATCGAAGGAAATGACTCCGGGATCGTTGTGCCAGCGCATCGCCAGCGGCTGCCGCTCCGCCGGTGGCGGAACGCCGGCCCGGCGCAAAACAAAATGTCCGCGCCCGCCCTGGTCATAACGGACCAGGATCGGATTGGAGCCGGCTTTGAGGGCCACCGGCTGGCCAAGATCGGCGGCCAGTTGTCCATTCACGTAAACGGCGGCGGGAGTGATGACCGGGGAGGTGTGGCTTTTATCCGCAGGCGCCCCGTGGCTGACGCTGAAACTTCCCTGGGTGGGCTCCGCCACAGTCGCCGCCGTCCAGAGATAATACCGGCCACCATCCGGGACATAGCGGGTCTCATTCAATCCGCCAGCTGCTTTGCCGAGGCAGAGGAAATCGTCAGTGACCGTGCGTTTGAGGCCGTGGTATCCCTGGTGGCCCGAATCACCCTCCTTGCCGTAGCGCCAGGAAAAGTCATAGGGCCGCCAGGTGAAGGACCGCCCGGCCATTTGAACCGGCACCGCCGGATCCACCTTGCCAAGCCGGGCCAACTCGGCGTCCAACTGGCTGACATCCACCGTCCCGGGAACCGGCCCCAATACATAGAATTGCGTGCCCTGGCCGTGCAGTTTCTTTTCCCACTGACGGTCATCGGTTTGCGGCACGTAAGCGCTATGGGCCAGCGTTTCCGTTTCCCGTGCCCAGGCAAAGCGGCGCGCTTCGACTCCGATCGTTTTATTGTCCGGCGTGACGGGCATGCGAAAATCGCCGTAGGTGTTGTCCAAGGTTGGCTGGAAGGCGACCTGCCAAAACCGCGGCAGATTTTTTGCGCCTTCAGGACGCAGGTCGCGCGGGGGCGGATTCACCTGCTGCCGGCCGGGAGTGAATAAGACCAGCTGCGCTTCATACGGTTCCAGGGGCAGTTCCACTTGGGTGCCGGTGGCGGTTTCACCGACCACCCGCAGGGGACGCGAGGCACCGGTCCACGGATCCAGCATTTCCACCGCCCCCTTGGCCCGAAACTCCACCAAGGAGTTGGGCTTGGCATCCATGACCAGGTAAACCTCGCGGGGCCCGGCCTGCCGGTGCCTGGCCCGCACCGTCTGGTGGATCCCGTTTACATCCTGGATGAAGGCGCTCCGGATCGCTTTGACCACATCGGCCGGCTTGGCCAATCGGTTGGACGGCGCAAAGGCCTGCTCATTCAAGGCGGCCAGCTCGGGATCGTTGCGCCCGGCATGATCGGAAACCGTTGGCAACGCGCCCACGCAATATACCTTGCCTCCACCTTGCGCGAAAGCCGCCGCCTTCGCGATCGTGGGCCAGCGCACCGCCTCCATGTTTGGCAATACAAGCGCTTGATAGGAAGCGCTGGCGGATTTCACCAGGAGCCGGCCATTCTCCACCTCCGCGCGCGCCAGCGAATCGTTGTCGATGAACTCGAAGCTGATTCCCGCCGCCATGAGTTGACGGGCCAGGTCAAACGCCGTTTGGGTCGCAGCCTGCCCGTTCAGCTCCGCTTCGTAGGGCGCCACCGGATATACCACGGCCACATCCGCCACGAAATGCCCCTGGCTCAACAAGTAGGACAAACGCTTGAAATAATCGAGGAAGGCGTCCATGTGCGCCCAATAAGGCATCCGGAAATGATAACACGGCGGCGCCCACTCCCAGTAAGACCCATACGTCGTGTAATAAAGACCATGCAAATTGAGCAGCGTGCAGCCGTAGAGGTAATTCTCGCGCGTGGCAAACATCAGGCGTTCCGGCGTGGCGCCCCAGCCCAGGCTGTGGTAACCCTCCAACCAGACGCGCTGGCGCTGGTAGAGGTTGGCGATGGATGAATCCACCTTTCCCTTGATCAGGTCCGCGCTCCCGCCGGGCGTGTCGTGCCCGGGAGCCGAATACCACCGCGTGGCCCGGAAATAGTCGCCGAACTCGTGGGGGTCGGTGCCCCGCCCACCCGAATCACAGGCAAAAATCATGCCCCGCGACGCATGCCAGTCATAGACGGGCTTGAAAAAACGTTCTTCCATCAACGTCATGCGCACGTCGGCGTAATCCATGCGCACCTTCGGGGTCAGGTTACCCAGGTCGGCCCACATCGCCGGCAGCACTTCCATAAGATCATACCCTTTCCGCCTGGCAAATTCCCCGGGGAAATCGGGGTTCCACGCAAACTTGCCCATGCCGATGTGCAGTTCGTCATTGAAAAAATAGTTCAGTCCTTTGGCGGACTGGTTGGGATTATGGTCCTGGAACTGTTGGTAGAATCCCCGGATCACCGTTTCGCCCATGCCAGGCATCAGCGGATTCATCGAACCGGCCTGCTTCACCGCCCGGAAAAGCCAGATCTCCCACTCGCCGTCCGGCGCGGTCCAGGTGATTTTCCCATCCTTCGCCAATGGCGTCAGGTCCGCTCCACCGCGGGTGAGTTGCTTATTCTCGATCTTGTAGGCCCGTGCCGCAAACTGATCCGGCAGACAGTTGATCGTGCGGGACTCGCCACCTTTGATCCGCACACGTTCGCCTGCCTCAAGTTGGATCGCGTTCAGTTCGGGCTTGCTGTAGAACAAATGGTAAAAGAGGTTTTTGGCGCCCCGCGGCCAGTCGAGCGTATAGGTGCTCAGGCCGATACCCATGTCCAGCTCCGAGCAGGCTTGCGAGATCTTTGAATATACCTGCCACCACTCTTCCGTAAAAAGATCCGGTGCGTCATGGTCGGTCAGCCATCCGTCGGAGTCATAGTGCGAATAGTTGACTTGAACCCCGCTGATCCCCTTTTCGTGCAGTTTCTTGATCTGGCCGATCATCCGGTCCACGTCCAGCTTGTCCCCGGTCCACCACCAAAAAGGCACTTCGCCATATCCCGGCGGCGGATTCTTGAAGCCGGGCAGCACATCCAGGTTTGGATCGCGCGAAGGCAGGCCGGGCCCCCCGGCCAGCGCCCAACTCAAGCCACCCACCAAACAACCGACCACCAACATTCCGGTTCTCATCGTCTTCATCCTTCCGTCTTGTCGTTTTTTCATGCAGTCCTTCCTCTTCTCGTCCAGGTTCAAGATGAGCTTTAGAATAAACAGTTTCCCAGGCAAGGCAACTCCCGCGTCTCCGCCCTAATCCCCGACTTATTTTTATAAAATGAAAACCAGTTGCCGGACGCATTGGTGAAAAGGAGGTATGGATTTCCCAGCCCGTGCCCGCTGTGGGGCTAGAAAATGGCCATTCTTAAAGAAAGCATCGGTCGTGCTGGCCCCCCGCTTCTTTCAACCGTTGAGTGCATCGTTCAAATCCCGTGCCCGACCGCAATTAGTCATTCTGCATTTAATGCAGCCCGGGGAACCGGCCAAGCCACCCATGCATACTTTGAAAATTCAGGCCATGTCTGCCAAAGTAAATTGCATCAGTATTTGGCCTTAAGATTTTTTGCCAGCAAAGGCGGAATTTTTACAGTCCAACTCACCACTTCTGCCCCCGCCGGGAAGTCCATCCAACTCGTTGCATGTGCCAACCATTGACCAACAGCCGCCGAAGCATCGAGCCGGACCTGCCTCACAGGCGTCCTGAGCCGGGCGGTTCACTATCCCGCAATCGATCTATTGATGTTTCCTGGTTTCAGCCGTGCTGGTGGCTAAGGAAGTTTGTGGTTCCGCAAATGGGGATCGTCGGACTTATGATTCGGGCACGCGGGATTGACGCCAATGGGATTCAGAATATAGGCGCCACCCACCGGACACCTTGGCTCCACTCTGATATAATCCGGGACCAAGTCGCTCATTTTGCATTCATCGCCGTTTTTCTTCTTATTTTCCGAGGCCCAGACTTCCTTGGCGCCTTCCAATTGTTTGAGATTGGCGAGGCAACGTTTCTCCATCGCCGCCATTGGATCTTGAGCAGAGCGAGCCAATTTCAAGGTCCAAGCGCCGCCCCAAGTAAGGCCGGCCAAGTCCAGGCCTTTCTCGGAGGGCAATTTGATCAAGGTTTCTTTTTTCTCGCCCACGGCCAGGGTGACAAAGGTATTGCCGCCCGATTTCCGCGCCGAAGTGATCTGGTAGTCGTGGGTGGCTACAGCGTCATCGCCGGAAACCCGCAACCTGCCGTCTGTGAATTCGAAACTGGCGCCTTTCATGAGTCCCGATCCGCCCTGGCCGCCGCCTTGGGATGTGGCATCCACACATTTCCAGGAGCTTCCAGTCAGCCAGGTTTCAACCTCGCTTTTCAATGCTCCATCGCCGGCCTTCGCCGGTGGATTTTCCTTTTTGGCAGAGGCTGGTTCGGGCTTTGTTCCGGCCTCCTTTTGGGGGGCGAGATTCTTCAATTGATACACCACCTCGATGCTGTTTTGCTCGTATATCAACTGGTCCTTTTCCCCGATTTTCAGGATCGTGTCCCCGGCTTGATGTTCGCTGCCACCCAGTTTTTTGGTCTTCAGCCGGACAGTTCGGCCCTCTATTTCCCAAGTGCCGGCATACTCATTGCCGCTCTCATCCAACTTCAAGGTGTAATTCCCTTCCAGGTCGAGCGTCAGGGCGCCCGTGAACGATTTCGAGCCGGCCACCGTGACGTAGCGACCGGCCAAAGCCGTGCGCCCAGCGGCAGCCTTTCTCTCAGACTTGCTGGGGCTGAAAATGACCGCCGCTACAACCAGCAAGGTCAACAGGCCCAGGCAACCCAGGCAGCCTGAAGAACCCTTTTTTTCCGGCTCAGCTTCCGGCGGTGAATTATTTGGAATTTCGTCCATGTCCCATTAACTAACTAATATATACATTGTGTCAACCATCTATTTAAATATCCGAATGAATTTATTTGGTTTGTGGATATTACTTACGGAAAAGCCTGTAAAAGCCGGCCTATCTGTCAGGAAAACACTACAAATGCTTGTATGGTTTACTTGGCAACCGGGACTGCAACAGCTTTTCATTTTGATATGTCAATCATTTTATAATAACGCATCACCATGGCATTGCCGGAATCAGTCAGTCAAATGCTGGCTTTCAACTGCGGCTTGAAAATAGGCCGGTTTCCGCCTAGGTTGATCGTATTCAATGAACTCGGATCTGATTTTTCGGAATATAGGGCGTCAGTGGCGGCCTGGGCTGTGGGGCAGGATTTCTCCGGCGTCCACCAACCGGATAGCCCGTAAGACGGTGGTCTTGCTGCTGCTGGCAGCGGCAGGCTATTGGCTGCCCGCCAGCAACGCGGGCCAGCCGGTGGCGATCAGCGAAATCATGTATCATCCGGTCGAGGAGCCGGCTTTCAACGCCGATGGCACGCCAGTCCTGGACCTCACGCAGGACGTGCACGAGTTCGTGGAGATTGTCAATTATGGGTCCCAGCCCATCCCGCTGGGCGGCTGGTCGCTGGCCGGTGGGATCCACTACACTTTCCCGGTGGGAGCCTGGATCAATCCCGGCGAATACCGGGTTGTGGCTCGGGACATGGCGCGCCTCGCGGCGGTGAAGGAGTACGGATTAAGCGCAGCCAGCCTGTTCGGGCCTTATGCGGGCGGATTGGGGAACGCGGGGGACAAGGTGGTATTGCGGGATGGCCAAGGCCAGACCGTGGATGCGGTGAATTACTCGGCAGGCTTCCCCTGGCCGATTGCGGCGGACGGCCTGGGGGCGGGCGAAGCTTGGACCCGCCTGAGGCATGCCGATTACCAATACCGTGGCCGCTCGCTCGAACGGGTCAGCTTCCAGACCTCCGGCCACGATCCCGCCAATTGGCTGGCTTCGCCGCTGGCCACCGGGCCCAGCCCCGGCCGGCCTAATGCCACGCACCGGGAATTGCCGTTGCCGGTGGTGGTGGAGCTTTCCGCCACGCAGTCCCAGGATGGGCAAACTACCATCCGGGCCGGCCAGGCGGTGCGCCTCCAGGCAGGCTTCTCCGCCACGAACGAGTTGGGGGCCGTGCAGGTGGAGTATTTCCTGGACGACCCCAACGCCACCAACGAGCCGACCGCCCTGATGGCCATGAGCGCCGCCGGGAACCCGGCGGAAGGCCGCTTCACGGCGACGATGCCCGGCCAGGCGGACCGCGGCGTGGTCCGCTACCGGATCCAGGCGGAGCGGGCCGGCCACTGGGAAGTGGTATCGCCCCGGGCTGATGATCCCTTCGCCTGGCACGCCTACTTCGTGAGCCCGGTGCGCACCACCACCTACCCGGCCTATGATTTGTTCATTTCCACCGCCAGCCTGAATACTCTGGCCACCAATATCAGCCAAAACCCGCGCCGGGTGACCAGCCCCGATCCACCGGGCTATCCCCGGGCCTCTTGGGATGCCACCGAACCGGCCATATTTGTAGCGGACGGTATCGTCCACGACATCCAGGTGCGTTACCACGGCAGCCGTTACAACCGCAGCCCGGGCAAGCAGTCCTACAAATTTTTCTTCCCGCGTTATCGCTTGCACCAAGGCCAGCAGACCCTGCTGGTGACCGAAAAAGGCAATGACAACGTGGCCGCCTATGGTTTGTTCCGCGCGGCGGGGCTGCCAGCCAGCGTCACCCGCTGGGTGGACCTTTATGTGAACAATAATGGTCGCCTGACCCGGCTGCAGTTGGAGGATTATACAGAGGAGATGCTGAAGCGTTATCACGGGGAGCAGGCGGCGCTGAATCCGGGGGCGCCGGAGGAAAAACCAGGGGAGCTCTACAAATCCATGGGGGTCATCGATCCACCCGCTGGCGAAGGCCCTTACGGGCGCGGGGATGGTTCCTTGTTGCCCGCCAGGCTGCCCTACTGGACGCCGCTGGCGCGTTATGAGTGGACTTATCCCATCCAGGACCACGATTGGAAAGGCGGCACTTTTTTTCAGAACCTGATCGAGGGGATGTGGCAGGCCCGGGGGGACACCTCCACCGCGACCAACCCGAAGGTTCCGGCCCTGCGGGCCTTTTTCCTGGAGCATTTCGACGTCGATAAAATGCTCACCTACCATGCGGTGCTCAATTGGATGTGCCCCTGGGACGACACCACCCAGAACCACTTTTTCTGGCAACAGGCCAATGGTTTGTGGACCATGCTGCCTTGGGATATGGACGCCATGTTCGGCGATGCAGGCGCTTCGATTTTCGCGGGGGAGGTCGGCGACCGCAGCAACAATTTCCGGGGCCCGAACTTTTTCAAAGACAGTTTCATCAAGGCGTTCCGGCAGGAACTCAAAGAGCGGAATTTTCTCCTCGTCAATACGCTGCTCCACCCGGACAACTTGGCCGCCCTGGGCTACGGGAGCTACCGGAGCTTCGCCACCAGCCGCCAGAGCTCAGTGATGAGCCAGTGTGGGCTCGGGACCTTCCAGCGGCCGGTCAAACCGGTGAATCAATGGCCTTTAAATGGCGCCACCGCCTTGCCGCCATCGGAGCTGCGGGCCAGCGGATACCTGCATAGCACCAATCCCGCCCCGGCGCATACCTCCACCACCTGGGAGATTCGGTCCGCCAACGGATCCTACGCCGCACCGGTGTTCCGGCTGGAATCAACCAACTGGCTGATTTCCCTGCCGGTCCCCTTCGCGCAGCTGCGCTTCGGGGAAACTTATTACTGGCGGTGCACCTACCAGGACACCAACCGCCACCCCTCCCTGGTTTCAGATGAAACCGCCTTCGCCTTCGGGCTGGTAAGCCGGCCGCAAACCAACGTGGTCTCCCTGGCCGCCATCGATGCCAACACCACCTGGAAATACAACCAAACCGCCACGGACCTGGACGCCAACTGGCGCCAGGCCGCTTACGATGACCGCGCCTGGCCCAGCGGCCCGGCCTTGTTCGCCGTCGAAACCGCGGCGCTGCCCGAATCCATCCGTACCCCGCTCAAGCTGGGGCAACTGACCTATTATTTCCGGACCCACTTCACGTTTTCAGGGAATACCGCCAGCGCCCTCCTGCGCATGAACGTGGTGCTGGACGATGGCGCGGTATTCTATTTGAACGGCCAGGAATTCCACCGCCTGCGCCTGCCCGCCCAGGCCGTTTCCTACTCCACCCTGGCCAGTTCCAGCGTGGGCGATGCCGTTTACGAAGGCCCCATCACAGTCGCCACCACCAACCTGGTGGCGGGAGACAATGTCCTGGCCGTGGAGGTTCACCAATCCAGCGCCTCCAGCTCGGACATCGTTTTTGGGCTGGCGTTGGAAGAAATGCGGATTACCACAGCCGGCGGGAGCGAGGTGGTATTGAATGAGATCGCCGCTTGCAACCGCACCCCCCAACCGGGCAATCCCTCGTTGGCGGATTGGGTGGAACTCCACAACTCCGGTTCGCAGTCCGTGGATATCACAGGCTGGAGCCTCAGCGACGATGTGTTCACCCCGCAAAAATACCTGTTCCCGCCTGGAACCACCCTGCCCCCCCACGCCGGCTTGATGGTTTGGTGTGACCGCATCCTCACCAACCCGGGCTTGCACACCGGCTTTGGGCTGAAAGCGGAGGGGGAAACAGTGCTGCTCTTCAGTCCGGGCGCCGCCGGCCCGGTATTGAAGGACGCCGTGCAGTATGGCATGCAGGCACCCGATCTCTCAATCGGCCGCGTGCCCGATGGCAGCGGCGCCTGGCAATTGGCCCATCCCACTCCCGGCCTCGCCAATGAGGCGCAGCCGGTGGGTCCGGCCGGCCCGCTCAAGATCAACGAATGGATGGCCAGCCCGGTAACAGGCGATGACTGGCTTGAATTATTCAATCCCCAAGCTCTGCCGGTGCCGCTGACTGGATTAACGCTGGCCGGCCAGGGGCCGGTGGCTGGTGCGCCAATCGCTCCCTTGTCGTTTATCAGCGCCCGGGGTTTTACCACGTTTTTCGCCAGCCAGTCGGACGGCATGGAGGCAGACCATACTCCTTTCAAATTGAGTGCCTCCGGGGAAACCATTTGGCTGCTCGACACCAACCTGGCGGTGATCGACCGTGTGGCCTATGCTGCCCAATCGCCAGGCATCTCCCAAGGGCGGTGGCCCGATGGAGCTCCCCAAATCCTCGCCTTTCCCGGTTCACCATCCCCTGGGGCGGCTAATAAACTGGCGGGTAATGACGAAGTCAAAATCGGCCAGGGGCAGTGGCTGGAGGGGGCCTTCGTATTGACGTTCGAGGTGCCAGCCAACCAGGCGTGGCAGGTGGAATTTACGGAGTCGCTCTCGGGCCCCCAATGGGTGGTCCTGGCCAATTTTGCGGCTGAGGCTTCTCACCGTAGCCTGGCCCTCACCAATCGCCTGCCGGAAATGCCTCGGGAGCGCTATTACCGGCTGCGCGCCACTGGCATTGGGCCCTGATTTCCCCCGGATTTTTTCCTGGGACGATACGGATCGGGTCGTGCAATGGAGTTTGGATGGAAGTCTGCCTAATACGCCGGGTAAACCGCGCGGTAAATGCCCATCGCCGAGCCGCCCACCAGTTCCGAATACTCGAAAATTCCCGTGCCCCAGGATCCCTCGCTGGCCGGCGCCACCAAGTTGGCCCGCTTCTCCCACACCCCATTGGCCGACCCTGTGTATTCGATCGTGTAGATCATGCCCGGCAAGCCCGACCAACGGATGACCACGCGGCCATCAACCACCACTGGCCCGTAAACCAGCTGCACCGCCAAGGAATCCCTCACCATCACGTCCACCGTCCCGCTGGCTGCCGGCCCGTAGCCGTCGCTGACCTCATAGATGAAGCGATCCGTCCCCACGTAATCCTTCGGGGGCGTGTATGTCACCAGCCCATTGGCCAGCGCCACCTCCCCACCCTTGGCACTGGCCGGGCTGACCCCCGTTACCGCCAGCGCCAGCCCGTCCGGATCCGTGTCGTTGAGGAGGAGCTTGGCCACCACCATACTGGCTGCCTGGTTCCGGTAAACCCCCAGCGCGTCATTGCCCGCCACCGGCGGCCGGCCCGAGGGCTGGATCACCTGCGCCAGCGCCGCGGAGGAAGCGGCATCGTAGGCCGCGCTGCCCTCATAGGCCGCGCTGATCGGATGGGTGCCCACCGGCAGGCTGCCCACCACCAGGGTGGCCCGCCCGTTGAGAATGGCCGCCGCCCCCAGCACCGCCGCCCCACTCAGGAACGTCACCGTCCCGGAGGTCGGCGAGGGAAAGAGCGTAGCGCTGAACTCGACCGGGTCCCCGCACCGCGCCGGGTTGGCGGAACTGCCCATCATCACCAAGGGCGTGATCCGGATAATGGTCATCGGGAACAGGTCCGAGAGGCTTTCCCCGTAATTCCCCGCCCCCTGGTAAACCCCCAGGATCGAGTGCACCCCCAAGCCAAGCGCCGTGGTCGTTGCTGAAGCCTCCCCATTGGGCTGCACCGTCCCGCTCCCCAGCACCGCCCCCGCCGGGAGCGGCCCGCCCGCAGCCACCACTGCGGCGAGGCCCTGGTTCCGCAGCCACTGACACACGGTTTCCCAGCCGGGATTGCCCCCCAACTGCCCCTGGTTGGCCAGCCAGTCCCGGATGGCATCGCCATCCAGAAACGTGACGATGCCCGTCGTATTGGTCGGAGTCATCCGCGCCGTGAACGTCACCACATGATTGGTGATTCCCGGTTGGAGCACCGAGTGCAGCACCATCACCGGAGTCGCCTGAGCCACGACCTGTTCCAGGACCTCCGAAACCGCCCCTTGGTAATTCCGGTCCGAGCTGGTCTCATACACTGCTGTGACCGGTCGCCGTCCCGCATCCAAGGCGCTGGTGGCGAACACCGCCACCCCGCCCGCCAGGGTGCTCTGCCCCAGCACCGACGCGCCGTCCTTGAAGATTACCACCCCGCTGAGGGTGGCCGGAGTCAGCGTGGCGGAAAAGACTACGTTAGTGCTGTAAACGGACGGGTTGAGCGAGGAGGCCAGCACCACCTTGGGCGTGGCCGGATAGATGGTCAGCGGCCCGTTTACCAGCGCCAAGTCGTAGCAATTGTCGTGCCCACCGCTCAGCGTGATGGGGTAAATCCCCACCGGATCGGCGCTCGTGGCAACCGTCGCTGCCACCGGCAGAGCGTCCAGCACCGCCTCCGTCTCCCCATTGGCAAAACCGCGGTAGCGGATGGTCAGCGCCGGGTTGGTTGCCAGATACGGCCGGCTCTGGGCCTCCGCGGTAGCCGTCAGCACTGCTTTGCCCACCATCAGCGTTCCGTTGGCCAGGGCGATCTTGTAGTTGTTGTCCACCCCACCCTTGAGCGTGATCGGATACAACCCGGAAACGCTCGCAGGGGTGGCCGCCGTGGAGGCCACCGGCGGCGCATCCAGATCCGCCACCTGGTCCCCGTTGAGAAGGCCCGTATAGGTGATCGTCAAGGCGGGATTGGGTTCGCCGTAGGCCCGGCTCTGCGCATCGGCCCGCGCAGTCAGCACCGCCTTATAGACCGTCAGCACACCCGCCACGTAGTGGAACTCGTAGTTGCTGGACATTCCACCACTCATCGTGATGGGATACGTCCCCACGGCGCTGGCGCTCGTGGCCGTGGTGCTGACCACGGGCTTGGCCCCCAGCACCACCTCCGTCTCCCCATTGGCAAACCCGCTATAGCTGCAGGTCAGCGCCGGGTTGGCCGCCCCGTAAGCCCGGCTCTTCGGGTTCGCCGTCACCGTCAGCTGCGCCTTGCCCACCGTCAACGTCGCATTGGCCAGCGCGATCTTGTAATTATTATCCACCCCGCCCTTGAGCGTGATCGGATACAACCCGGGAACGCTCGCAGGGGTGGCCGCCGTGGAGGCCACCGGCGGTGCATCCAGATCCGCCACCTGGTCGCCGTTGAGCAAGCCCGTGTAGGTGATCGTCAAGGCAGGGTTGGCCTCGCCGTAGGCCCGGCTTTGCGCATCGGCCCGCGCGATCAACACCGCCTTGTAGACCGTCAGCACGCCCGGCACATATTTGAACTCGTAGTTGCCGGCCACCCCACCGCTCACCGTGATGGGATACGTCCCCACCGCGCTGGCGCTGGTGGCGGTGGTGCTGGCCACGGGTTTGGTCCCCAGCACCGCCTCCGTCTCACCAATGGCAAACCCGCTGCAGCTGTAGGTCAGCGCCGGGTTGGCTGCCCCGTAAGCCCGGCTCTTGGCCTCCGCCGTCACTGTCAGCGTTCTGACAGTGATATCGGCCAAGGCTGAGGGCTGCGTCAACGTGTAGTTCAGTGAATCAGCACCGGCGATCATCAGGCCCGAGATAGTAACGGCCTGGGCCGTCCCAACCGTTTGATTGCCAAACACTCCGGTGGCTCCGGTCTTGTTCAAGGTCACTTCGTCACCGGACACCACTCCGACCAAAGCGGCGCCCGTGGTATCCAAGGTCACGGCAAGCGTGCCATCGTAAACCTTGTTGGCAGCCGTGATGCCCGACACCGTCAGCGTCTTTTGCGTGATGTTAGCCGTGGACGAAGGCTGCGTCAGTATGTAATTGGACGAATCGACTCCGGCAATGGTCAGGCCCGAGACGGTGACGGTTTTGCCGGCACCTATGGTTTTATTGGCGAAGACACCAGTGGCGCTGGTTTTGTCCAGGGTCACCTGGTCACCGGACACCACTCCAACCAGAGTGGCGCTGCTCGTGTCCAGCGTGGCCGTCATGCCACCATCGTAGACCTTGTTAATGGCCGCCATCCCGATCACCGTCAAGCCCTTGGCTGTAATGTCGGCGTTGGCCGATGGCTGGGCCAGCGTGTAATTGGGCGAGTCCGCCCCGGAGAGGGTAAGCCCGGAGATGGCGACCGGTTTGGTGGCACCCACGGTCTTGTTATTGAATAAACCAGCGACGGTGGTTTTAACGAGATTAACCGTATCCCCGTTTACCACTCCGACCAAGGCAGCACTCGTCGTGTTTAGCGTGGCCGTGTCGCTGCCGTCATAGACCTTGTTAACGGCAGTGATACCGGTCACGCTCAGCGTCACCCGGTCAATCTCCAGCAACAGAGACTTGATCCCTTCATTACCTGCCACATCCGTGGCTTTCAGACTCACGGAAAACGAACCGCTTTGCGCAGGGTTGCCTGAGATGACTCCAGAGCCGCTGGCCACATTCAAACCGAGTGGCAATCCTGTTGCCGAGAACGTTGTCCCCGGTTCCGACACAGTAATCGAATAGCTGAAGGCTACGCGATATGTGCCACTAGCGGAGCCTGCGCTGGTGATCGTCGGCGGGGTGGTGTCCACCAAAATCCCTGACGTAGCGGGCAGGTGCCCGCTCAGCGTTAGATCGGCGTTATTTCCAACCGCATCGACCACCGTCGTGGTAAAAAGGGTGATGGCCCCAATGGCGATGCCGTCCGTATCGTTGTCCCCGGCCTGCACGGTATATCGATAGGTGATGCTGTTGGCCGTTTTGGAAGCATAGGTGGCGGCACGCACGGTCGCGCCAATGGTTAATCCTAACGAACTATCGGTTCCGGTGACCGTTACGTTTTCGCTGAACGTCACCGTGAAGTCCAAGGCGATCCCCGCCCGATAACTGCCGTCGCTCGGGGCCATAAGATAGCCGCTGACCGTAGGCGCGACGGCATCCACCAAAACCCCCGCCGTTGAGGGCAGATGACTGGTCAGCGTCAGATTGGCATGGTTGCCAGCGGCATCGGCAAT
>CAIMWS010000466.1 GCA_903845125.1 uncultured Verrucomicrobiota bacterium
ATCCTGCCCGAGCACAAGGAAACCATTCGCGACGTCTTCCAGAATTACTGGGACTTCCAGGAGCGGTGGAATGCCCGGTTCCCCGCCTACGCGCACAACATGGTGCCCTGCATGATTGAACCGCGCGGCAACGTCAAGCCCTGGTTTGAGTATCCGGCCTATTCCCAGATTCCCATCCTGGGGTGGGGCCTGGAGCGGGTTTACCAGCGCAACGGGGACCGGGAACTGTTGCGGCAGTCCCTCGTGCCGCTGGAGAAATTCCACGAATGGTACTGGCGGGAACGGGATGTCACCGAGTCCGGCCTGATCGCGGTGGGGACCTACAGCGATAACGTGCAGGAAGCTCGCAACGAGACGTATGACAACGAGTGCTGCCTGGACGACCTGAAGCTCACCCGGCACCCCAAGCGCCAGGATGCCGGCCCGTGGCCCTGGGTGGGAGAGGGCCGCTGGTATGGCGATATCTGCGTGCCCGGAAACACCGGGTATTTGATCCAGGCTGAGCGCTGCCTGGTGCGGTTGGCGATGATTTTGGGAGACACCGCGATGGCGGCCCGCCGCCGCCAGCGCATCGAGAAATGTGTGGCCTCCGTTCGGGAGCACATGTGGGACCAGGAAAGCGGCGTGTTCCTGGCGGTCAAGCGGGACACCTTCGAGAAGATCCGCATCGGCACGATCGGCAGTTGGATGCCGTTGATCGCCGGGATTCCCACGCGGGCGATGATCGAGCGGATGGCCGAGGCGATCCAGACCGACCACTGGCAGACACCGCTGCCGATCCCCACGGTGGATCGCCATGACAAACGCTGGGTTGCGGCCAGCTATTGGCGCGGAGACGTTTGGCCGGTGCCCAATTACCAGGTGGCAGCCGGCTTTGCCCAGCAGGGTTACCGCGCCATCGCCGCGGATATCGCGGACAAGACGGTCGCCAATGCCCTCAAACATGGGATCAACGAGCACTACGATTCCGTGACCGGCAAACCGCTGGGAGTCGGCAACCTCGGCATGTCCTGCGCCATTGTCACCATGATGCTGGACAAACAGGCCAGCCGGTATCACCTGAAGGTCAAAGGGGCGGCCTGAGGTGTTCACGGCCCCTGGGAGTGAGGCGATTGCGACCTCGATTTTTGCGCCAGACGAAAAGCCATCCGCGAGTCCCGATCTGACCGGGATAAGCAGTGAAGAACCAAGGTCTTGCCCAAAAAAATCCAGGCGGCTCGGCTGAGGTTGGCCGGGACCGGGCGGCCAACCGCCAAACCATGAAAGCCAAGCATATTGGCCTTCCCAGCCATTGACAAGGAGCCGCAACTTCTGGCAAAAGGAACGGCAGAATGAAAACTCCAAAAATGGGTATCCCCAACCAGATGAACCGGCGGCGATTTCTACAGGCAGGCGTGGGCGCCGGGATTGGTATGGTGCTGGGGGCTGGGCACGGCACGGCCCTGCGCGCGGCCGAACCGGCCGGCGGCAAGCTTGAAGAGCTGTTCGAGTCGGATGACCCCAAACTGGTCCGCATGGCGGCCGACGTGATGCGCCATTGTGTGCTGGCCAAGATCAAACCACCGGAGGGAACGGCCAGGCGGCGCTGGCTGCAGGCCGGCACGGGCGATGCCTTCTACGGGCAGTGGATCTGGGATACCATGTTCGTGGTGGACTTGCTGGCCATCCTGCCCGAGCACAAGGAAACCATTCGCGACGTCTTCCAGAATTACTGGGACTTCCAGGAGCGGTGGAATGCCCGGTTCCCCGCCTACGCGCACAACATGGTGCCCTGCATGATTGAACCGCGCGGCAACGTCAAG
>CAIMWS010000467.1 GCA_903845125.1 uncultured Verrucomicrobiota bacterium
AGGTTGCTGGTACCTCTATACTTGCCAATGCTTGTTCTGCATTGCTTGCTGGTTTGCTATTGGGTCGGATACCGCTAGGTCCCAACCTAAGGATTCATTCCATGTCTCTTACTCTATCCTCATCTGCAGTGTATCCAGACATATCGGATATGGACATATCTGAGTCAGTAGTCATACTCTGTATCTATCTCAAAGCGATCAAACCACGATTGGAATCCAGGTACTTTGCGGTGATATTGCATGGTTAGCCTTGCCAGCTCTAATTCCACATCGCATTCTTTGGCGTTCCAAAATGCTACTTCTGCGCTCGCATCGCCATTTGAGTTGCTATCCATGCCTATCGCTCCGACTTCAACTGAGCTACCATCTTGCGCAAACTCAGAAATTTTGCGCATATGTTCCATTGCATCACCCCACAAATTTACTCCGATAGGGATAAATGCATTGTCGCTAGTACGTGGTCTTGACTCTGTGCGCGCTAACTGCTCAATCTCTTCAGTCAAGCTAGTCCCTAGGGGGTTTTGCCTTCGCTGCACCATTCCCGGCAGCGAGTCATAAAGTGAATCCCCGACAGAATCTTCAATGTCCATGTCATCACGATTCAAAACTGTTTCAGACAAAGTATCCATGATCACTTGGACATAGGAACTGATAATATGCGCAAAAAAGTCTCAACCGTAATCGGGTTGGCGGTGTTATCCCTGGCAACCTTGGTGCAGGCCGCCCAAGCTCCCGCCAAAATCAAAGTCCTGCTGGTGACCGGAGATGATGTAATGCCGTCGCACAATTGGCGGGAAACCTCCCAGGCGACCCGGGAAGTGCTGGAGAATTCAGGCAAGTTTGAGGTGAAATTGTGCGAGGATGCGGCCATTTTGGAATCCGCCGCCACCTTGAAAAATTATGATTTAGTTTACCTGGCCATCTACAACGCAAAAACCCCGACCCTCACCGATGGCGCCAAGGAAAACCTGTTGAATTTCGTGAAAAGCGGCCGGGGCTTTGCGGTCGCCCACCTGGCCAGCGCTTCCTTCAAGGAATGGCCTGAGTTCAAGAAATTGTGCGGCCGCTACTGGGTGATGGGCAAATCCGGCCACGGGCCCCGGAGCACCTTTGCCGTGAAACTGGTGGACAAGGCCAACCCCATCACCAAGGGGTTGCAGGATTTTGTGACCGATGACGAATTGTATGCGAAGCTGGAAGGCGATGCACCGATCGAAGTCCTGGCCACGGCCGATTCCGATTGGAGCAACAAGACGGAACCGCTGGCCTTCACTTTGAAATATGGCTCCGGCCGCGTTTTCCACCAGGCTTTCGGGCATGACCGCAAGGCCATTATTTACGGTCCCGTGGCGCAGATCATCGCCCGTGGCTGCGAATGGGCCGCCAAAGGTTCCGTGGAACAATAAGCGGGGCGCCGGCAAATTTCATCTCCCGGAAGCATCTTATATGGGCAAAATTTATTTGGGTGTGAATATGGAGTTTGTCCGCCATGCGGACAAATCGTTCGAGTGGGGCGTGGCCAAAGCTGCCGAGTTGGGTTATGCCTACGTGGAGCCGATGGTCCACTGGGGCCGCGAGCTCCTGAGCGAGGCCGGCTATTTCCACAGCGTTTCCATGCTGGATGATCCGCTGCGCATCAAACGGGCCTGCGACCGGGCCAAAATCAAGCTCTCCGGGCTTTCCGCCCACACTCCTCTCTGCAAGCCGGAAGTGGGGGTGGAATACCTCAAGCAAGCCATCCGTTTCGCGGCCGAGATCGGCGCCCCGGTGGTCAATACCGACGAAGGTCCCAAACCGTCCTGGACCACCGAGGAGGAGGACCACGTGCTGATGCGCTACACCCTGCAGGAGGCCGCCAAGGTGGCCGAACCGCGCGGCATCTTTCTCGGTTTGGAGCCGCACCAGCAATACAGTAAAAAACCCGCCGGCTTGGACCGCATCCATAAGTTGGTCAAAAGCCCGTCGATCGGCATCAATTTCGACACCGGCAACAGCTACCTCGCGGGCGAAGATCCCTATGCCTGGCTCCAGGGCGTGTTGAAGCGGCTTGTCCATCTGCATGCCAAGGATATCTCCATCGAGCATTCCGAGGCCGAGCGCGGCAAGGTCACCGGCACCCCTGTGGGCTGTGCTTGTGGCGATGGCGTGATCGACTGGAAACGGGTGATCAAGCTGTGCCAGAAATGTCCGCGCGACATCGTATTCTCCGTGGAGTGCGGTACCGTGGAGCAAGCGGAGCGGTCGGTTGCCTTCCTGAAGCCCCTGCTGAAGTAAGCTTGTGTCCGCAGCCCCATCCCCCAAAAACGCTGCGTCCAGGCGGCAGCCGTTGTCCGCCAAGATCAGCGCGGGATTGGTGATGTACCGCCTCCGGGATCAACGCCTGGAGTTTTTCATTGCGCATCCCGGTGGCCCTTTTTTCCGCCACCGGGATGCGGATAGCTGGAGTATCCCCAAGGGCGAGGTGGGCCCCAGCGAGACCCTCCTGGAGGCCGCCATCCGCGAATTCAAGGAGGAAGTCAGCCTCGAGCCCAGGGAGCCGTTCATCGAGCTGGGATCCATCCGCCAGAAA
>CAIMWS010000468.1 GCA_903845125.1 uncultured Verrucomicrobiota bacterium
ATTGTCCAGCCAACCCTTGCGCCGTTATTGCATTCGTCCCTGCAGGACTGGCATTTGTCGAAATCCCGGTGGATTCTCCCGGTGGGGCGGGGGGGCCAATCAGGGGAGGATTATTATTGGCAGGGAGGCCATTTGACGAAGAGTTGACCGGGTTGGTTCCTGCGCTGGTTTTGCCATCTTTGGCTGGCGAAACATGCTCCACACCAGGCATGGAATTTGTTTTTACCTCCACCGGTGGGGCGAGCGGTGGCAGTGGGATTTTTACCGGTGGATTCTCAGCCCGGACCTTGATGGCCGGAGGTCCGACCATAGGTAGGTAGCCCGGGCTTGCGGCGGCCACCTTGGTGGCCGCGCTCACGAGCATGACCGCAGAAAAAGCCGCCCCGAACCACCTAGGCATTTCCGCCGCCAAGGTGCTGCATGACTTCTTCAATGGAACTCGCAAATTGCCATTCCTTGGTTTCTTCATAATTCTTACATGCCTGGCAAATGGCTTCTGTGCCAACCACCCCCGTCTTCAGGGCCAGATCTTTGGCCGCTTTCATGACGTTGATGCACAATTCAATCAGGGACACTTCCACACTTTTTAGCTGCCGCAAATCCATCACCAATTTGTCCAAGCCCGAATCCACCGCCTCGGTGATTTTTTCACTGAGATGGCTGCTGATTTCGTTGGCTGCTGTGGCATTGAATTGGGGGGCAAACGTGAGCCACAAAATACCATCGCGCTGTTCAAAATATTTATAAGAAGCGTCTAAATTAAGGGCCCGGGTAACCTTGGATTTCAATTCGTTGAAATCGATCGGTTTGGTAATGATGCCCGAGAAACCCACCTGCTGTGCGCGCGCCTGTTCTTCCAAGGCCGTTTTAACGCTCATGGCAAAGGTTGGCAGGCGCTGGGTTTTCATTCCGCCTCGCAGTTTTTGGAATAGCCAAAACCCGGCCCCTTCCGGCAGTGAGGTGCTGATGAATACCACGTCAGGCATCTGATCATTGATAGCCTGCAAAGCGCTCTGAGCTTGAGCGATCCCATCAATTTTCCAAGGAGTGTCCGCCAGTCCGGCCTTGATCTGATCCACGATGGCACCCTTGTCGTCCACGATGGTGACTTTTAAGGGATCATCGAATCTTTTCCGGACCTTGGAACTGCCCGCCAGGTTTTTCAATTCCACAATGCGCCCGACGCGCTCCACGATTTGGTCTTCTTTGAAGGGTTTGACCAGGTAGTCACGGACACCCATCTTGGCAATCCGCAGCACGTTATCGCGCCCCGCCTCGGCCGTGAGCATGATCACCGGGATCGACTTTAAATCTGGATTTGATTTCAAACGCCCCAGCATTTCGGTGCCATCCATGACCGGCATGGTGACGTCGAGGATGATGACATCCGGCTTGTCGCGGCTGGCCACCGCCAATCCTTCGACCCCATTGGATGCTTCCAGAATTTCGCAATCGAATGACTTGAAAGCACGGGCTACAATCAGCCGGATGGTTTTGCTGTCATCAACAGTCAAAAGTTTGATTCCCATAACTCAGTATTTATTGTTTGTCTTCAGTTGGCTTGATTAAAACTTCCACGAGGACTTGGCCCCCGTTGCACTGGAAATAGAGCGTCTGGCGATTGGCCCCCGAAACCGGTTCGATCCTGAAATCGTTCCCACGAACCACAGCTGGAATGGTCATCACACACGCGGCGCCCCGGTCGCACAGGCGCGATTTGATGTGCCCGGCCACCATGTTGGTGAGTTCACCCAAGGCATCATTCACCATTTCATTGCCTTCAATCTCCTCATCGCTGATTCCCAGCAGTATGCCGGTTATTTTACGGGCAAATTTGGCGCTTGCATACAGGTAAATAACCCCGTTGTAATCGCCGGTGAAGCCAACCGCACCGGCAATATGGGCTTCCCCATCAAAGAAATTTTCATTAGGTGGATTAAATTGGACATCAAGGCTCAACATGGTGTTGAAAACACCGGTTGCAGCTGATTTCAGCATCCCTTCCAGATCAAAATTCATATCAGTGGGTCCATCGGCAGATTTTTTAAGCAACTTTAGAAAAATCTGAAAAAAAATCCACTTTGGGCTACATTCCCTTGGGGATTTGAGCGATATATAGTGACGAAGTGAATATGGAAACAACGAAGCCAACAGGAACTCCGCAGCCTTTAACGAGGCCGCAGATTGAAATCCGACTCAAGAATTGTCCGCGGTTGCCATCACTGGGTTCCATAAACAGCGCTTTGCGAGAGCTTTTAAATGCTGATCAACGTTATACCT
The DNA here is from genome assembly GCA_903845125.1 of uncultured Verrucomicrobiota bacterium. Taxonomy (GTDB): domain Bacteria; phylum Verrucomicrobiota; class Verrucomicrobiia; order Limisphaerales; family UBA1319; genus CAIMWS01. The sequence continues at coordinate 2,281 of CAIMWS010000468.1, forward strand.
CACAAATTTCCGAAGTAATTCGCCGTGATCCCAGTCTTACCGCGCGTTTGTTGCGTTTGGTTAACTCGGTGTATTACGGGCTTACCACTCCCGTCAATAGTATCGAGGAGGCGGTTTTTTACCTGGGCGTCCGCCAAATACGGCAACTGGCGATGGTGACGCCTGTTATTGAAGATTTCCAAAAATTGGCCGGGAATGCACCTTTCCCTTGGCGGGAGTTTTGGCAGCATTGCATCGGTGTGGCCATCATGACCCGCGAGGTCATCAGTGCCGTTCTAATTCCTTCTGATGAAGCGGATTACGTGGCTGGCTTGGTCCATGATGTAGGTAAAATTGTGATGGCTGCGGCCTTTCCGCTTCATTTTGCGGCGGTGTATCAAACCGCAATCCCCATTCATTCCGATCATCTGGAAATTGAAAGATCCGTTTTAGGATTAGATCATGCCGAATTGGGGGCCATGTATCTCACCTCCCATAATTTGCCGGACATCATGGTTGAAACCGCCCGCTACCATCACCTTCCTGAACGATCCAGTCATCATACGCAAGTCGTCAGTGCGGTGCAGATTGCGGATTTGCTCGTCCGCCATGCAGGGATCGGTAGAAGCGGCAATAGCTTGGTGGTGGAAAAGGAAGATTGGCTCAAAGCAAACGGTTGGGAAATCCTCTTTCCCAACCGATCTGAAGATGAACGGGCCATTGCCCACGCAGCTTTGAACCGCAGTTTGGAACGCTTACCCACAATTTTAGAGGGATTGGTTTAGTCCGTAGCCGGAGAGGGTAGCTCCTGAGTCAGCAAAGTTTCTCCTTTGCAGGGTTGAGGGTTGGAGTTTTCGGCCGGTAATTCATTCCTGCACTTGCCAGTCGTCGCAACAGTTCTCCCAGCGTTGGCGGTTACCCACGCTGGATAAGCGATCCGTTCCGTTGCATTCTCAAACCTGTGGCGGGTAGCCACCGAGGTAACGAGGCGGATCTGGCGCTGGCGAATTTCAAACCCGGCTCAATTTGCCCCAAGATCCGAGGTGATTGGCCTTGGGGATGTGCGGACCATGGACACGCGGATGGTTCGGGTGAGGAACAAGACGATACTGTGATTTGCTTCGCGCATGAATCAGGGGATAATGCAGTTAAATTTTTATAAGGATTTCAAATAGTTCATTACAAGCAGTTTATATTGAATTATCGAGGTCTGAAGGAGAGGTTGAGGAATCCACAGCCGAGTTGTTTCACAAGCCGCGCTCTGAAAAAGAGGGATAAGGCACGATTGACGATAGACGTCACTCACCATAAATTCCTTTCATAGGAATGCTTAATATGGCTGAAAATGTGAACCTCTGCGCCACGTCGATAAGCGATCCCTTGCGCAAGCGTCCGCAGGATGGTTTATCGAGGGAAATACTGGATTTAAAGCGACGGATGAACGCCGTGATTCTGGCCCATAATTACCAGATTCCTGAGATTCAAGACTTGGCCGATTTTGTAGGGGATTCGCTCGGCCTGTCCCAACAAGCGGCCAAAACCAGCGCCGAGGTGATCGTATTCTGCGGGGTTCATTTCATGGCCGAAACCGCCAAGATATTGAATCCGGGGAAAAAAGTAATTCTGCCGGATCGGGCGGCTGGTTGCTCCCTGGAGGAGAGTTGCCCGGCGGATAAATTGCGGCAATGCCAGGAAGGGAATCCCAACTTTTTCACCATCGCCTACATCAATTGCAGTGCCGAGGTCAAAGCGTTGAGTGATGTGATCTGCACCAGCGGAAATGCGGTGAAAATCGTGAATGCTGCTCCGCCGGAAAGGGATTTATTGTTCGTGCCCGATGAAAACCTGGGTTCCTGGGTGAAGGAGCAAACAGGCCGGCCCATGACCCTCTGGCCTGGCAATTGTTATGTGCATGTGGAATTCACCCATGCGGCCATCAGCAAACTGCGGCAACAGCATCCAGACGCTCCCTTGGTGGCGCATCCGGAATGCATTAAAGCCGTGCGGATGCTGGCGGATGAGGTTTGCTCCACCGAAAAGATGATCAGCTATTGCCGACAGTCCCCCGCGAAAAGTTTCCTGATCGCCACCGAATCCGGTATGCTGCATCGGCTAAAGAAGGAATGCCCAGGGAAAGAGTTTGTGGCTGCACCCACCGAAACCTGCCGCTGCAACGAATGCCGTTATATGAAAATGAACACCCTCGACAAGCTGTATGATTGTATGCGGGCTGGGGGACCAGAGGTGGAATTGAATGCGGAGATCATACGGCGGGCCCGTGATCCGATACAGCTAATGCTGGATATTTCCGCCAGGTAATCCGCAGAAGCTTGAAAACGCGAGTGGATGGATTTGCCCTTTACGGGATAAAACAAAACCCGGCAATTATTTGCCGGGTTCAAATTTCAGATATTCAGGAGAAACCTGGCCAGGAAACCCGTTAATGCTTGGGCCGCAGGAGAATGGCCTTTTTATTGGTACCTTCGACCTCCACGCTATGGGTTTCCACCGAAGGATCCTCCTTGAGGGCATGGTGGACTATGAAACGATCGAAACCATTCATCGGTTCCAGTTCGACGATATCCCCCCAACGCCTGACTTTTTCAGCCGCTTCCTTGGCTTTGGCGATCAATGCCTCACGGGCTTGGGTGCGGTAATTGGCAACATCGATCAAAACCTTGGGTGCATTTTGGTCCTTTTGGAACAACATGCGGTTGGTGAGGTATTGCAGGGCCACCAGAGTTTGGCCTTTGCGACCAATTAATCGGCCGGCATCGTCGGTTTTCACCTCCAGGAGGGGCCCCTCGTCCAAGGCATGTTCTTCGATGGTAGATTGAAAACCAAGCAAACGCAGGATTTCTTCAAGTATGGCTTTGGATTCAGCGGACATAAGATTGCTGATTAGATTGGCGTGGATTCAGAGATTTCCAGTTAAGGTTTTGAGCGCCGGGCAAGCGGACCGGGCTTGGGCGCTAAAACTCCGCGTTGTGGCGCGCCAGCATCGGTCTTGTCGTTCTTGGTTAACTTCATCTGTGCAATCGTCAGTAAGTTTTGCACGGTCCAATAAAGAGTCAAGCCTGCAGAAAAGTTGTAAAGCATCACCGCAAACATCAAAGGCATGTATTTCATGATCTTCTGCTGCACCGGATCGGCACCCGGGGTGGGGGGGGTCAAACGGGCCTGCCACAGCATGGTGGCTGCCATGAAGATCGGCAGGGGATTAACCGGAAAATTCGCTCCAGGAACCACCCAGACAGTATCGGAAGTGGACAAATCCGAGGCCCAGAGGAAGGGCGCTCCTCTAAGTTCAATGGCGCTTTGCAGCATTTTATAAAATCCAACGAACACGGGGATCTGAATAAGCATGGGCAGGCAGCCGCTGGCGGGGCTGACCTTGTTTTCCTTCATAAACTCCATGAGCTTGAGGTTCATCTTTTTCGGATCCTCTTTGTATTTCTCCTGGATGGCCTTCATTTGTGGCTGCAAGGTGGCCATCCGCTTCATGGACTTGGTGCTGGCCTGAGTCAAAGGCCAGAAAACCAATTTAATGATTATGGTGATGGCGATGATGGTGAGACCGTATCCCAAGCCCAAGGCGTGGAGGCCATTCATGGAGAGCAAAAGCAACCGTGCAAAGAAACCCCAAAAACCGCCATAATCCATGATCAAATCGAGATTATTACCCAGTTGGGAACCCAAACGCGCCAGAATATAATATTCTTTGGGGCCGGCGTAGATGGTAAAATGATGCGCCACTTTCTGCTGAGGCGCTACTTGCAGCCCTGAATACAGCATGGTTGTTTGATAACCTTGGGGCTTGGCGACCAAGCGTTGATCGATGGCTAATTCCGCGGCGCTGGGTTGGGGAAGATCGATGCGGCGCGCAGTCATGCGTTTGGCGGGTTCTTTGGGAATAACCGCCAAGGTGAAAAACTGGTTATGCACCGCCGACCATGCCACATTGGTTCCGGCTGAAATATACTCCGTGCGGGCAGTGCCCGGCAAGCAGCCCAAAGTGCGGTTGGCAAACCAAGTTTCGTTTACATACTGGGCTTTGGTGCCATCGTAATCAATGGCTCCCATAAGCAGTGAGTTATTATCCTTGGCACTCATGGGGGTGGCAGTGCCCAGAACCAATTCCTGCCCGGGAATTAATATCGGCTGCTGGCCACGATTTTCGACCGAAACAGAGGCTTCCAAAGTATAGTTGGTGCCGAGGCGGAATTCCTTGATCCAAACCAGCCCATTGGTCAGGTTTTTTTCCGCGCGTAGAGTTTGGTTGGTGGTCAGGCTCAACCGGTAAACACCGTCACCCTGCACCTCTTCGCCCGCCAGGACGGCGAGCACTGGCAAAGGCGCCTGCCGGTTCAAAGTGGCCCAATTGGAGTTCGTCATGTCTTTGCGCCGGGCACTGCCCACCGCCTCCAAATGTTTTTTCAGCTCGGCAAACTTCAGCCCACCGCCGTGAGAGGTGAAAGTGCACCGCAGGAATTCGTTCTCGAGGTTGAGCAATTGCTCGGGCTGAGTGGGCTTTGGTAAAGCCGGCTTGGTTTCGACGGTTGGCGAAGTGGTGGCCTGAATGGCATCGGCGTATTTTTGCGAATTGGTTGCCGAATTGGTCGTAGCGCTGGTTTGGCTATTCACCTGTTCCACTTGGTTGGTCGGTTTTGGGGGTGGCGGGTAAAAATGGTTTACCATCGGAAACCACCCAAAAAGAAGGATGACGCAAACGGCCAAAACAACTACAGAAGTTCGATCCATGGTATTTATTTATAATCCAAAGGAAAAATTCAAAAGGCGGGTACCTCCCATCGAAAAGGGAGGTTTTTCAAAAGAATCCCCGTTCCTCCGGCGATGGCGAAAACGCTTGGTTCAAGTCTCATAGGTTAGGGCGGTCGGCAGGGGGGTACTTAATGCTTTTGGCCAGGTTCCAAAGCCACGCACGTCAGCCCGGTTTGGGGGCGGGTGGGAACCGGATCGTAGCCCATACCGCCAAACGGATGGCAGCGCAAAAGGCGTTGCAGCGCCAGCCAAAGACCGCCGGCCAAACCGTGGCTGCGCAGAGCCTCTATGGCATATTGGGAACAACAAGGGGAGTAGCGGCAACGGGCCCACGGGCCAAATACGGCGGTCTTCAAAGGCGACACCACCAATTGGTAAAGCCTTATGAATGCAATGGCCATTTTTTGTCCCTGATTCATGTCACTTTAATCTCTTTTGGCGGATTTTCCGGAAAATTTAAAAGCCGGACGTGGCGCAAGGCCGCCAAGAAATCGATTTCCACTCCCTGGTAATCCCTGGAAGCCAAGCTGGGCCGTGCAATAAGCACCATATCAACCGGCTTGGCCAAACTATGCTGATGAGTCCGGAAAACTTCCCTGAGCCAGCGCCTAGCCTTGGAACGTACGACCGCTCCGCCCACCCGCCGACTGGTCACCACCCCCAACCTCACACCGGAACCAATTGGCAAGGTCCGGAAATTTAAAATGAGACATCCCCAAGTCAAACGCCTCCCCTGCTGTCGGATCAATTCAAAATCCGATTGGCGCCGTAGCCGCATGGCTCGCGTCAACCGCAAGCGCGCAGGCGATTCGGCTGCCATTGCGGCGGTGAATTATACCGGGGTTAAACGCTTGCGGCCCACGCGACGCCGATTAGCCAGGACACCACGCCCGCTTTTGGTTGAATTTCTGCTTAAAAAACCATGCTGCCGTTTCCGGCGGATTTTTGACGGTTGATACGTCCGTTTCATTGCTAATTTGTCGTTTGCTTTTTGCTTGTCAGCCCCGTGAGTGATATCCCCCTCGGACATCCCCCTTCCCGGGCGGAATTGAAGACACTATCAAATGCGAATCATTCGTCAAGGCAGCTTTAAATTTTTGTCGTGAATTCGCCAACGGGGCAAATGGTTTATCCACGCTGATAGGAACAAAGACCGAAAGCGATCGATGGCCGATCACTTTAACCGCTTTTGCTTGAAGTAGCAGCTTTAAAGCAAGATCGATCCATTCTTAGGCTTCCAAGGAACCGAGTTAGTCCTTTTTTGAAGGCGTGTTTTAGCCGGCTTACGGCGGCGCAAGTCCCGGTCAATCAGGAAGCAGACATATTGCGAAAAAGTCCGGAAGGTATCGGCTGCATGGGCTTTGCCTTCGTCCAGCAACTCAATCGGTATGGATATCGAGGTGGTGGCCATCGGCTTGGAGGTCTCCTCGATTTTTCCCATTTTACGCGTGGCAATGGTTTTTAGTTTCATAATGACAATTATTATTCGACAACCATTACTATTATTGGGTATTGCCGTCTATACGTGAAACTACGCGCTTTGCATAAGTTAAAGTACGTAATATTTCTTACGTAAGCGGGTTGCTATTTTTGCAACTGACTGAATCCGTGTGAGATATGGCTGATAAATCCACTGGTATGGGGCCTGGTTTTTTCCGGGATGGCGCTATCTTTGCACGGTTTTCAATGCTGCCTTTGAGGATTGGATGATCCACGGCGCAAATCAGGATGAATGTGGCAGACGTTGGGATTAACGATATTGTTGGCTTTTCGAGTGGTTAGGTGACTATTTTGGAGCAGGCGTTTGAACTGTTTTGGCTGATGCAGGCGGGCGGTTGGTGTTCCAGCGGTAATGGGCGATGATCTTATTCCGGAATAGCAAATCCTCTTCCTGGGCACCTGCGCCAATATTGTGGATAATCAGCGGGATGGACTGTTTGCTCACGTGGTCTGATACGATCCCGATATGGAGCAGGTTATTCTCCAAGCGCCATACAATAATGTCGGCGGGATGGTAATCCCCCGGTGTTTCGGTGATCGGAAGTTTGCAGCCTTTGCGGTCGAAGAAAGTTTGGAGGTTGGGAACTCGCCGATGATCAATGTTTGAATCCGGCTTATTGAGCCCCCAATTTTGTGGATAAGCGCCGAAATTGCGGACCATGTCTTCATGGACACATTTTTGCAGGTCGTGACCCGCCCCCCGCAAGGCACGAACCACCACATCGGAACACACGCCGCTCACCAGTGGGACATCGCCATTGGGGTAGGGGATTCCACGATAGGCGGGATCATAGCCTGTGGTTTGGCCGATTTGCTTCCGGGCGGCCTGGACAATTTTTTCGGCTTGGGAGTTCGCAGCCATCGTCCAATCCGCCAGCCAAAACAGGCAGAGGATCATAAATTTGCACATCGCTTAGTGATAAAAATCTATATTTGACGGGTCAACGGCAAACCGATTGGATAGAGTGGTTTCTCAGTCACTGAACTATGAAAAGATTAATTGCCTTGTTCTGCCTGGCAACCATGGGCCTGGCGGAGGAATTCATGTCCGCTGCGGACTCCACCCAGAGCGCCGTGGGCGGCAAGGTTGCCAGAGATGCCAGCACCCTCGGGGTAGTGGTTTATACCCCGATCGATGCTTCGCCAATGGAAACTTTGGCGGCCCGGGAAATCCGGCGATATCTTTATCTGAGGACTGGCTGGCTGGCGCCAATCGAGGCCTCCACTAATGCCGGTCCTGCCCGCCGCACCGCCATCGTAGCGGCCCGCAAAGACCGGGCTTTGATCAAGGATCTGCAGCCCGGTTTTGATTATTATTCGTCACTTTCCGAACTGAAGCCGCAGCAATACTTGCTGAAAAGCCTGGTGGGAAAAAACGGGCATTACCTGGTATTAAGCGGAGGGGATGAAACCGGCACCTTATACGCGGCCTATCGGTTTGCGGAAATCCTGGGAGTCCGTTTTTACCTGCATGGGGATGTCTTGCCGGATGAGCCAATCCTGGGGACGGACAGCTCTGCCACGAGCGGCGGTCGGACATCCGTGAATCTCGCCGAATGGCTGCGCAAACTGGATTTGAACGAAACCGGGAAGCCGCTTTTTGCGTTGCGTGGGATCCAGCCCTTTCATGATTTTCCAGAAGGGCCTGATTGGTGGAACCAGGATGACTACCAGGCGATTCTTTCGCAATTACCCAAATTGCGCATGAACTTTTTTGGTCTGCACACCTACCCGGAGGGAGGCCCCAATGCGGAGCCTGCGGTTTGGATTGGCCACCCGGACGACTTGGAGGCCAATGGCGAAGTAAAATTCAGCTATCCTGCCAGTTGGCAAAACACTTGGCGGGGCAACTGGGGCTACCAGTTCAAAAAAACCAGCCGGTTCACCCATGGTTCAGCGGCGCTTTTCGAACGGGAAGGCTTTGGCTCGGAAGCCATGTTCGAGCTTTGTCCCCAGCCCGAGAAAACTGAGGCGGCCAATGAAATGTTCAATCGGTCTGCCGCCTTGCTGCGGGCCGCCTTCCAGCAGGCACGGGCTTTGGGAATCAAAACGTGCGTCGGCACAGAAACGCCGCTGACCATTCCCAAAAAGCTGCAGGAGCAATTGAAAGCCAGGAAGCTCGATCCCAAAAGTGATGCCACCGTTCAGAAATTATACGAAGGCATGTTCCAGTGGATCATGCGCAATTACCCGCTGGATTATTATTGGTTTTGGACGCCTGAAACCTGGACTTGGGAAGGGACCAAGGAGGATCAGGTGCGGGCCACCACAAACGACCTGGTTATCGCGATGAATGCGGCGAGGGCGGTCAATGCGCCGTTTCAATTAGCCACGTGCGGCTGGGTGCTGGGGCCCGGCAACAACCGTGCCTTGTTCGATACTTTCCTGCCGAAAAGCTGGCCCTTGAGCTGCATCAATCGCGAAGTCGGCAAGGAACCCGTGGAACCTGGATTTGCGCGCGTAGGGGAACGGCCAAAGTGGGCCATTCCCTGGCTGGAAGATGATCCCGCCCTGACCTCGCCCCAGCTTTGGGTGGGGCGTATGCGGCAGGACGCGGTGGATTCGTTGAAATATGGGTGTAATGGACTCCTGGGGATCCATTGGCGAACCCGGGTGCTGGGGCCGAGTGTTTCGGCGTTGGCGCAAGCGGCTTGGTTGCAAGCCGGTTGGCAAAGACCCGAGGCGAAAGCGTCGGGTTACATTGGAGGCAAGGAAGCCCAATTCTTGAAAAATGAAATCACTGGCACGGAGGATGGCACGGTTTACCGGACCGTTCGCTATGGCCTGGGGCTTTACCGGATTGCCATGCCCAACGGGCGCTGCCGGGTTACGCTCAAATTTTGTGAACCACACTATGGCGAGCGGGAGAAACGCGTGTTCGGCGTCAAATTGCAGGGCGAAACCGTGATTGACCGCCTGGACCTCTATGCGCAATTCGGCAAAAACAAGGCGGTCGATTATAATTATGACAATATTCAAGTGGCTAATGGCCAGTTGGATATCGAATTCGTTCGGTTGGTGGAAAATCCACTGGTCGCCGCCATCGTGGTCGAATCCGGCAGCTTCGTGAAGAAGATCAACTGTGGCGGCCCAGCCTACAAAGGCTTTGAGGCTGATCTGCCGGCTCTGCCTCGTTTCCAACCGACGAGTGATTTTTACCAGGATTGGGCATTGCATGAATTTGGACCTGCAGTTGCCAAAGAGGCGGCACAAGTTTTCGAGCGCATCGATGGCAATTTGCCACGGCCATCGGACTGGGTTGAAGGACCCGGCGGAATCCGGCCCGATACCCGGCCGTGGGGCAAGGTGATGGAAGAATACGTTTTCGTGGATGAACTGGAATCGTTGCACGGCAAAATCCAGGGATTTGGACAGCGCGAGCGGTTTAATTACTGGCTGGGCACGTTCAAGTATATGAAAGCCATGGCTCATGTTAACTGCGTTTGGGGGGAATTCAGCCAACTCATGGAGCAGATCAAAAAAGAACCGGATGACCTGCGAAAACGCAGTTTGGCCCGCGCTCAAGGGATGCCGATCCGCATGCGCCTGATTTATGCCTTGGGAGAGGTGTATTATCATTTGCTAAATACCCTGTCCAATCCGGGCGAATTGGGTACGCTAGCCAATTGGGAACAGCACCTGCTGCCCGATTTAATCGAAAAGCCCGGCGCCGAACTGGCTCGCCTTTTAGGCGAAAAATTGCCTGATTATTACCAACCGCCCATGACCTACCGGGGTCCGCTGCGGGTTATTGTTCCCACCGTCCGGACGAGCTTGAATGCCGGGGAGGATTTCCGGCTCAAAATCATGATTCTCAGCCAGGAACCTATCCAAAAGGCCGAATTCCATTGGAAACCATTGGGTGGAGCAAAATATAACGTCCTGCCGGCAGAGCATGTCAACCGGGGTGTTTACACGATCAACCTGCCCGCTGCGGAATCCGGAAAGGGCGATTTTGAATACTTCGTTAGCGTAGCCCCCGCCAAGGGAGCCGCCGTAGTGTTCCCGGCCACGGCTCCGCGGCAAAATCAAACCGTCGTGATTTTCGCGGGACCCACTGGGAAAGAGTAACCTGCCGGATGGCGGGTAATCACGAACGGAGGTTCACGGGGTGCGGCTTGAATAAATGCGCCGCGCCTCGGCTTGAACCTCTTTTTCGATCCGGCGGCTTATGTAATAAGTGTTGGTGCTGGATATTTGATCTCCAACTTTAAGGGTTTGAAGCGGGCCAAGAGTTTCCAGTTCAACGTAAGCGGCCGGATCGGGATTGGTGTAAATTTCCGTGCTGCTGCCGGCATCCGGATACTCCGCACCGCGCTGGCGAGGGGCATCGATGCACACCGAAAACCGATCACCAATCCAAATCAGCGTGCTGGCATCGGAGCCGATTTTGAATGAAAATTTCTCATCCCGATGCAATTCCAGCCATCCGTCATTTACCCATAAGCTGGGTGGTGCCTTGGATGATTGAAGGTTGTATCCTTGGGGAAAATGGCCGTCTTTGACTACCGGCAAAAAAACGGCGGCTGGGTGTTTCAGTTGAGTGATGATCCATACCGCAGTTTTCACCGGGTTGCCCGCCACTTTTTCATAAGAAGTGACGATGGTCATTTTTGTCGCGCCAGGCTCCAATTGTATTTGCCGGCGGGTGCGAATGCCGTAATGCGCATCCACTGCCGAAGTCAGGACCAGGGAGTTTTTTTCGACTTTTGCGGAAACCGGCATTGAATCAAATGCTGCCGGCGGAGGCCAATCTCTGGAAATATGCTTCGGCCAGTCTGCTTGGGGCGCAGGCCAGCTTTTATCTCCTCCAAAATTCGCCCAAGTGGCTGCTTGGGAATCAGGCACCTTGCCGAATAAGTCAGGATTCTCCCAGAACGGGCCGGACTCGCCAACAAAGGAAAACTGCATGACCCTGCCCACGGTTGGAACAATAATCGCTTCCACTTTCCCATTGCTGAGGATCCATGCCCCAGGCCAGCCATGGTAATTGGCTTGCGAAAGAGAAATACCCGTTGATTCGGAAATCGGAGCAATGGTCTGAGGTTCGCTTGCAGGGGGGGATATGGAATACCATCCCCAGAGGCCCAAGAAAATAACTGCTTTGTAACGTTTGATCAAAACTCCCCCTCGCCAACCGTTCCATCGATTAGTGGCTTCAAGGCAGTTTTTATAGGGGCAAAGAATTGACCACCCCCTAAAAACCGCCACTTCTCTGCGGATACCGCTATAAATTGATTTGCCTTCGATCAGCCTTTATAAACCAGCATGATGCCGTAGTCGGTCAGTAACTGCTTGGTGGCGAGATCCATATGGGTGTAAGCGATGGTATTTGTGCTGACTATGTTTTCCTCGCCAATATGGCTGATGAATTCAGTGACGCGCTCATCAAAGCGGTCGTGTCCCACCTCCATGCAGTCGGTGCGGCGAATGGTCTTGATGCGCATAATCTTGCCCGTATTCTTGGCGGCGGCTTCCAAGGGCACATTGGGTTTTTTAATCAGTAATTCCCCAGGACCCTGGTGTTGAGGAACACTATAGTGTTTATGTTCCTTGGCTCCTGCCGAAGAATTGATCGGATTTAACGATTGGACGTTCGCAGGTTCAGCTTCGGGAATGGTGATCACCGCGTTGCAGGCAGGACAATTGACCTGACTGCCCGCGCCAGTCGAGTCCGCGATCATTTCCGTTTTGCAATTGGGACAGTTAAATGTCAGATCCATAGCATTTTTACTTGGTGTATTTTGGCCAGCCAGTCGATTGACAACCTCCCCGGCTGTAAAGGAACCCATAGTGAAGGCTGACGATGAATTCATTCTGCCGGGCAGGGGAGAAAACCACCGTCCCGCTCCATCTGACCACTGGCTTTCCTGGCCACATCCGATGTGATATAGAATGCATCATCGCCGTGTGACGGCTTCGTTCACTTAAAATGGGCTACTGGCTTCTGTACCACTATAAATACGCGGCGCGGTGCAAACAATAAGAAAATTTAAAATTCCCACATCGGGTAAGAGACGGCGGGCAGTCAGCACCCACAGAACGCCCTCCCGGGTAATACTGCTGGTGAAACACGGCAGCAGTACAAAGCCTGAAGTTAATCAGATAGCCACCTGTGCCTTAATCGGTTGCTTGGATTGGAAATCCCGGAAATAGGTAGGCAGATTAAGCTTCCAAGCGACCGTAAAGCTCCACTTCTCCGAGTACATTGATGCCAGCGCTCTTTAAGACCTCGGCGGCCTTTTCCGGTTCGGAGAATCGGAACACGAGCATGCCCTTGTTTTCCTGTTTTTCGGTAAAAGCGTACATGTATTCCAAGTTGATGCCGGCCTTTTCAATGGCTTGTAGAATATCGGCCAGACCACCAGGCCGATCCGGAACTTCCACCGCCATCACTTCAGTAACCTTGACCACACAACCGCCAGCTTCGAGGACTTCCTTGGCTTTTTTCCAATGGCGAACAATCAGGCGCAGAATGCCAAATTGCTGGGTATCAGCGAGGGATAGCGTCAGCAAATTGATGCCCGCCTGGGCCAGGAGGCGACAGGGAGTAGTCAAACTGCCGGGTTTGTTTTCGAGGAAAATTGATAGTTGCGTTATTTTCATAGCACGAGATGTAATAAGGAACACTATTCCAGGACGCGGAATTGAGGTCGGCAGCGGTTACAGGTTGCGCTTATCAATAACCCTTTTCGCTTTGCCTTCGCTGCGGGCAATCGTATGTGGTTGCACCAACCGGACATCCACCCGCAAGCCGGTGGTATTTTCAATGGCATGGGAGAGTTTTTGCTGAAGATCCTCCATGGCGCTGATTTTGTCGCTGAAAAATTCGGAGGTCACTTCCACATCCACTTCCACCTGGTCCAAACCTTTGTCGCGTTTCAAAATCAGCTGGTAGTGGGGCAGGGTGCCTTCCACCTTCAGCAGCGCGCTTTCGATTTGTGACGGATACAGGTTAACCCCGCGGATGATAAGCATATCGTCACTGCGGCGGGCAATGCGTTCGATACGGGCAATAGTCCGGCCGCAGGCACAACGCTCCCGGCAAAGACGGGTGATGTCGTGCGTGCGATAGCGGATCATGGGCATGGCTTGCTTGGTCAAGGTGGTCAGCACCAACTCTCCTTCGGCCCCCTCGGGAACCGGTTCCCCAGTATGGATATTGACGATTTCAGGGTAGAAAACATCCTCGAAGATGTGCAGCCCTGAGTGTTTATGGCATTCGATGGCCACCCCGGGGCCGATGATCTCGGAGAGCCCATAAATATCATAGGCCTCGATGTTGCTCTCCGCCTGGATGCGCTCCCGCATGCCTTCCGTCCAAGGTTCAGCCCCGAAAACTCCGACGCGGAGGGGCAGATCCTTGATGTTGATTTTCATTTCGGCGCTCTGATCCAGAATATGCAGGAAATAGCTTGGGGTGCAGCAAATCGCGGTGACGCTGAAATCCTTGAGGATCATGATCTGACGCTGGGTATTGCCGCCGGAGATGGGAATGACGGTGGCACCCAAGGCCTCGGCGCCGTAATGGGCCCCTAAACCGCCAGTGAAAAGCCCATACCCATAGGCGTTCTGAATGATATCGCCCCGATGCAAGCCGCACGAGGCAAAGCTGCGCACCATCACATTTGACCAAACGTCGATGTCTTCCTGGGTGTAGGCCACGACAATTGGTTTGCCCGTGGTGCCGCTGGAGGCGTGCAAGCGCACAATTTCCTGCATGGGGCTGGCAAACAAACCGAAGGGGTAGGTGTCCCTCAGGTCGCTTTTTTCGTAAAATGGCAGACGTTTAATGTCCTCCAGGCGCTGGATATCGGCCGGAAGCAAGTTGCGGGCTTCCATGCGCTCACGGAACAATTTGACTTGGTCATAAGACCGTTGGACTACGCTGCGCAACCGGCGCAGCTGAAGATCTCTTAATTGTTCCACCGGCAAAAAATCCGGCGCACTCGCGGGGTGGAACCCGCGACCGCTGTCACACCACAATTCATTCATAGCGTTCAGATTTAATCAAGCGGGCCTGCGTTCCGGACCGCTGTTTTGGCCGCCCCTTCCCAGCTGAAAAGCCTGGAAATTAACGGCCTGGATTTTTTCAGGCAAATGCAGGCGAATGGCGGCCATCCAATCTGCCTCAGAAATGGGCAGATGTTGGCTCAAACGACCTAACAAGGCAACATTTAAACTCTTCCTGTTTTGAAGTTGGGCGGCATCCACAGCGTCTGGCACAATCAGGATGCCATTGGGCTTGAGGCAGTGCCGGTTGGGATCCACTTGATCCGCATTCAGCACCACCAGGTAATCCGCCTGGCTGCCCGGCACCATGGGGCTGAGAACTTCAGGACCGAAGCGCACATCACTGCTGACCGAGCCACCCCGCTGGCTCATTCCATGCAACTCGCTTTTTTTAACATCGAATCCGGCGGCCAAGGCAGCTTCCGCAAGAATATCGGAGGATTTTAAAACTCCCTGGCCTCCCAGGCCGGCAATCACTACGTTCGTTACTTGAGCGGGCATAGTATGAATGAATCAGGCAAAAGGTGAAGATTGACTCAAAATATGGGTGGTTTGGTCCTGGAAATTTTAATGCGCTTCGGCTTCGCATTGAACCGCGCATTTTTCGTATTGGATGATTTGTTTCGCCACTAAAATGCAAGGACGCCGGACAATGATCAGCACCAGCTCGCCGCTGGCCAGGCTGTCTGCAACGAGCTTTTCAAAATCCACCGACCCTGCGTGCGGGGCTACGACATGCACCCGCCGGATGCCCAGGGATTTGGCAAGATCTTCAAATACGACTTTGCCGGTGGCTTCGTGCAACAGGGTCCGGCCGGTGCCTGGGTGTTCCTGGTGGCCGGTCATGGCGGTGGTGCTGTTGTCCAGGATCAGCAGTACGTGCCCGGTGGCGGGGGGATTGTAAACCATTTCCACCAAGCCAGTAAGCCCGCTATGCACAAAGGTGCTGTCGCCGATTACGCTGACCACCTTGCGAGCCTGTTCCGCAGGCAGGACATGGCGCAAGCCCAAACCGACTCCGATACTGGCCCCCATGCAAACGCAGGTGTCCATGGCGCGGAAAGGCGGCAGAACACCCAGCGTATAGCAACCAATGTCACCCGCCACGATGCAATCCAATTTGTGCAGCACATCAAATACCACCCGGTGGGAGCAGCCCTCACACAATTGTGGAGCTTTGCCGGAGGGCGGAGCCGGCTCCGGAGTGACATCGCGCTGGATGATGCGTTGCACGCGGTTCACGTTCAGTTCGCCGAAGCGATACATGGCCGGCTTGCCCTCCACCGCCAGGCCGTGCGCCTTGAGGTTCTCCTCCAGGTAGGGATCCCCCTCCTCAATCACCAGGCAACGATCCACGCTGGCCACAAAATCGGCGATCAATTTGAAGGGCAGGGGGTGGGTGGTGGCCAATTTTAAAATCCGCGCCTCCGGGGCGGCCTCCCGGGCATGCATGTAGCTGATGCCGGAAGTGATGATTCCCAAGGATCGGCTGCCATCCACCATCCGGTTCAACGCACTGGTTTCGCTGGCTTGCGCGATGTCATCCAGTTTCGCGCGTAATTTGCGGTGGGCCGGGCGGGCATTGGCGGGGATCATCACGCGGCTGATGATATCGCGTTCGAAATGAGCCGGGCGGGGAACTGCCGGGACCTGACGCCGGCTCACCACTGTTTTTGAATGGCAAACCCGGGTGGTCAAGCGCAGCAGGAAAGGTATTTGCCAACGCTCCGACATGGTGGCGGCAGCGAGCATCATGTCATAGGCTTCCTGGGAATCGGAAGGCTCCAGCATGGGGATGCCGGCAGCCACCGCGTAGCGTCGATTATCTTGTTCGTTCTGGCTGGAGGCCATGCCTGGATCGTCCGCAGAGATAATCACCAGCGCGCCCGTGACGCCGGTATAGGTCACGGTGAAGAGCGGATCAGCGGCCACGTTTAAGCCGACATGTTTCATGGTGGCCAAGGCCCGGCTGCCGCCAAACGCGGCCCCGATGGCCACTTCCAAAGCCACCTTTTCATTAGGCGACCATTGGGCATGCCCGCCCAAGGCGGCAAATTCTTCGAGGATTTCGGTGGACGGAGTGCCTGGATAGCCGGCTCCGAGGGCAAATCCGGAGTCACGTGCAGCCAGGGCGACGGCTTCGTTGCCGCTCATCAATTTTTTCTCAGTAATCATGGCTAAAGGAATGGTGGCGGGTGGTCCGCTGACCGCCGATAAAACCGAAGTGTTCATCCGGCCAAAGGTTCAGCCGATTGTTCAAAAGCATCGATAAACCAAGGCGGAGGACGAACCGGTTTGCCTTGTGGATTGGTAAAGGCATGGATGGTATATCCCTCGACCACTCCGGCCCGGCTCTCGGCCTGGATCACCTTGACCAGGCAGCGTAAACAGGCCCGGCCTTCAAACCGGGCAATGGTGGTTAATTCGAGCAAGTTGTCATAGCGAGCGCGGCCCAGGTACGTCAGGTGGGCTTCCACCACCGGCAGGAAATAACCGCGCTCCTCCATGGTTGAATAAGGAACGCCCAGCTTGCGCATCAATTCCGAACGGCCGCACTCGAACCATTCGAGGGCACGTGAATTGTAAAACGTGCCCATCTGGTCGGTTTCGCTATAACGGACGCGCAACGTGGAGACGTTTCGCACCGCGTTCATTATTTCGGCAGCAAGTCGCCGAGCATGGAACGTTCTTCCTTAAGCTCATTGACTGATGCATCGATGCGGGACCGGCTGAAATCATTGACCGGCAGACCCTGAACCACTTCACCTTTTTGACCGTCGCTGCGGATTGGGAAGGAACTGATGAGGCCTTTTTCAACCCCATAGCTGCCGTCCGAGCAAACGCACAGGCTATGCCAATCGTTGGGGTGCGTGGGGGTGATGATGCTTTGCACCGAATCCACTACCGCATTGGCCGCGCTGGCCGCGCTGGAAGCCCCACGGGCCTTGATGATGGCCGCGCCGCGCTGCTGCACCGTGGTGATAAAATCACTCTTGAGCCAGTTTTCGTCCTTGATCACTTCATTGGCTGGCTGGCCAAAAATGCGAGCATTGAAAAAGTCCGGATACTGGGTGGCGGAATGATTACCCCAGATGACCATGTTTGAAACGGCGCTGGGCAGTTGGCCCGCTTTTTTTGCCAGTTGAGCTTTGGCGCGATTCTCATCCAGCCGGGTCATGGCAAACCAACGATCACTGGGCACTGCAGGGGCGTTGTTCATGGCAATCAGGCAGTTGGTATTGCAGGGATTGCCCACCACCAAAATCCGCACATCAGCGGCGGCGTTTTTCTGAATGGCCTGGCCTTGGCCGACGAAAATTTTGCCGTTGATCCCCAGGAGTTCTTTACGCTCCATGCCTTGTTTGCGCGGCACGCTGCCGACCAGCAAAGCCCAGTTGACTCCCCGGAAACCTTCCTCAAGGCTCGAGGTGGGGACAACCCCTTTAAGCAGCGGGAAGGCGCAATCATCCAATTCCATGATCACCCCATTGAGGGCGGGTAAGGCTGGCTCAATTTCAATCAGGTGCAAGATCACCGGTTGCGATGGGCCAAACATGGCACCGGAGGCAATACGGAACAGCAGGGCATATCCAATTTGACCGGCGGCGCCGGTAACCGCGACTTTTATCGGTGTAGAACTCATGGTGTTAATTAGTTGTTTTTGTTCAATATAGTAAAAGTGAATCGTTCTGCGCAAGCGGTATATCCGGGAAGTTAAAATGATGCCTAAGCAACACCAGGCGAATCAGATACAATCGGGCACCCGCAGGCAGCCGACAACCGGATCCAAACCGCTGGGATCCCTTCAAAGGTTCATTTACCCGGATCTTTCCGATCCGGGAGATTTTTCCGGAGATCGGCTGCTTTGGCAAGGTATTCCCTAGCCTGTGTATGGTTGGGATCCAGGCGCAATACTTCCAGGAATTCGGCCTTGGCCTCGTCCAGTTTTCCTTGCTGGGCCAAGGTTACACCCAAATCGAAATGGGCCGGCAAGAATTCTGCTTTCTGGCGGATGATTTCCCGGAATTGGATTTCAGCTTGGTTGAATATGCGCTGGCGGGCAAAAGCAACTCCCAAGTGGTGGCGGGCATCAAGCAAGTCGCCCTTCAGCCGGACTGCTTCAGAAAACCGGACCATGGCCTCTGCTGCATTGCCTTCGGCGGCAGACTTGAGACCCAACCGGTAGTGCGTTTCGGCATCCACCGGTTGCAGCCGGAAGGCGGTCTCATAATGTCCCAACGCCCCGGTGAAGTCATTTTGCTGAACCAGAATGCCGGCCAGGTTTACATGGGCGAAAAAATGGTTGGTGTTCAATTTCAAGGCTGCTTCCAAATGTCCGATGGCTCCTCCGAAGTCATGCTGGTTGGCCAGGGTCATGCCCCAGCTTACGTGTGCGTCGGCAAAATCCGGTCGGCTTTCCAAAGCATTTGCGAACTGCCGGTAAGCTTGATCATACCGTTTTTGGTGGGCATAGGCGATGCCCAAGCTGTTTTGGGCTTCCGGGAACCAGGGCATCAGTTTGAGGGCGGCCTGCAGATAACGAATGGCTTCTGCCCGGTCAGTTCCACGGTTCAAAACACGGCCCAGTTGAAAATGTGCCATCAGGTGATGCGGCACCAACTCCAAGACTTTCCGCCACGCCACTGCGGCCCGGTCATTTTGCCCGAAGGCTTCCAGCATTTTGGCATACTGATCCTGCAAAACCCAGTCCCCCGGCCGCTTGGCCAAGGCCTGCTGGAACTGTTTTTCGTGAGCTTGAAGTGCGTCAGGCTCGGTGGCTGGATGCAGGCGGATGAGGAAATCCGCCAGGCGCCGGTCCCGATCCAACGCGCCCAATTGGGAAAGAAAAGGGTGGCGCTGGAGACGGGCGCGAACCGCTTCGATCAGCCGGTATTGATGCCAATCGGTCCAACCCAGTTCTTGAGCGCACTGTTCCATGGTTATCCAGGAATTGGTGATGCCAGGCACGGAACTGGAATTTAACATATTGGCTACCTGGTCACCCACCAACTTGGCCAGCAGGTAATTACCCGCAAAATTGAAATGCACGTGCTCCCAAAAATACAGGCCGCCACAAATACGGTTGGGGCTGTTAGTTTCGAACGCCAGGGCAGCGTCCACAAACGAAAGTTCGTTGCCCGCTTTAAGCCGGGCAGTTTCGCGTATGGCTTGGTTGATTCGGGAATCGGCACGGAAGCGCAACGTATCTTGCTCCAAGGCTGCCTGGTAATCCTGGCGGGCTTGGTCATACTGCCCCAAAGCACCATGGCATTTACCGCGGTGGAAAGATAATTCTGCATAGGTTGGATCCAATTGGCTGGCCTGCTGAAAAGCGTCCAAGGCTTCCCGCCACTGGCCGCGGTTTTCCAAATCCACCCCCTGCCTGAAGTATTGGTCCCAGACGGTTGCCTGATCCGCTCTGAAAGCCGGCCCATGCTGGGAAGCAAAAGGGGCGCAATCTTTTAAATTGGCCGCCACCGTGCAAAGAATGACCTTCTTCTGGTGGGCCAGTCCCGTATCGATAATGGATTCCAAGTTCCGGGAAAAATGGTGGTAAACTGTATCCAGACGCGAATCACCGGCGGCGACCTGCTGTTCAAGAAACATTTCCATGCCCGACCATTTGCGCTGGCTGCTTTCAGAGCCACTGGCGGAAAATAATCCAGACATCCATTGTCCGACCTTGGTGGCTTTAAGGGCTAACGTCAACTGAATGGACCCAAGGCTTGGGTTTTGAACGCCGAAAACGGTTCCGGGACCAAATGGTCCTACCACCTCATTATTCCCCATATAAACGACCCACAGATCCCCAGCCTGGCTGGCGCAGTCGCGGGCGATCGGCAAAATCGCGTGGGAATTGATGGCCGTCATGGCGGTATTGACGACTTCAAAGGTGCGTCCGGGAAAGCGGTTTTCCAACAAAACGCGCAAGACCCTGGGAAAGCCAAAAGCAGGCTCGGGATCGCCCATGGCGGCCGATTCACCGAGGACGAAAATTCGGAAAACTCCCGCCGGTTTAATTTCCGGCAGCACCAGAGGTTGCGGGGTGCGGGCCATCCGTGGTGGAATGAAGCGCCAGGCGAACTTGGCATTCTCCATCAGGAAAGATTCAGGGCCTCGTTTCGACCTTAAAAAAAAGCCGGTGGGATACCCGTAACCCAGTGCACGCAGGACCAGTTCAATGCCCCCCACCAAGACCAACGGCAAAATGCAAATGGCGGCCAAACGAAAGATCCAGCGTTTGCGGGTGCCCAAACCTGGGGCAGTTTGGCTGTTCCCGGTGGCGCGCACTTTTCCGGCCTTCGCTTTTCCAGATTCCGATACGTGTTTTTCTTTCAACGGTCGGACACTCTACCAATGGATTGCTTGCTTGTGAACCGGTTTTGTTCAAAAAGGATTTTCCAGTCCAAGCCAGCTCGTTTAAACTCCCGGTGTTTGCATGATGCAGTCTTGGGTCGGCTCAATACGGGTTTATGTAACCCCGCAGTTGAACGGCCAAAACAGGTTGGACTAAATATGAATGACAATCGGATTGGGATTATAGGCGGAACCGGCTTATATGAAATTGACGGGGTTGTGAATCGCCGGTGGATGAAGGTTAAAACCCCTTTCGGCCAGCCTTCGGATGAACTGCTGCTGGGTGAATTGGGAGATCG
>CAIMWS010000469.1 GCA_903845125.1 uncultured Verrucomicrobiota bacterium
GAGGCCCGAGCACTTCAACGATCTGGCCTTTAAAAATTTCCAAGGCTTGCTTGATCAAAGGATCGTTTTTGAATTCATCCTTATTGAGCTGCACCAAGGCGGGTTTGGCTGCCTTCGGCTCTTCAGGAGTTCCTGTCTCAGCTTCTTTGGCAGTGGTTGCCGCCTTGACGGGTTTGGTAGGTTTGGGTGCCGGCGCTTTGGCCGGTTCAGTCTTGGCCGCCGAATTGGCAGTGGCAACAGGAAGTGGAGCGGGAAGCGAAACTGGAGGGACAGATGCTGGCGACGCTTTCAGTGAGGGCACAGGAGCAATTGGATCTGGCTCGACCGGCGGCTCTCCTGCCGCAGGTACCATACCACCACGGTCTTTTGGGGCCGCAGCCTTGATGAATTTCACCTGCACATCGCCGCAATTCATCTCAGCGAGTTTCCTTTGAATGAGTTCGCGGTTTTTTTTGTTATCCACTAAATCGAGCTGGTCCACATTTTCCGGAGCAAATCCAATGGTTAAAACCCGGTCAATAAGGGATATAGGGTGGGCCAGCAAAAGATAGCTGCGTGTGAATTGACTAACCCTGCCAACTGCATCGAGTATTCTGGCCCAAAGCAATTCCAATTCCGAACTGGCTGGGGCGGCGGTGGAGGTGGCCATGTCGGGAATGGGCAGAATGGGCTCGCTGGGGATTGAAATCTGGGGAGCTGTTTCAACCGGTGTTTTGGCCAATGGGGCAGGGGGCGGCTTGCTGGGGGATTCCTGCATCACCAAAGGAGCGGCACTGGGAGCCTGCCCAATCGTGACCGTGGTTCCGGAACGCAGTTCAACCAGCTGGTTTAAAACGCTGTCCAAGCTCACCGCCTGGCGCACTTGGATGGCCTTGATCAGGCCGATTTCAATCAGGATCTTTTTGGAAACCGCTTCCCGGTAACGGCTTTCGCATTCGGTCAATACTTCCATGATGCGAACCAACCCTTCCGGAAGAATGGCGGTTGATTGCGCCTTGAGAGTGGCTGCCTCGGTTTCGGTAACTTCCAATAAGCTCAAATCTCCCTTGCCGACTTTGAATAGCAGCAGGTTGCGAAAGTGGCTGAGCAAATCCGAAAGCAACCGCCCCAAATCTTTTCCGTTGCGGGCTAATTCGTTAAGCGAGCGCAAGGTGGCATCCTGATCTCCCGCGATGATAGCTCCTGCCAAAGCATGGACTTGCCCCCTGGCGGTCAGCCCAAACATGGACAACACATCGTTTTCGACGATGGTGTTGCCACAAAAGCTGATCAACTGATCCAAAGTGGATTCGGCGTCCCGCATGCAACCCTCAGCCCCCCTGGCCACTGCGAAAAGTGCTGCTTCCTCGATTTTGACTTTTTCAAGATTGGCGATCAGAGCCAGATGTTCCATGATCAGGGCCACTGGTATGCGCCTAAGATCATACCGTTGGCATCGCGATAATATGGTCGCCAGGACTTTTTCCGGTTCAGTGGTGGCAAACATGAACTTCACATGCGCGGGCGGTTCTTCCAAGGTCTTCAATAAAGCGTTGAAAGCCTCCTTGGTCAGCATGTGCACTTCATCGATAATGTAAACTTTGAACCGGCAAACGCTGGGTGAATATTTTACCGTTTCTCGCAGAGCCCGGATTTCCTCAATGCCGCGGTTGCTGGCGCCGTCAATTTCCAGGACATCCAAGGAACGGCCTTCGGTAATCTCCTGACAGCGAGGATCGTCAACCGCGAAATCCACCATCGGGCCGCCTACGCAATTGAGGCACTTGGCGAAAATGCGGGCAATCGTGGTTTTACCGGTGCCTCTGGGGCCGACAAACAGGTAAGCATGGGCGATGCGATTCTGCTGGATTGCATTGGCCAGGGTTTGTGTAACGTGTTCCTGCCCAACTACATCCGCAAATCGTTGCGGCCGGTATTTCCGCGCTATGACCTGGTATGACATGGAAAAATAGAATGCCAGGGTGACCACGGCAGATGTGGAGCAAACTACCGTTGCTGCATTCCTGCCCTGGCGGGGTTCGTAAGTCCACATTCCATGGGCCCTGGCAAATCCGCGCTCAATGTGCCGCAGTCGAAGCTGTGCTTCAAGCAGTATTTTCGGCCCGAGCGGCGGAGTGTTTCCAGGCGCTGCGATAAGCATCCAGCCTTCTTCCATCAATTTTCGACGGGGCGTGGGCAGTTTCTATTACTCAGGTTAACCGTGACATATGTCCTATTTAAGTTAATGTAGATGCCATGCATTTGAGGAATGAATCCACTCCCCCCCTTGGCTTGCTCCTTTGGGCTTTTGTGTCGCTTCTGATTGTGCCGCTTTATCTGTTCGCCGACGATCCTGGAGAAGTTTTAACCGCTGAAGAGCAGCAGAGCTTTTTCAACAATTACTTTGCGCGCATGACGTTTGCGGAAAACCTCAACCGTTTTCAAACACCCCAAACCTGGTTTGCTCACCGCGCTGAATTGAAAGGGAAAATCCAAAAGGCCTTGGGATTATGGCCTTGGCCGGAGCGGGTGGAATTAAATCCGCGCATCACCGGGCGGATCGAATATGAAGATTACGTGGTGGAGCGGGTTTACTACCAAGTATACCCAAACATTTATGCCAGCGGTTATAATTACCTGCCCAAGGTGGCCGTCGGCCAGTTGCCTGCAGAGGGAAGGATGCGTTACCCTGGTATCTTAAATCCCCACGGCCACTGGGCAGGTGGTGCAGTGCATCCCACGGTGCAAATGCGTTTGATTGGCCTCGCCAAAAAAGGCTATGTCGCCTTTTGCCCGGATTCCACCCATGTGACGAATTTTCCCCTCGGCCTAAGCCCCATCGGACAAATGACTTGGAATAATATTCGAGCTTTGGATTACCTCCAATCGCTGGCCTGCGTTGATGGCGATCGGTTGGGCTGTACAGGCGCCTCGGGCGGGGGACAGCAAACGATGTATCTGGCCGCCTTGGATGAAAGGGTAAAAGTCGCAGTTCCGGCCGTGTTGGTTTCCTATTTCCGCCGCATTCTCTTTGCCACCGAAGCGACCCATTGTTTTTGTAATCATGTGCCTGGCATTGAGGCTTTTACGGATGAGCCGGAAATGGCTGCCATGATTGCCCCCCGCCCGACCCTCTTCATCTGTGCCACCGGCGACTGGACGCGTGAATTCCCCAAGGCAGAGTTCCCCGAAATCCAGCACATTTTCAACCTTGTGGGAGGGCCGACCCAGTGCGTTCAATTCGACAAACCTCATAATTATGATCGCGACAGTCGCGAGCAGATGTACGCCTGGATGAACCAATACCTGCGGGGCACCAATACGCCGGATTTGGCCCGGGAGGCAGATTTCAAGCCTGAGCCACCCGAGCGTTTGCTTGCTTTAGGGAAACTGCCTGAAAATTACTGCGGCATGGAAGGCGCCAGCAATTATTACCAAACCCAATTCCTGTTCAAAGTGCCGAAATTAACCGATCGCCCAGCCTGGATTGATTATCTTAAGGAATGGCGCCTAACCCTGGCTTCGCTCCTGGGCGAATCCGCTGAAAACCATCCACAAAATGCCCAGTTCCGAGGCAGGTTTGATATCGCTGGAATATCTGGTGAAAAGTGGCTCCTGGAAACCGAGCCGTCGGTTTTAGTACCGCTTTGGATGTTTAGCAGTCGCGTTGGGCAACCAACCGCAGCCGTGGTTTTAACCCATCCAGAAGGCAAGCAAGGTTTGCTTCGCGACCGTGCCCCCCTGATAAAAACCCTGGTTAAAAACCGCATCATCGTGATCGCGGTGGATACGCGCATGCGCGGAGAATTACGGCGAAACTGGCATTTAAACGAGTTGATTTGGGGCCGTTCCGAAGATGGCATGGCGGCCCACGACCTCAGTAGCGTGGCTCGCTGGTTGCGTACCCGTCCCGAAGTGCACCCCAGCCAAATCATGGTGGTGGGCTTTGGCGAGGCCGGGTTGTCCGCTCTTTATGCCGCAGCATTGGACGTTCGCCTGGCTGGCGCAGCCATCGAAGATATTGGCCCGCTATTCCAGGAAGGGCGCACGGGCAATTTGGTGGCCAATATCCTGCGCTATGGCGATATTCCTCAAGTGGCCGCCTTGGTCGCGCCTCGCGCCTTGTGGATCAATGGCAAAAACGAAGCCTATCCGTTCACAGTCGGAGCCTTCTCGGCCTTCCATCAATCTGGCCGCTATTTGGCTACCCAAAAGGTGCCCTCAGAGTTCGCCGCAGCGTTGGTTGGTTGGGTTAAGGAAAATAGCCGGGAATAACAACCTTGGCCAGCACGCCGGCGGGCTGTTGGACGGGTGAACTGGAGGTGGACGTCTGCGTGCAGGTCCTCAAGAATACCTTGTCGCCACCGGCTGAACAAAGCCAGCCAGAGCCTGTTGCTGGTCTCCGGAGCTGATCATTCATTTGGAGTTTGGCTGGGTTGGAATTGATAAGTGGATTGAAAGTGGGTATGATGGATTGAGTTACCTAACCAAGGAATACGTATGCAAAGTTTCTTTCCATCGCGAGCCAGGCTATCGGTTTGGTTAAGTGTGGCCGTTGCGGCCAGCCTGCCCATGGGGATGCGGGCGGCCGTCCCTTTAAACAATACCAATCCGCCAACGCGCATCATGCGGTTGATCTTCATTCATCATTCGACCGGCCAGGCTTGGCTGGCGGATGATCATGGCGGCCTCGGCAAGGCCTTGAAGGATAATAACTATTTCGTCAGCGACACCAATTATGGCTGGGGACCGGATGGTATTGGCGATAATACCGATCTGGGCAATTGGTGGCAGTGGTTCCGTGGGCCTGATAGCGCCCAATACCAGACCGCACTGCTGGCTGAAGGCGGTCAGAACTGCGATTATTCCCGGTTGGGGACCGCTCCGGAAGGTGGTAATGAAATAGTGATGTTCAAGTCCTGCTTTCCCAATTCAGCCCTGCAAGGCAAGGCCAGCGATCCGATTCCGGATATTTCCAGCAATCCGCTCCGGGGCGAATCCTCCGGATCGGATGCCCATACCGTTGCCAACGCCAAAGGCATTTATCTCGATTTGTTGAATTATTTCCGTGCCCGGCCGGAGAAGCTATTTGTGGCGATCACCGCTCCGCCACTTTCCGATCCCACCTATTCGGCCAACGCCCGGGCCTTTAATGAGTGGATGGTGAGCGAGTGGCTCAAGGACTATCCTTTTCCGAATGTGATGGTGTGGGATTTTTTCAACGTGCTGACTTCCAATGGAGGCAATCCCCAAGCCAATGATTTGCGGCGGGAGACGGGTAATCATCACCGTTGGTGGAATGGCGGGGTGCAGCATAAAACCGATGGCGGGGGCAATATCCTGGCGTATCCTTCGGACGATGATCATCCCAATGCCGCCGGGGATGCCAAAGCAACCGCTGAGTTTGTGCCTTTATTGAATGCGGCGGTGCATGCCTGGCTGGGTAATGCGGTGAATCCGCCCAAATTTTCGGGCATTCAATTTTCGGCACAGAAGGTGCAATTCATGATCGGTGATTTGCCGATGGGCCAGAGTTGCATCCTACAGCAATGTCCCGACGCGGCTGGAGCGAATTGGGCTGACCTGGCCACATTCCAGTGCCTGTCGCCAGCGACCAATTGGATGCAGAATTTCAATGGCGCAATTCCCCCCCGGATGTTTTACCGGATTCAAGTTCGGTAACCAAAGTCCGGCTTGGCCGATCCGAGGTTTTATGCAGGCTGGGTGCGGTTGGGCCGGATCCCGGAATTCATCTGACCCCGGAATTCATCTTGCTGATTCGGCCTTGAATGGGTAAATGAGGGTGAATCTTAATGAAAGGCGTTTATGAAGCTAAACCGGCGCGATTTTCTTAAAACATCCACCATGGCGGGCCTGTCCCTTGGCGCACTACCTGGCCTTGGGCAGGGGAATGGACGTAAATACCGGACCGCCCTGGTGGGCACTGGTTGGTGGGGCATGAACATCTTGAAGTGCGCCATGGCAGCCCGTGAAAGCCAGGTGGTTGGCCTTTGCGATGTGGATGAGCGAATGCTCAACCGGGCGCTGGATGATGTCCGGAAACTTTCGGGCGATCAGCCCAGAAAATATCACGATTTCCGGGAATTGCTGGACCGGGAAAAACCGGAGATTGTGATTGTGGGAACTCCGGATCATTGGCATCCGCTCATCACGATTGCCGCCGTGAAGGCAGGCGCCCATGTCTATGTGGAAAAACCGATTGCCCATACCATCCGGGAAGGCCGGGCGATGGTGCAAGCGGCGCGGTCTACGGGCAAGGTGGTGCAAGTTGGCACCCATCGCCGCGTTTCACCGCACAATGTCAGCGGCCGGGAATTCATCCGATCCGGCAAAGTGGGCAAGATTGGCATGATCCGGGCTTTTGTCCATTACGGCGGAGGTCCTGAAAAGCCACGACAGAATACGGAGCCACCCAAAGGATTGGATTGGGATATGTGGTGCGGGCCGGCGCCGTTGCGCCCCTTCAATGGTGATCCCGAGAATCCCTGGAGCGGCGGGATCCACCCCCGCGGTTTTCGCAGCTATTTGGATTACGCCAATGGGACTTTGGGTGATTGGGGTATCCATTGGATGGACCAAATCCTGTGGATCATGGAAGAGAAGTGGCCCCGGAAAGTATTTTCCACAGGGGGACGTCCCATCAAAGGCCCACCGATTTTGACTGCTAAAGAACAAACCAGCGACGCTCCGGACCATCAGGTGGCAGTGTTTGAATTCGAGCAATTCACCGTTTCCTGGGAACACCGCCAGTTTGCCGGCAACAACGCGGAAAAAGGGGAAACGGTCGGTTGCTATTTTTACGGCACCAATGGCACCTTCCATATGGGCTGGCAGAAGGGGTGGACCTTTTACCCCGTGGATGGCAGCAAACCCGTCCAGCATGAAGACCCGCAACTCCATGAGCCGGACCAGCAGAATATCCAGGAGCTTTGGGCCGACTTCCTACAAGCCATCAAGACTGGCAACCGGCCGGTGAGCGACATAGAACAAGGTTATCGCTCCACGAATGTCAGCTTGCTGGGGATGCTCTCCTACAAATTGGGGCGAGGCATCCAGTGGGATGGCGAAAAGGAAACAATCTTGGGTGATCCCCAAGCCAACCAATTGCTGGCCCGGAAATATCGGGGACCTTGGGAATACCCCGTGGTTTAATAAACTGGACGGCTGAAAGCGAAACGCCTGGAATTTCATCCAGGCGTTTGGTGCGTATAGGGAAATTCAGGGCTTGAAACAGACTAGTCCGGAAGCGGCTTCCATTCAGGATACCGGTAATTATTCCACACCCACCGGAAATCGCGGTTTTGGCGCATATTCCCACCGCTCCAGTAGAAGGAATCTTTGCCGTTGGCAAAAAGTTGGCCGGCTTTGATGGTGGTTGCCTCGAGCCATTTGTGAGATTCCACATGGGTGTCAGCAAATCCGAAGGTGGTGATATCACCGTGGAAAATCGCAAATCCATCCACCCAACCTACCGAACCGACGTTGATCACCCAAGTGCCGAGATTGTAGTTGCGGGGGTCCGCTTCTTCAATGAACACGAACGATTTGGAGGGGTTTTTAATTTGGGTGAGTTTCTTGAAGGCAGTGACCCCCGCCTCCCAACCGTTTCCACCCATGCCTTCCGCTTTTGAATAGCTGTCATAAGCCCAGCCACTGCCAGGTTTCAAGTTCTTGGTACGCATATCGCCCGGGCAATGGATGGATCCGTGATTGGCACAATATTTAGCCAGTGGAGATTTTTTCCATCCTTCAGCAACCCGTTTTTCCGCTTCAAGTTTGTCGATTCCGGCGGCAATTGCAGGCGAAGGACCAAGCCAGAATCCTCCCGCATAGAGATCTGCTCCGTTGAATTGTTCAGGGAGAAGGGAGTCGTTGTTATCATGAGCATACATTTGCCAGGCCGTTAACAGTTGTTTTTGGTTGTTACGGCAACTGGCACACGTGGCTTTCAATTTTGCTTTGCTCAAGGCTGGGAGCAGCATTGAAGCCAGAATGGCGATGATGGCGATGAC
>CAIMWS010000470.1 GCA_903845125.1 uncultured Verrucomicrobiota bacterium
GCCGGGGCCGCCAGCCGGGGCAGGGCCACCGGCCGGGGCAGCAGCCGGGCGCCTTTGCCAATGGCCTTGGGGGCGCCTGCGGGGGCGGCGGGGATTTGGTCCAGCGCTTTCAAGATCTCCGCCAGCACGCGCGGGTGGTCTGCCTCGCCATGCCACAGCACATACTGGATGGGATCGAGGATCCCCGCCAGCGGTTCGGGCAGTGGGCCGCCAAAATTGACGCGCACCGGCAGGAGGGCCGGCCGGCCCCGCTGGTTCTGGGCGGCTTCGTGGGCGATCTCAATCTCAAAGCCGAGCATTTCGCTCTGGATCGAGGACTCGGAAAGCAGCGGGATCACGGCATCCGCCGCGCCGATGCGGCGCTCGATCTCGCGCGCCCAATCCACGCCCAAGGTCAGATGGCGGTCGATGAATACGCCGAATCCCAGGCGGCTGAGTTGCTGTTCGAGGAACGTGAGCAGGGATGCGTCGGGGGTGGCGTGGCGCTTGTAAAGCAAGACCACCTGGCGGGCGGGCCCCTGTGCGTGGCCGCCTGCCGGTGGCCCGCCTGCGGTGGACGTCGATGCTGCCTCTTTAGTCATAGTCTTTTATTCCAAGTCCCAAGTTCCTGCTACTTTTGCGGCCAAGTCAGTCCGGTTGGGCACCGCGGCATTCCAGCATTTCAGGGCGGGGGTGTCAATCTCCCGGGAAAGCTCCCAGGAGCCAATCGAATTACCTTTCCCACGGTTTTTCAAGGGGCAAAGCGCGCCCGGATCCGCCTCATCCAAGGGCACCAGGCTTCCCGGCTGAACGGGAGCGGTTCGTGTGGCTCCAACGCACCGGGCAGCGGCCACCTCGCCCAGGAAGTCCTGGCCAGCAGGCAGTTTTGGCAGGCAACCTGTCGGAAAAACGTCACTCGGGCGGAGCTTTTGAAATTCGAAATCCTGGGAAATGCGCTTCAAGCCGCTGATTATCAATTGGTATCACCTCTTGGCAATGTCCTGCTCCCGGCAGCCAGCCATCCGTCCCGGTCCAGTTCCGCTGGCTCACGTGTTGAGGCGTCGGTCACAAAGAAATAACTCAGTTTGTCTTTTAACAAACAGCTCGTTTTCCCGTGAAAAACAAACATTCTTCGTCTGTTTCAACGATTCTCCTCGACTTCCAGTATTCCCGGCTTAAAATGTGGATCGTTTCCGACACGGTTGTTTTGGACAATAAATACTGTTAAGCGGTTCACACGTTTACTCCGATGAACACACCAGACTCCCCTGAAAAGTCAACCTTCAAGTCCACATTCGATAAACGGTTTGGCCTCGCGCTCTGCATAGGCGTTATTAGTGGCAGCACTTTAGCGGACGTGATCTTGCATGTTCAACCCTGGTGGCTCCACCAGATTGTCCTATTATCGACCACCCTCGTAGTCACCTTCCTGGTTTTATGGATTATAGGCCGCTTTGGTCGAGGTTAGCCAAAGCACGCCTCGATACGATCCCGTTTTCCCGAGCGGAACCCAAATCGTCCAACAAACCGGACGCAGTGCGTCCCGCGATTGCATCCCGGTTTCAATTGGGGCAGCCTTGGCGCGGGGCAATGAACCAGGATCTACGGTTTGGAAACTATTTTCATCAAACGGACTGAGCCGGACCCAATCGCCCGGAGCGGTCTGGAGTATGCCGGCTCACACCGAACGCCACAAAAACGTCGTGCTGAGTCGTGTCCAGTCGCGGCAAATTTTCCAACGAGTTGACAATAACCGGATTAAAAAGACGATTCGGCTGGCATTTGGGTATCGACTAATTTGGCCCACTGGCCGGGAATTGTGAAATCCTATACCGCTCACGAGAATTGACCCGGGTCTGCTCAGATAAACTGACCCGCCCCTGATCTCCAGGAACATCGCCCGGCAGCCTTTTTCCTTTCC
>CAIMWS010000471.1 GCA_903845125.1 uncultured Verrucomicrobiota bacterium
CC
This sequence comes from uncultured Verrucomicrobiota bacterium, assembly GCA_903845125.1. Taxonomy (GTDB): domain Bacteria; phylum Verrucomicrobiota; class Verrucomicrobiia; order Limisphaerales; family UBA1319; genus CAIMWS01. The sequence goes on from CAIMWS010000471.1 coordinate 3, forward strand.
GCCGTTTCCCCAGGGCCGCATCGCGCACCACTTCCTGAAGCTCCTTATCCAAAAATTCCGGGGTGGTGCGCCAGTCGATGGCGTCGGCGACTGGCGGAAAACAAAACTCCAGCAGGGGTTGCAGATATTTCTCCAGCGCTTCCTTCCACGGGCTGTCGAACTGGTCAGCTGCGCTTTTCATCGCAAAATAACGTCTCGTCAGGGTCGTGACGAAAGACTACCGCCCGTTGGCATAGTGTCAACCATCGGTGTGAAATCACGGAGAACGTAGGGTCCGCAGGGGCCGGAAGGCGGGCCGAAGGCCAGGGCGAAGGAAAGGAGGAGTCAACCGTCCCGCGGAAAACTGCATTACGGGGCTGGCATCGGCAGCACATCCACGCCCACTTTGAGGGTATGGCAGCCACCTCCCAGGATGACCCCGCGCGCGGGGCTCACATCGCCGAAGTCCCGTCCGTAAGCCGTAACAATGTGGCGCTCGGAGGCCAGCAGGTCATTGGTGGGGTCCACCTCGATCCAGCCGTGGCCCGGGCAGAAAAAGGAAACCCAGGCGTGGGAGGCATCCGCGCCGGCTAGTTTTGGCTGGCCGGGCGGGGGCAGGGTTTCCAGGTAGCCGCTGACATAGCGCGCCGGGATGCCGAGCGAGCGCAGGCAGGCCAGCTGGACTTGGGCGAAATCCTGGCAGACACCGCGGCGTTCCTTGAACGCCTGTTCGATCGGGGTGCTCACGGAGGTGGCTTGGGGATCGAACACAAATTCCTGATGGATGCGGCGGGTCAGGTCCAGCACTGCGTCCAGCAAGGGCCGGCCGGCCGGGAAGGAGGCCCGGGCATAATCCGCGTATTCGGAGCGTTGTTGGATCAGCGGCGAATTGAACCGGAATTCCCCGGCGGCCGCGCTCGCGGCGGCCTGGCTGTCCCCGGGTGGTGCGGCATCCCACGCCGGGGTGGCCAGTGGCAGGGGCCAGGCGGCGGCCTGGATCTCCACCCGGCTTTGGGCCACGATTTCAAAGCGGCAGTGCGGCTTTTCCAAAGTGATGAACACGCTCCGGTTGCCGAAATAGTCCTCGCCTGCGCGCCGGCAGCGGGGTGGGGGATCCAGCCGCAGCTCGTGCTCCAGGAGCCGCTGGCGGCCGGTGTCCAAAGGCGTCATGTGCAACAAGTGATGGGCCACCGAAACGTCCGTTTCGTAAGCATATTCCGTGCGATGGATAACCTGGTAGTTCATTAATTGACCTGCATTCCGGCGTGGCTGAAATAGACGTGCGTGAGCTCGTTGGAGGCCTCCCGCAGGGAGGTTCCGAGGGCCTGGAGCAGCTGGTCCAGCGCTTGGCCGCCGGCCTCCCGGCGCCCGGCCACCAGGGCGGGCCAGTCGGCCTGTTCCAACTGCTGCTCCAGGGGGCGGAGCCGGTCCAGGCTGAAGCCCGTGCTGGAGTTTTCGCGGGGCAGCTCCTGCCCGTGGTTTTTCAGGGCCTGGAGCTGGAAGGCCAGGGCCCGTGGATTGGTGTCGTCGGCCAGGAGGAGGTCGAGGACAGGCCCCCATTCGGGCTGGGCGAAATAGCGGCGGCGGTAGGTCATCACGCTGTCGGCGATTTCGAGCATGGCCTCGAGGGTGGAGGCGGGGGGATTTCCGAGGGCCAGGCCGGCTTGGGCCAAAGTGGTGGCGTTGATGGCCCGCTCGAGCCGGCGGCCGATGTCCAGGAACCGCCAGCCGTGACCGCGGGTCATGTTTTCCATCTCCATGCCGCTGAAGGCGGCCAGGTGCACCACCAGGTTGTTGAGCAGGTTGAGGGCCTGGGCGGCGGGCATACCCGCCGGCGGGCGGGCCGCCTCCTCGTTCAGCCGGGCCAGGATCAGCCAGGTGTCCCCGGAGAACCGGTCCCGCAGGGCGAAGGCGATCTGCCGCAGGCGGCCCAGCACCTCGCGCACCGTGCCCAGCGAATGGGTCTGGTAAACCAGCTGCAGCAGCTCTTTTTGCAGGGCATCCGCCGGGGGGGGATCCCAACAGCGCTGCGGTAGCAGGTCCAGTTGCACCAGCAGCCGGGTGAGCGACACCAGCTCCGGGCTCATTTCCCGGCCGGTTTCCTCCGCCAGCCGGGCCAGCGCGCAGCGCAGCACGCGGATCATGTCTTCCAGCCGCTCGGCATAGCGCCCCAGCCAGAACAGGTTGTCCGCCACCCGGCTGGGCATCTGCGACGCGCTGCGCTCCGGCCGCACCACCTGGCTGGCGGGGCTCAAGAGCGTGGCGGGCGCCACCGCGTCCGGCGACAGGACCCAGACATCCTTGGCGGCGCCCGAGGCGATCGGGATCCCGCTGTCCCCTTCGGCCTCCTCCAGCAGCAGCGCCAGGCCGCCCGGCATGACGCTCCATTGGTTCCCTTGGGCCGCCAGGAACATCCTTAGCACATACGGGCAGGGCTCCAGCCGGCCCCGGACCAGGGAGGGGGTGGTGGCGGTGTCGATGATGGACTGGCCGACGAATTCATGGGGATTTTCCCGGATGGCCCGCAGCAGGCGCCGGCGGCGCTCGCGGGTGAGATTTTGGGGCCAGGTGATCCGCCGCCCAAGGCCCTGGAAGGCGGGCCGGATGACCAGCTCCTCGAGGTGTTCCATCACATAGGCCAGGCCGTCCGGGTCGCCGCACCACCAAGTACCCACGCCCGGCAACAGCAAAGGCTCCCCCAGCAGCCGGTGGCACAGGGCGGGCAGGCAGGCGTACCAGGCATTGGCCTCCAGCAGGGACGCTCCCGGCAGGTTGGCCACGGCCGCCTTGCCCCCGCGGATGGCCTCGAGCAGCCCGGGCACACCCACCACCGAATCCGACCGCAATTCGAGCGGATCGCACAGGTTGTCATCCAGGTAGCGCAGGATGACATCCACCGGCCGGAGCCCTTCCAGGGTCTTGATGAAAACCCGCCGGTCCCGCACGGTCAGGTCCGCCCCTTCCACCAGGGCAAAGCCGAGATAGCGGGCCAGGAAGGCGTGCTCCGGCCAGGCCGGATTGCCGGGGCCGGGGGTGAGCAGCGCCACCAGCGGATAGGCCCGGTTTTCGGGGGCGAGTCCGCGCAGCCAATCCCGGGCATTCTGGAAGAACCCCGCCAGCCGGTGCACCGGGTTGCTCCGGAATTCCTCGGTGAGCACCCGGGACAAGGTCATCCGGTGCTGCAGGGCGGGACCCGCACCGTGGGGGATGCGTGTGTAATCGCTGAGCACGCTCCACTGGCCGGCCCGGGAGCGGACCAGGTCGCAGGCGATCATGAACAAGGGGGAATTGGCCCCCGCCGCCAGGCCGCTGCAAGGGCGTAAAAAGGCCGGATTCGCGTAGAGCAGGGCGGAGGGGAAGACCCCTTCGGCCGGGCAGCGCCGCGGGCCGAGGCAGTCGGCGAGCAGGGCGGTCCACAGCCGGGCCCGCTGGATCAGGGCGGGTTCCAGGCAGGCCCATTCCGCCGGTGAAATCACCAGGGGCACGAGGTCCAGCTCGAAGCCCCAGGGCGGTGCCTGGCGCTCGCCAGGGGCGGCCGGCAGGCTGTAGTCACGCTGCAGGCGGCGCAGGGTTTCGGCCCGTTCCTGCCAGTCCCGGGAGGAATAGCGATCCATCGCCTGGACCAGGGTATCCCAATGCGGGCGCGGGCGCCCTCCGGCGTCGAAAGCTTCGTCAAAGCCGTGGGCCGCCACGGGGTAGCCGGCGAATAAACCGGCTGGTCCCAATACCGGCTGCTGGGAGGTGCCCATGGCGTGCGGAAGCGGCCCTATGATCTGCCCGTGGGCGTGGGCTCAGCCCAGCCGCCGTCTCCAACCCGGCCGCCTTCCGTTCCCCACCCTCGGCTTTCGCCCGCCCTTGCATTCATTTCGCTCACGCATGATCCCTAGCATAACACAAATTTCCCGGAAATAAATATTTTCCGCGATCGCTCCTGCGCGCCGGGCGGTCAGGCGGGTTTTTTCGCCCCCGCCGCCCACCGCAAATCCAGGGTGAACGGGAAGGATGCGTTCGGCTCCGCGGCGGGGATCGCCACCTCGCCCGGGGAGTGGCCGCTGGGGAAGAACCGGGCCAGCCGGCGGCTTTCGGCTTCGCAGGCATTGACGGGGAAGGCCGCATAGTTGCGGCCGCCCGGATGCATGACGTGATACGTGCAGCCGCCCAGGGAGCGGCCGGACCAGGAGTCCAGAATGTCGAAGGCAAGGGGGGAGTCGATGCCCAGGGTGGGATGCAGGCAGCTGGCTGGCTGCCAGGCCCGGTAGCGCACGCCGGCCACGAATTCGCCATTCACTCCCGTGGGGTGCATAGGCAGGCGGCGCCGGTTGCAGGCAATCAAATAGCGTGGGTCCACCCAGCCGCTGACTTTGACCTGCAGCCGTTCCACGGAGGAATCGACAAAGCGCACCGTGCCGCCCGCGCCGGGTTCCTCCCCCAGCACATGCCAGGGCTCCAGGGCCTGGCGCAGCTCCAGCACGATCCCTCGCTGCACGATCGTGCCACACCGGGGGAACCGGAATTCGAGATGGGGCGCGAACCACTCCGGCGCCAGGTCGAATCCCGCCCGCCGCAGATCCGCCAGGACATCCTGGAAATCCTCCCAGGCGAAATGGGGGAGCAGGAAACGGTCGTGCAATCCGGTGCCCCAGGGGACGAGCGGCTGGCGCCAGGGCTGGCGCCAGAACCAGGCGATCAGCGCCCGCAGCAGGAGGTGTTGGGCCAGGCTCATCTGCGCGTGGGGCGGCATCTCGAACGAGCGCAGCTCCACCAGGCCCAGGCGACCGCTGGCGCTCTCCGGGGCGTATAGCTTGTCGATGCAGAATTCCGCCCGGTGGGTGTTGCCGGTGGCGTCCACCAGGAGGTGGCGGAACACGCGGTCCACGAGCCACGGGGGCACCGCGCCGGATTCCGGGATCTGCTGGAAGGCCAGCTCCAGCTCATACAGGGCGTCATGGCGGGCCTCGTCCACGCGCGGGTGCTGGCTGGTGGGGCCGATGAACATCCCGCTGAACAGGTAGGACAGCGAGGGATGGTTCTGCCAATAACCCACCAGGCTGCGCAGCAGGTCCGGGCGCCGCAGGATGGGGCTCTCCGCCGGGGTGGCTCCGCCGAAGACGATGTGGTTGCCGCCGCCGGTGCCGGCGTGGCGGCCATCCAGCATGAATTTTTCGGCGGCCAGGCGGCAGAGCCGCGCCTCCTCGTAAAGCGCCACCGTATTGGCCGCCAGCTCCTCCCAATTGCGGGCGGGCTGCAGATTCACCTCGATCACCCCGGGATCGGGAGTGATCTTCAGCGTGGTCAGCCGGGCATCCGCCGGGGGGGGCGCCCCTTCCAGGACCACGGGGATCTGGAGGCGCTGCACGGTGGCCTCGATCACCGCCACCAGGTCCAGGAAATTCTCCAGGCTGGCCAGCGGCGGCAGGAACAGGTGCAGCCGGCCGTGCCGCGGCTCCACGCACAACGCGGTGCGCGTGACCCAGGCCGCCGATTCACCCCGGGCCGGGACGGCCGGGGCCGCGGTGGGCGCCGCCTCGCCGGCGCGGCTGGCGGCCGGCCGGCTTTGCGCGATGAACCGGACCGGGACCGGCAGCGGCGGCTGCGGTCGCAAAGGATCCGGCGCCTGGATCCAGGGGTATTCCTCCGGGGCCACCCAGGGCAGGGATTCCAGGGGCAGCCGGTAGCCAATGGGGGAATCCCCGGGCAGCAAATACAGGCGGCCGCGGCGGAAGAACCAGGGGCCGGTTTGCCAGTCCCCTTCGCCGGGTTTGCCGCCCCGGCGCAACGGCAGGACGAAGCCCGCCACCTGGCTCAGGCCCTGCTCAAAAATCCGCGCCAGCCGCGCCCGCTCCTGCGGGTTTTCCAGCTTGGAATCGAGCGGATCCACGTTGACCGGCAGGTGGCGCTCCTGCCGGAGGTAATGCCAGGCATCCTCGTAGGCGGGCAGGATGAACCGGGGCTCGACGCCCAGGGCGGCGGCCAGCTCCCGCATCAGCATTTCGGCCTCCGCGATGCCGTGGCCGTAGTCGATGCTTTCGTCGGCGATCCAGCGGTCTTCCCGCCAGACCGGCTGGCCGTCCCGCCGCCAGTAGCACGCCAGCGCCCACCGGGGGAGCGATTCCCCGGGATACCATTTACCCTGGCCGTAAAAAAGCAGCCCCTGGGGGGCGAACCGGGCGCGCAGGCGCTTGAGCAGTTGCCCGGCCAGCTCGCGTTTGCGGGCGCCCAGGGCGGCGGTATTCCATTCCGGGCCGTCCGGATCGTCGATGGACACAAAGGTGGGTTCGCCACCCATGGTCAGCCCCACGGCTTCCCGCTCCAGGCAGGCATCGACCTGGCGGCCGGCGGCATCGATGGCCCCCCACTGCGCCTCGGAGTAAGGCTTGGTGACCCGGGGCGATTCGTGGATGCGCGCCACGCGCATCTGGTGATCCAGGCTGGCTTCGCAGGGGTCCACCGCGCCGGCCACGGGGGCCGCGTCACGGGGGGTCGGTGTGCAGGCCAGCGGGATGTGCCCTTCGCCGGCCAGCAGGCCGGAAGTGGGATCGAATCCGATCCAGCCGGCGCCCGGCAGATAAATTTCCGCCCAGGCGTGGAGGTCGGTGAAATCGCAGGCGGCGCCGGAAGGCCCATCCAGCGCCTGGACATCGGGGGCCAGCTGCACCAGGTAGCCCGAGGCGAACCGCGCCGCCAGGCCGAGCCGGCGGGCCAGCTGCACGAGCAGCCAGGCCGAGTCGCGGCAGGAGCCCCGGCCTTTGGCCAGGGTTTCCTCGGGCGTCTGCACCCCGGGCTCCAGGCGGATCACGTATTGGATCGCCTTTTGGAGCCGCTGGTTCAGGTCCACCAGGAAATCCACGGTGCGCGTGCGCGTGCCCCGGATGGACGCAAACCAATCCTCGAACAGCGGTCCGGTGGCGGCGGTCTCCAGGAACGGCTCCAGCTCCAGGCGGAGCGCCGCCTCATAAGTGAACGGGTATTGTTCAGCCTCCTCTTCGAGGAAGAAATCGAACGGGTTATGCACCGCCATCTCCGCCACCAGGTCCACCTCCACCCGCAGTTCGGTGGCTGGTTTCGGGAAAACCACGCGGGCCAGGTGGTTGCCGTGCGGGTCCTGCTGCCAGTGGATGAAGTGCTCCGCCGGCTGGATGTTCAGCGAGTAGGCCAGGATCCGGGTGTGGCAGTGCGGGGCGGGGCGCAGCCGGATCACGTGGGGCGAATGCGCCACCAGCCGGTCATAAGTATAATGCGTGAGGTGGTTGAGTGCGACGTGGATGGCCATGATGCGAAAGGCAGGTTGGGGGCGTCGTTGCGGGGGGAATGACAGGGGGGCGCTCCGGCGGTCAGGCCTGGATCAGGGCCTGGGCCCCGTTTTTTTGCGTGGAGCGTCCATTCCCCGGTTTCTTGATCATGAAAAAGGTCTCGTAGATCCCCTGGCCGATCTGGTTGAGCTTGGTCTGGAATTGATCCACGTATTCGTGCACGCCGTGGGCGATGATCTCATCCACCAGCGCATACGACAGCTCCGAGCAGAGCTGGCCCAGCAGCTTCTCCGGCAGATGGCGGAAGGTGCCCTCCGGGGTGCCCGAGATGCCGTGGAGCGACTCCTGCGCTGCCAGCACGCAATAGTGGATGGCGCGGGGGAAATCCCGGCTGAGCATGAGGAAATCGACCACGTCCCGGGGCGCGATCCGCCCATGTTTTTTGCGGTACATCTCAAAGGCGCTGGCCGAACGCAGCAGCGCCGCCCACTGCACGTCGTCGAAGGCCGTCCCTACATCCTGCGCCGAGCGCAGCAGCAGGTAGTATTTCACATCGAGGATGCGGGAGGTTTTGTCAGCCCGCTCGAGCATGTGGCCGAGGCGGCAGAAATGCCAGGCTTCGCCGTGGGTCATCGTGGCTTCGGTGATGCCGGCGAACAGGTGGCTCGCCATTTTGACCTCGCTGAAGAATCCGTGCGGGGTCCCCGCGGCCCGGGCTTGGCCGCTGGCGGCATTGACCATGAGGTAGAATTTATTCAGCTGCAGCCACATCTCCGAGGAGATGATCTCCCGTACCGTGCGGGCGTTTTCCCGGGCGCTGCGCACGCAGGAGAGGATCGAGTTGGGGTTCTCCGGGTCGAACGTCAGGAAATAGATCACCTTCTGCGGCGTGGGCGTGCCGTGGCGCTTGATGAATTCCTCGTGGTCCCCGGTGGTATTGACCAGCGGCTGCCACTGCAGCCCGGCGCCGTTGGGATCGTCCAGCATCAGCGTCAGCGTGACCTCGATGAACCGCGCCACGTTTTCCGCCCGCTCCACATAACGGGCCATCCAGTAAATCGAATCGGCCACCCGGCTCAGCATATCAGGCCTCCTCCCGGCGGTTGAAAATGGGTTGCGGGGTGCTGGCGGCCATCGCCAGGGCGCTGGCGGTGGACGTGCGGAACCGGAAAAATCCTGGTGGCGTTACCGGGCGCGGGGCTGGTTTCCGGGCCGGTTGCGGCGGGCGCGGAGTTGATGGGGGGCGGTGGGCGGTCATAGTCATGGTTGGTTGGGGTGGACGGTTTCCGCGGCGGCCTCGGCTTCGTTGCCCGGGCCGTGGTCCTCGGCCAGGACCCAGGTGTCTTTGCTGCCGCCGCCCTGCGATGAATTCACCACCAGGGAGCCTTTCCGCAGGGCCACGCGGGTCAGGCCGCCCGGCAGCACAAAAATCTCCTTCCCGTTCAGGATGTAGGGCCGCAAATCAACATGCCGGCCCTCGAACCGGCCATCGATGATCGTCGGCACCCGGGATAGCGACAGCGTGGGCTGCGCGATGTAATTGCGGGGGTTGGCCTCTATGAGCCGTGCGAATTCCTCCCGCATCTCCCGGGTGGAGTGGGGGCCCACGAGCATGCCGTAGCCGCCGGACTCGTTGGCCGCCTTCACCACCAGCTGGTCCAGGTGTTCCAGCACGTATCGGCGGTCTTTCTCCTCGGCGCAAATATAGGTGGGCACGTTGGGCAGCAGGATCTCCTCGCCCAGGTAATATTTCACGATCCGCGGCACGTAGGCGTACACGACCTTGTCATCGGCCACGCCGTTGCCCGGGGCGTTCGCCAGCGCCACCCGGCCCTTCTGGTACGCCTCCATGATGCCCGGCACCCCCAGCATGGAGTCCTTGCGGAAGGTGCGGGGATCCAGGAAGTCGTCGTCGATCCGGCGGTAAACCACATCCACCCGCTCGAAGCCCCGCGTGGTGCGCATGCACACCTCCCCGTCCACCACCGCCAGGTCCCGGCCCTCCACCAATTCGATGCCCATCTGCTGCGCCAGGAACGAATGCTCGAAATAGGCGGAATTATAGGTGCCCGGCGTCAGCAGCACTACCCGGGGCTCGCTGACCCCCTCCGGCGCCAGGTATTCCAGCATGTCCCGCAGCTTGCTGGTGTAGCTCGCCACCGGGCGGATTTTGGACTCGGAAAATATCTGCGGAAACAGGCTCTTGGTGATCTGCCGGTTTTCCAGGACGTAGGATACCCCTGAAGGGCAGCGCAGGTTGTCCTCCAATACATACACCCGGCCATCGCTGTGCCGCACCAGGTCCGTGCCGGTGATGTGGCACCAGATCCCCCCGGGGGGATTCAACCCGGCGCATTCCTGGCGGTAGGCCTTGGAGGAAAAGACGATCTCCGGCGGGATCACTTTGTCGCGCAGGATTTTTTGCCCGTGATACAGATCGTCGATGAACAGGTTCAGCGCGTGGATCCGCTGGATCAGTCCTTTTTCGATCCCGGCCCATTCCCGGGCCCCCACAATCCGCGGCACCACATCGAATGGGAATATCCGCTCCGTTTCTGCCTGGTCCCCATACACGTTGAAGGTGATCCCCATGTGCAGCAGGGCGCGTTCCGCCGCCTGCTGGCGGCTCAACAGTTCGCCCTCCGGCAGCGATTCGATATTGCGCACGAGGGTGCCCGCCGAGGCGCGGGGGCGTCCCGTCGGGGTGAACATCTCGTCGTAAAATTCCCCCACTTCATATTCCGCAAAGTTCATGACTCCATTTCCCATTGTTCCAGGGTTTCCCCACCTGCCGTTGTTGGCCCTCCGCGTTATGCCCTTATTAGAGATATCGGCCAAAACCCGGCTGGACGGGTTCATCCGTTCCTGCGCCATCCAAGCAGGGGGCGTGCCGCTTCGGCATCAGCCGGGAAACCTCCTCTGAATCATGGGGAATGACTCGTTGTATCATGCTGGTAGATAATTGGTTATGAGTTTAAATTGAAGGCCAGCCTGGGGTTCGTGGCGCATTCATCGATCAGGCTTGTTGGTTGTTATTGATCAGCCTGTGTAAAAAAGATCATAAACTAGTGTTCTTGAACCAGTGCCGGGCTTTGGCGCGGAATCGCGTGGGGGATCTTGACCGCTGGAATCAGCGATATCGGATCGGCCGGAAAATCAGCAATTCAGCTTGGCTGCGCTTGGGAATATCGGCCGCAACCCGCTGCAAAATAAAGCCGGCCAAACCCGGGCCGGTTGGCACCTTGAACACGATAAATATCTTAGGCTGAGCAACTTATAAAATCCAAACTTTATAAAATCCAAACTTTATAAAATCCAAACTTTATAAAATCCAAACTTTATAAAATCCAAA
>CAIMWS010000472.1 GCA_903845125.1 uncultured Verrucomicrobiota bacterium
GATCCCGTGCCCATCTTAATTTTCGCCACCAGCCCCATCGGGTCTGGCCTCACCGCTTTGTCCTCTTTCACACGACCCAATTGAAAATTGATCCTGGAGTGCCCCGTGGCGGTTGACGGGGGGGTAATTCGGAATTGCCGGGGCAGCCAAGGCCGCTTGCCAGGGGGGCGATGGCGAGGCAGAATAACCGTATGGAATGGCATTTGGCATCGATATTCGGCTTGGGACTGATCTTATGGCTGGCCTTGAAACGGGCGGCCTTGGTGGCTCCCCAGACGGCGCGCGACTACCTCAAGCAGGGGGCCAAGGTCATCGACGTGCGCAATCCGGACGAGTTCCAATCCGGCCATTTATCCATGGCCATCAACCTGCCCCTGGACGAGATTGCCCAGCGCATCACCCGCGAGGCGCCGGACAAAGACACCATCCTCCTGCTCCACTGCCTGGGCGGTTTCCGCAGTGGTGTGGCTCAGCGCAGCTTGCGGCAGATGGGCTACACCCGGGTTTTCAATCTCGGTTCCCTGGGCCGTGCCCAGAAAATATTTCGCGCGCAGCCCTGATCCAATGGCGATTGACTCCCCCGGGTTATTGCGCGATACAGGCTTCGAGGATCGGATCATTCAAAAAAGGAGAACACTCGGCAATGAATACTCGAATACAACAATTACTGGGATTGGTGATGGGCGGGTTTTGGCTGGCGAACGCGGTTTCCGGATCGGTGGTCACGGTTTCGTATTACCGCCTTGGGGAGAGCGACCCGGGCGCCACCGCCGGCCAGGCGATGGCGGCGGTGGCCACTGACTCGGGCGGGGCCGCTGATCTGCATCAAGTGGGCACGGCGCCGGTTTATTCCTCGGATACGGGGGTCAACGGCAGCACGCTGTCCATGGAAGTCAATGGCGGTGGTTACACTAATGCCACCCCGCTGGTCACCCTGACCGATAACTGGGGCCTGGAGGCCTGGGTGCAGGCGGCCAGCCCAAGCGCCACCAGCTGCATCGCCTATAATGGCAACTCAGCCAACAGCGGCATGGGGCTTTACCAGGTGAACGATCAATTCGTGGGGCTGGTCGGGGGCGTGGCTTTCGTGGGGGGTGAGCCCGTGGTGGCGGGCAGTTGGGTGCACCTGGCCCTCGTGCTGGCCAATGGCTCCACCTCCCTGTATGTCAATGGCGTACCGATGGCCAGCGGCGGCGCGCCGCGGACGCCCGCGGGCAGGTTCCAATTGGGCATCCGGGCGGATCGGGCGGAGGCGTTCAAGGGCCGGCTGGATGAGGTGCGCGTGTTCAATTTCGCTCCCGACCAGTTCGCGGTGGATGATCTGTTGCTGACGAAAGTGCCGCCCGCCACGCAGCCGCCCACCATTGTGAGCGGGCCCACAGCCACCCCGAGCGATACAGTTATAGCGGGGGATGCTTTGACTTTGGCCGTGGTGGGGGCGGGTTCGCCACCGCTGCGGTTTCAGTGGCTAAAGGAGTCGGTGAACCTTCCCGGGGCGACCAACAGCACGCTCACCATCTCCAAAACCACCACCAATGATGCCGGGAATTTCAGTGTGAGGCTGAGTGGCCTATCCGGCTCGGTGACCAGCAGCGTGGTCAGCGTCAAGGTGCTCCCCGCCGGCTCCCCCGGCGTGACTGCCCTGGCCTACTATCGCCTGGGCGAAAAAGATCCCGGGGCGGCGGCGGGCCAGCCCGGGACCGATCCCTCGCTGGATTCCGCGGGCACGAACCACCTGGCGGTGATCGGCCTGCCGCCAGTTTATTCGGCCGGGACGGGAATCAAGGGGAGCACGCTGTGCCTGGCGACGGATGGCAGCGGTGGCTACGGGCTGGGCGCCCCGCTGGTGACCAACAATGACAACTGGGGCATCGAGGCGTGGGTGGCCGCTGATTCCACGACCGACAATCACTGCATCGCCTACAACGGGAATTCCGGCGGCAGCGGGATGGGGATCTACCAGTTGGGCGATCGGTTTGCCGGGCTCGCCGGCGGCGTGGCGGTGGTGGGCGGCGCTCCCGCAGTGCCCGGCGCCTGGACGCACCTGGCCATCGTGGTGACCGCCGGGACAACCACCTTTTATGTCAACGGCCAGGCGACTGGAACTGCGGGCAAGCCCAACTTGCCCAAGGCCGAAGATACCTTCAGCCTCGGGCTGAAGGCGGATGGCGTGGAGACTTTTCAGGGCCGCCTCGATGAAGTGCGGGTATTCAGCGTGTTATCCGGCCACTTTTCCGCGGGGGATCTGCTGCTGTCCAGGGTTCCTCCCGGAGCGCTCCCGCCGTTTGTGGTGAGCGGTCCCATCGCCAGCCCGGGCAACACCGTGTTGAGCGGCCGCAGCTTCACGTTGAGCATCCAGGCGGGCGGAACGGCCCCGCTGCAGTATCAATGGCGCAAAGGAGGCGTGAATATCGATGGCGCCGCCGCCGGCACCGTGTCCTTCACCAACGTCACCACCGCCCAATCCGGCGCCTATGAGGTGGTGATCACCAATATTTATGGTTCGGTCACGAGCCTGGTGACCTCGGTGACAGTGTTGCCCCCGGATTCCCCCACGCTGGCGCCGGTGGCCTATTACCGGCTGGGCGAAAAAGAGACCAACGCCGTGGCGGGGCAAGCTGCCGGGGATATGGTGGTGGACTCGGTGGGCGGATTCAACCTGGCCCTCACCGGGCTGGCACCGATTTACTCCGCGGATACCGGCGTGGCGGGGAGTTCGCTATGCCTGGCGTTGGACCAGGGCGGCTATCGCTACGAAACGCCGGTGATCACCAATGCGGATGAATGGGGGATTGAGGCCTGGGTGGCCAGCGATACCACCGCCGAAAACCGGTGCATCGCCTACAATGGCAATAGCAGCAACAGCGGTATGGGCCTATACCAGATCGGCGATCACTACCAAGGCCTGGCGGGCGGAGTGGCGCTCATCGGCAGCGTGCCGGTCACCAACGGCGCCTGGGTGCACCTGGCGATCGTCACCAGCGGTGGCACCACCACGCTCTATGCCAATGGCGTGGCGAATGGGACCGCGGGACGGCCCAACCCGCCAACCTCGGACCAGAGCGCTTTCAGCATCGGGCTGAAAAATGCGGGGACGGAGATGTTCCTGGGCCGGATCGACGAGGTGCGCCTCTTCAATATCACCCTGCCCGGGCAGTTCTCGACGAAGGATCTCCTCCTGACCCGGGTGCCTCCGGGAGGGACGGTGGCGCCAATCCAGATCCGTCACGAAGGCGGGAAGATCATCCTGACCTGGAGCGGAAATCTGCAGCAGGCTGAAAGCTTGTCGGGCCCATGGAACACGGTCGGCGCAGCGACTTCTCCCTGGACCTTTACCCCGGCGGGCAGCCTGAAGTTCTACCGTGCGGCGATGCCCTGACCTGGGATCATTACTCACGGAGGTGGCGCTCGCCAGCGGCGGCGGGCGTCTCTCCGGCCTTGCCGGTCTCCCCAGCCCAGTCCAGGACGGGATTGGCCGGAAGCCAACCTTGCCGCCGATCGCTACTTGGGGCCGGACCTGAACCTCCCCGGTCAACTCTGCCGGGCAGTTGGGTTGGCCTTTTGTTCGGCAGTGAAGCGCGCCGCCAGATTGATGGCTGCCAGCTTCCGAAGCGAGTCGGAGGGCTTTGAAGGTGCGGGTGGCGAACAGAGTGCAACCAGGTTCCGGACGATCTGAATCGGCGTGACCAGGATGCCCCACGGGAATCCCCACCAACCCACCAAGGCCGATCCCAAGGCACTGCCAAGCTGATTCTTGATGCCACAGGCCCGGCAGCATATCCGGGGCTTGCTGCTCCAGGAAGTCAGCAGCAGAGCGGACCAGACGAAATAGGAGATATGCACATCCACCGGGCCTTTACCGCGGCAGGCGGGGCAGTTCCCCTGGTGGATTTCCCCGGCATATTTCGAAAGAATCTCCTCCGGTATGGCACGTGCCACGATCAGGGTTTGCCCCGATGCATGGCACGCTGCATTGCAGAATTGCATTCCTTTGTCCCTGACTCCTCCAAACAGGATTAAAGTATTACAATAGGCGCATCTATTCATGGTGGATAATTCCTCCAGGCCCCGAAACTCAAGCTCCAGAGCTACACCGGGCAGACATTCGGGCCTTGGAAGCAACTGACCAGATTTTCTTTATTGAAACAAGGAAATTATGCGTATGCTCCGGATCTCGCGAGCCTTGGTTGCCCGGCGTTTCAGCCTGGTGATTTGGCGGTTTGCCGAAAACCGGGGATGCTTGTAATATTCAGGGCATGTCGTTGTTGAACGGAAAAATCGGGATTGTGTTCGGGGTGGCCAACAAGCGCAGTATCGCTTGGGCTATCGCACAGGCATGGGCTCAGCAAGGAGCGCGGCTGGCTTTCACCTATCAGGGCGAGCGGCTCAAGGAAAATGTGGAGGAACTGACCTCCGTTTTCGGGGCGGACACGCTGTTGCTGCCGTGCGATGTCACCCGGGATGAGGATATCGACCGCGTGTTTGCGGAGCTGGGACAGCGTTTCGGGCGCCTGGACCTGCTGCTGCACTCGGTGGCCTTTGCGCCCAAGGCGGCGCTGGAGGGGGAGTTCCTGCAGACCGGCCGCGAAGCCTTCCGCGTGGCCTTGGATGTGAGCGCCTACTCCCTGGTGGCCCTGGCCCGGGCTGCCGCTCCCCTTATGACCGGCGGGGGTAGCATCCTGGGCATGAGCTATTATGGGGCGGAGAAAGTGGTTCCCCATTACAACGTCATGGGGGTGGCCAAAGCCGCCCTGGAAGCCAGCACCCGCTATCTGGCTTACGACTTGGGGCCCCGGAAAATCCGCGTGAACTGTATCAGCGCTGGTCCGGTCAATACGTTGGCCGCGCGCGGCATTGCCGGTTTCGGCGAAATGCTCAAGCAATATGAGGCCCGCGCGCCATTGAAGCGCAACCTGCTGCCCGAGGAACTTGGCGCCACCGCCTCGTTCCTCGCCAGCGACGGCGCCGCGGCCATCACCGGCCAGGTCATTTATGTGGATTGCGGCTACCAGATCATGGGCATGTGAATTTCGGCCCGGTGCCAGCCGTCCCTCATTATGGCACGGTCTTGGGGACCTGATTGACGCTTGGCCCTTTTGGCGTCATATTCCGGGATCAGTGCAAAAAAGAATAAACAACATCGCGACATGAGTACAAAATCATTGCAAATCACGCCCCGGTTTTCTGCCTGGTTGGTTGCCCTCTCCCAAAGCGCCTTGCTGATGCTGGGCGGAGCCGGCCGCCTGGCCGCCGCAGAAACCATTCCCGCCACCCCCTTGACCATTCCCAAGCCGGCCGCGGCGAATCAGGCAAAACCGGCTACCCTGCAGGCTGGGGCAGTGGCGCCCGATTTCGTTTCCATGGACCTGAGCGGACGCACGGTGCGGCTTTCCGATCTGGATGGCAAGGTGGTGGTGCTGGATTTTTGGGCCACCTGGTGCGGCCCCTGCCAGCAATCCCTGCCGCACACCCAGGAGGTGGCCAAAAAGTTCAAAAAACAAGGGGTGGTCGTTTTGGCCGTTTGCACCAGCGACACCCGCGCCAAATTTGAAGCCTGGATGAAGGTCAGCCAGGTGAAATATCCGGACATCCTGTTCACCTGCGATCCCAACGACCGCGGATCAGCCACCTACGCCCAACGCGCCTCCCAGAAGGATTACGGGGTCGCCGGCATCCCGACCCAATTCATCATCGGCCGCGATGGTAAAATCAGTTCGGTCCTGGTTGGCTACAGCGCTGGTGACACGCGCCTGGAATCCGCCCTGGCCAAAGTGGGGCTTTCGGGTCCTGGCGCCACCCCGGCGAATACCAAAAAATAACCGAACCGTTGTGGTAGCCATGGTTGTGGATCTGGCCGTCTGCCACCCGCTTTAAACCATGGCCATCCTGGTTCATATTGCCGATGAGCGGAATTCCGCCGGCATCGCCAAATCCGGCCTCAAACCGGGCCGGCCAAGCGGCGTGGTTTATTTCATGCCCGTTCTGCTCAGCCATTTCGTTTCACACCAGTGGGTGAGGGAACTGCGGCGCTCCGGTGCCCGGGTGATGGTGGGTGTTTATTTCCGGCTGTCTGTGGACGAAGTGGTTTGGGCTGGCAAATACAACGAGAAACACCAGCGGCTTGCTTTGGGGAAGGCGATCCAGCAGTTGGATCAGTTGGCTGATCCCCTGGGCTTTGAGTTGTTTATTGAACGCAAGATCAAAGCCTCGGAAATCGTCAAAATCCGGCACCTGCCACAGAAGATCGGTTGGCGGTATAAACCCCATGCTCACGGCGTCAAGCCTTGCGCCTGCCCGGTGTGCAGCCGTGGCGTTTATGGTTCTCAGCGGATTCGGGAACTCAGTGAGCCGCCTTCCCCCAAGACGCCCTTGGCAGTGTTTTGCCAAAGAATCCTGGAATCCAATGAACCGGAGGTGCTTTCCGAGGCATTGTGGGCCTTCCGGGGACGGCGGCGCCGGAGTGATCCGGCCTTTCTTGGCCGTCTCCTGCATCTCAATCATCCCGATGTGCTCGAAGATCTGGCCGTGGCGCTGGCTGGTTTCCGGCATAAAAACACCCGGCCGCTCCTCATATCATTATGCGGGCATGCTTCTCCCGCGGTGCGCGAGGCCGCCGCTGAGAGTGCCTTTGAAATCTATCGCCAGGACGCAAGATCTCTGCTGGGGGCCGTTGCGGAGGATCCAGTAGTCAGCAAATTTTTGGCGGACAAAGAAGGCGCCTTGGCTGGAACTGATCCTGTGGTCGCCATCCCACCGGCGGCTCAAGCCGCGCAGTAAGTGCTGCGGCCCAACCGTGTTTTGAAAACCACCCGCCCTTTCCCAGGCAGGGATCCCTTTTCTCGCACGGGTGTGGCACAGTAATTCGTTCGCTCCTTGCGCCCCGTTTTGCCTCCTCTCAGATTCAGGTCCCCGGTGTCTTTTAATTTGAGTCAACTCGTGTCCGCCCGGAACCTAACA
>CAIMWS010000473.1 GCA_903845125.1 uncultured Verrucomicrobiota bacterium
CAAACCCGGGATTCCGGCCGCTTGACCCGGCAGCTGCAACTGGCCATCCGCTGCCCGGATATCGAGGCCTTTCGGCAGTTCATTCAATCCGGCAATTAGCCTTTTTACCCGTCAGCCTCAGGCGGATTTCAGGTTGAAGGCGGGGCGGGTGCTGGTTCGGTTGCCGGGCGGTAAGAGCAGGTACAGGGCCATCCGCGATTTGAAAACTGCCACGGGCACTATCCTGTCGGAATCTGTCAAGGCCCCCCAATCCGTCCCTGCGCGTGGACCAAAAAGTTTCAGCCAGCGCTGGGCCATAGGGGTCTGTCTGAAAAAAAGGCGGGAAACAAATTTGAAAAAGCTCCCTGCTGGGGCGCAGGGATTCCCGGCCCGGGCCACCGGGGTGGCGGCCGGGCCGGGATCCGCGAAAAACGGTTGGTTACTTCAACAGGCCCATCAGCACCAGCCTGGCTTCCTGCTTGCGGGTTACGACCTTCTGCAATTCCGCTTGGGCCTGCTCCAGTTTCACTTCCGCCGCCTTGCGGGAGGCACGGTAGCTGGCGAGTTTATCGTTGATCACGGTGGCAGCGGCGTTTTCATCCAGGGCCTTTTGCAGTTCCGCCGCCGCTGGATTTGCCTCCGTCCGGTTGCCGCCACGCCGCTGGTTTTGATTGTTGCCTCCCTGGTTGGCATTGGCATCCTGCGGAGTGGCGCCGCCCGGCGCGCCGCCGCGGCGTCCGCCCATCATGCCCATCCCGCCACCCCGGGAATCCCGTTGGGCATCCATCACTTTTTGGATGCGCTCCTCGATGATCTTCCATTCGTCGTCGTTGGTGACACCCAAGGTTTCCTTGTAGCGGTCCATCATTCGCTGGCGCATTTGGGCAGGATCGAAATTGCCCCGGTTATTGTTGGCGTTATTGCCGTTGCCCTGGGCGGTCCGGTTGCCGCGGTTGCCGCGGTTGTTGCCCCCGCCCCCGGCAGGTTGGGCCAGCAAGGAGGTGGTATCCAGCATATAAGCCGCCACGCCCGCCAAAATCATGGACTGAATCAGCCGTTTCATTTGTTTTCCTCTGGTATGGTTTGTTTTATGGTCTACGTTTCATCAGGCTAGACGGCATCCTGGGCAGGAAAGTTACAACGCAAATCCCGGCCGGGCTGGGGAACCCGCGGCGTACTGGAAGTAGCGGCATAGATGCAAATGCCTTTCCCGCAACAGGTTGTGCTTTTATACAAGCCGCCGGCTGTGGCTGGTGCCAGGCCATCTCCGGCCCCCGATGTTTTGCCACGCTGCGTTGAATACCTTTGATTTTCCAGCGTCGATTCACCATAACAGGTCGCAATTTATGAAAAACGCTTTGTCAATTCTCACTTTCGCCCTGGCTTCGTATGCCTGCTCGGTGGTGGCGGCGGATAAGAAAATCGTGCTGCTGGCCGGCGGCGCCAGCCATGGCCCCGGAGATCACGAACACCGGGCCGGGTGCCTCCTGTTCAAGAAATGCCTCGACCAGGTTCCGGGGATCACCAGTGTCGTTTATTCCAACGGGTGGCCCCAGCAGGCCAGCGCCTTCGATGACGCCAGCGCCGTGGTCATCTATTCCGATGGCGCCGAAGGGCATCCTTTCCTCCAAGGGGATCGCCTGAAGGTCCTGGACGGGCTGGTTAAAAAAGGGGTGGGCATCGGCTGTGTCCATTTCGCGGTGGAGGTCCCCAAGGAAAAGGGTGGCCGGGAGTTCCTCTCCTGGATCGGCGGTTACTTTGAGCTGTTCTGGTCGGTCAATCCCTTCTGGGATGCGGAGTTCAAGACCATCACGGCTCACCCGGTTACCCGCGGCGTCAAACCCTTTAAAATGCGCGATGAATGGTATTACCACATGCGTTTTGTGGACGAGATGAAAGGGGTCACCCCCATCCTCAGCGCCATCCCGCCGGAGAACACCCGGGGCAAACCGGGCGAGAACAGTCCCCGGGGCGGCAATCCGGAAGTGCAAAAACACAAAGGCGAACCCGAACATCTGATGTGGGTGTATGAACGGCCGGATGGCGGCCGCGGCTTCGGCTTCACTGGCGGGCACGTCCACACAAACTGGGCCAACGACAATTTCCGCAAGCTGGTTCTGAACGCCGCCCTCTGGGTGGCCAAAGCCGAAGTGCCCGCCGATGGCGTGGATACCCCGGTGTCCCCGGCCGATTTCAAAGGCAATCTGGACCCCAAGAAATAGCGCGGAATCCAAGCCGGATTCAGGCGTTTCAGGATTTGCGCCACCGCGGTTTTTTCGGTGTTGGCAACGTAATCCCAGTTAACCGGGAAAAGGGGGCCGCCACGGAATACACCGTTCGTTGAGCTCGGGCGCCGGATGCGGCACCCAAATGGTTCGCGTCTGTCTCCCAATGGCGGCGGCTACCCACAGCCGGCTGGCAGAAGGCTCCGCTGCAGCAGTGCCCTCAACGCTGGCAGACGCTGTGGGAACGAGGCGGATTTACGGCCCGGTTCACCCCATACCCCCCCGGCCAGCGGTGCGGGGGCATCCGCAACGGTCGGTGCGGGCCGGTTTGCGCCTGGCCTCGGCGATCGTCGAACCGCCGGCCAATACCTATACTTCCGCAAAAATGACCACGTAATTGCGGCCGTAGTGTTTGGCGCATTTGGGGCAGGTTGTGTAATACATCAGCTGCCGTTTGATCCGGGCGCCTTGCGTTTGGACCCACTCTGCCATGCGCTGGCACCATTGGCCGGTGTCGCGGAAGGGGCCTTCGAATACCTTCGTGAGAAACCGGCCGCTCAACCGCACGTTCTGCGCCCCGGGGATCTCCTGCGCCACCTCCACGTAAACGTCGATATTCCAGCGCGAGGTATGTTCAGAAAGCACCAGCGGCGGCTCGGGGGTAAAGGCGCCGGCTTGCTCGATACGCTCCTGGTTGCGGACCATGACCCCGCCAAAATTCAGGGGCATGAAAAACAGGCAGCGCACCCGGTCCTTGATGAACAGCCTGTCACGCCACAAAAACTCTTTCTCCTGCCATGGTTCCGGATTGAACTTCGGACAACAGCCGGTCTCTGTCGGATAGGGCGATTTCATAAAAACCTTGGATTTGCGTTCGCCGCTTATCTTATACCGCTACGCTGGCTTTTGTCGATCCCGGAGATGCCTCGGCGGCCAGGCTCGAGGCTGGATTGTCGCTGTGGGCCGGGTATGAATTGGGTTTGGCAGACCGGTCCGCCCGCCCGGGAGCGCTACCGGCGGGCCGGGCGGAATCGGCGCCCGGCACGGAACCGATTGAATTGTCCCGGCCGGGAGGTTAAGTTCAGCTGCGTGGCGGAAAGTCCTGGCAAAGTCAGCGGCGCGAATCCGGCGGTTCAGAACCATGCCCGGAAATTCAGCGATTATATTTACGTTTACCCGGTCATTTCGCGGCGGTCGCGGGGATTGTCGCTCGGGATCAATTTGAACCCGGACAAGCGGTGCAATTTCGACTGCATCTATTGCGAGGTGGACCGCCACACCCCGGGCCGGGCCCGGGAGGTCGATGCCACCCGGCTGCAGAGCGAATTGACCAGCCTCATCCAATTCGTGAAACAGGGCGGCCTGTGCCAGCACGGCCATTTCGCCCTGGCGCAGCCTTACCTGGCGGAGATCCAGGACCTCGCTTTCAGCGGCGATGGCGAGCCCACCATGGTTCCCAACTTCGAGGAATGCGTGCGCATTGCCGCCGGGGTCAAGGCCGCCGAGGGCCTGCCGAAGACCAAGCTCGTGCTGATCACCAACGCCGCCGGCCTCGACAAGGCCGATGTCCAGCGCGGCCTCGAAATCATGGACGCCAACCAGGGGGAAATCTGGGGCAAGCTCGATGCCGGCACGGAGGCCTATTACCGGCTGGTCAACCGGTCCAGCATCCAGCTGGACCGCCTGCTCCACAACCTCCTGCGCACCGCCCGGGTCCGCCCCATCATCATCCAAACCCTGCTGTTGAAAGTGCATGGGGAAATGATGTCCCCGGCGGAACTGGCGGCCTATTGCGGGCGGTTAAAATGGCTGTTGGAGGGGGGGGCGCGCATCACCGAAGTGCATGCCTATACCGTGGCCCGGCCCACGCCGGAAGCCTTCGCCACCAAACTCACTCCCACCGAGCTGGAAAACCTGGCCGGCCAGATCCGGCAGCAAACCTCGCTCCCCGTCACCACGTTTGCTTAAAACCGCTCCCACCTTTTGGAAAAACAATCATCCTGGTGGCCTGCGGGTGGGTGGGCGGAGTTTTTACGACCGCCAACGCCTAAAAAGAAACCGGTTATTTCAGGTTCCAGGGCCAACAGTTTTCTTCCCACTCGCGGTGAAAAAAGCCCCACCAGCAAAAACCGCTGGGGCTGCAAAAAATGGGCTGCGGCTTACTGCAATTCGTACAGCCGGAAAAACCGCCCGGTTGAAGTGATGTCAAATTCCTGCACTTCTTCCGTAGCGGTGGCCACAAAGGCAACCCCCACGTTGGTCCACGTCTGCATGTCTAGGGACGCTTGCAATTGGTATTTCTTTGTAGGTTTGACTTGCATCGAAATCTGAACGGTTTTGATTTTGATGGATAAAGGGGTTTGCTGCCCCAAAGACTTGGGCACTGCCGGACGGCCGCCAAAAGTGGGACTCCACCCGGATGTTGCAGGGGCGTAATACACCGTCACTTTGTTAGCTCCGGAAAACAGATCGTCGTAATAGATGAGGGGAATGTCGCCTTCAAAAACCACGCTCGCCAGATTAAAGCAGCTTTTGAACACCCCAGCCTGACCAGCATCACCATCCCCAACAGCGTCACCAGCATAGGCATTTCGGCGTTTTCTTACTGCACCAGCCTGACCACCGTCACGATTGGCAACAGCGTCACCAGCATTTAATGGCAATCGTTCTATTACTGTACCAGCCTTAGAGGGATTTATATCCAAGGTAATGCTCCCAGCCTGGGTTTATATGTGTTTTCCCAAGACGAGAATGCCACCATCTATTACCTGGCTGGGACCAAAGGCTGGGGTTCGACCTTTGGCGGCAGGCCAACGTCACTCTATATTGAAGTAACCATCACCCAGCAGCCCGCCAGCCAGACCGTGGAGGCTGGTTCCAGCGTGACCTTTACTGTGGACGCCACGGGAACTCCGCCCCTGGCCTTCCAGTGAGGGGGCGTATTACTGCCTGGGGCGTTCCTCCTCACCCTGGCCCTCTCCTCCAGAGGAGAGGGAATACGC
>CAIMWS010000474.1 GCA_903845125.1 uncultured Verrucomicrobiota bacterium
ACTTATAAGCATGATGTGGATTTCAAAGTCCAGGTGGCCAAGGTGAGACATCCGGTAATCCGCGGTCTCCAGGATTTCCAGATCCACGATGAAACTTACGGCGGTTTCACCGTATCGCCGGACATGACCCCCTTGCTGACCACCACCGAACCTACCAGCAGTAAAACCGTCGCCTGGGTGCATAAATATGAAAACTCCAAGGTGGTCACCATCCAACTGGGGCACGATCACTTGGCCTATGAAAATCCCAACTTCCGCACGCTGGTGAACCAGGCGATTCGTTGGACGGCGCCAGCTCGCCAAAGCCGGTAGTCTGCCTCCCCTACTCTTTTAAAGGGAATATAATAACCGTTCCCCGCACGCCATCCACCTGGACCGTCTGTCCGGTATGGATCCACTGGGTGCCGTGCCCCACATTGACCACCGCCGGAATCCCATATTCCCTGGCAACAATGCTGCCGTGGCTCAACAGGCCACCCAGATCCATGACGATCCCGGAGGCGGTCAGGAAATGGGGTGTCCATCCGGGATCCGCATAAGGCGCCACCAGAATCTCCCCAGGCAACACTTCGGAAACCGTGTCCCCGCGCAAAATCACGCGCGCCGGCCCGGTGGCCACGCCCGGGCTCACCGCCAGTCCTTTCAATTCCCAGCCTGGTAAACTTTCCATCGGAGGCGCAGGATCCGGGCGGTAATGTCCCACCACCACCGGCGGAGGTGATAGTTGAAGATTGCTTTCATAGTCGGCCCGTCGCGCCGCCACCAGGGCTTTGATATCGAGCCCCTCCAGGCGCATGCGCACGGGCTCGATTTCCTCGAGTTGGAGGAAGAAAATGTCTTCCCGATGTTTGAGCAATCCGCTCCGCTCCCAGCGTTTTCCCAGCTCCTGCAACGCCCGGCGCATGGCGCCGACCCAGCGTACTGCTTCGCTCTTTAAATTCTCCCGGAATGCGAGCCCCTCCCGCGCCTTCCGCAGGATCAAATCAAAGGCCTTTCGCTTGAAGGAACCTGCCAGTCGCTCCCGGCAACCTGCCAGCAACTGGTTGCGGGCTTGCTCACGCTGCTTTTGGGTCTCGAGGAAATCATTGGCGCCGAAGCTGCTGATGTAATTCCGCAGCCATCCGCAAACCAGGTTGGGCTGCTCGAACCAGCGGGCATTGAAAACATCAATCTCCCCGCGGGTATGGTGCCCGTGCTGGCGCATGAATTGATCCCATTGCTTCAGGAATTGCCGGCCAGTCTCAATCCGCTCCAGGCGCTCGCGAACGGTATCGAAATTTTCATCCAAGTGTAAAGCTTTGGCCACAATGGGATGTTCCAGCACCCAGTCCGCCAAACGGTACAAGTCCAGGGCAGCTTCTGCTGATGCCATGGTGCCTGTACCGGAAAGCAACTGGTTGGCGAGGTCTCCCTGTTCATCCTGCAACCAGCGTCTCGTTAGCTGCGCCAGGAAACTGGAAAAACCCAAAGCTGCCGCCGCAAAATAAACCGGATTGCCCCGGCCAAAATTCCGTTCGCCGCCACGCATAACCGCCGTCAACAGCTCATTCTCCGGTAAGGCGCTGAAATTCAAATTCGCGATCCGGTCCATACCACGCCGCACCCGCTTGAGGCATGCTTCGGCTCGGCGCCTCCCCAAATGCGCGGCCAGGCCCAGGAACAAACCTGCCAAACGTAAAGCCGCCAGCATTTTTTGCCCCCAACCGACCTGCCGGGAAGCCAGGTCATCACCCAGCGCGGCTTCCACTTCCCGGTTCATTGTTCCGCCAAAAGCCTTGGTCAAATCCAGCCTTTTAGGAGCCGGCAAACGCCGCAGGATGCGGGCAAAAACGCTCACGTTGGCATAGACCCGGCCCGCGACCAAGCCCAACCACGGTTCCTTCTCGAGGTTAATGCCAAACCGCTTCAAGAGCGGCCGGAAAAGGAGGCTGATGGATTGGCGCAGAACGGACCAACTCATCGGCGTCATCACATCAGGGAACACCTCCCCCACATTCACATTGCTCCATACAATACGATCTTCAGGGGTCGCGGGTGCGGGGGTGGTTATCGGCCGGGCCTGCAGCCAGAAAAGCTGTCCCCGGGCCATGGCCCATTCCATATCGAGAGGCACCCCCCAGGCCCGCTCGGCATTCAGGGCCTCTTCCGCCAACCGCTGCCAGCCGGCCGCATCCAACCCCTGTCGATCCCCCGGTTCCGCCATTGGGGATCCCCGTTGTTGCTCCACTAACTGCAAGGATTCCCGGTCGATAATGATGCGATCCGGATTCACCCGCCCGGAAACCAATTTCTCCCCCAAGCCATGGCTGACCTCTATTACCAGCCGATGCTTGACGCAAGCCACCGGATCCTCAGTGAATAAAATTCCGGCGCAATCAGCAGTCACCATCTCCTGCACGATCACCGCCATCAGCCCATGGCGGTGGGCCACCCGCTGCCGTACCCGATACAGCACCGCCCGCTCGTTGAAAAAAGAAATCCAGCACGCCATGATGCCGGCCCGGAGGCCGGCCAGACCCTGGACCTCCAGTTGCGATTCATATTGGCCGGCAAAAGACGCCTGCGGCAGATCCTCGGTGGTGGCGCTGGAACGCACCGCCACCCGGCCGGTGGTCCCCAGCTTTTTCCACGCTGCAAGGCAGGCCTGGTCCACCACGGACGGAATGTTGGTGCTCGCCAGGCGTTGGCGGATTTCTCCGGCCAACTGCGTGATTTCGGTGCGTTTGCCCGCTTCCAGCTGATCCATCTGCATGATTAGCCGATCCACTGCGGGACAAAAATGGAGGAATCTGCGGTATGCTTCGGTGGTGATGCAAAAACCCTTGGGGACCGCCAGCCCAGCCTGGATCAGGCGTGCCAGGCTGAAGGCTTTGGCGCCAGCCAGCGACTCATCATACCAGCCAATTTGATCCAGTTTGAGGACTAGCGGCTTCAATGCTTCCGGCCCGCCGAACGGGGAATTTTCACCTCTTCCTGGTGTAAAATATGCCGCAGTTGCTCGGCATGTACTTCCAGGCTGGATTCGGTCCAAACCACATAATTTGCCCTGGCCATTTTCTGGTCGATGGGAAGTTGGGCCTTCACCCGCTGCTCAATTTCCAGTTCCGTCCACCCACGCTCCAGCAGGCGTTGGTGCTGGCTGGCTGGCTGGCATGCCACGCAAATGGTCAGGTTGAAATGGGATTCCGCCTTGGTTTCGTAAAGCAGGGGAATATCCACGGCGGCGCAGGCACATCCCTGTTTTCGCCAGCGCGCCGTTTGCGTTTCCCAAGCCGCGCGGATGCGGGGGTGTAAAATGGATTCCAAAACCTGCCGGGCCTGGGCATCCGCAAAAACGCGCGCCCCTAGTTCCCGGCGCAGCAACCGGCCGTCAGGACCGATCACCTCCGGCCCAAAGACGCGCTGGATCTCCAACAAAGCGGGTTGTCCAGGTTCCACCAAGTCGCGCGCTTGAACATCAGTTTCTATGACCGAAATGCCCCAGGATCGCAAGAATTGGACCGCCGTGGACTTGCCCATGCCAATGCCGCCTGTGATGCCAATAAGTTTCATGGTATGATTGCCCTGAAGTATCTGGCCGGATTGCCCTGGGCAACCGGCATGGTTAATTCAAACTGGCCTCCCACCGCCGGTTTGGCGGCTTCAGTAGTCCAATCCAGCAGATTGCTGGAGCTTTGGACATTGTAAACCTGCTCCAGGCGGCCGCGGATGGTCAGTTTAAGCACTTGATTGTCCCCTGCCCTGATCTCCAAACTCGGTTCCAGGCGGCCTTGAGGCAACGCCAGGTTATCCAGGAATGCGGTATCCAATCCAAAACTGAAATTGCCATCCTTTACAAAGCGCCAACGAAAAGTGTTCAGGCCCGCGGGCACCTCAAAGCGGCAGGTTTGCCAGCCCGTTTCCCCGGTCCACTTGGCCACCATTTTCTCATTCAAAAAAAATTCCAGGAAATCAAAACCGTCCTCCGCGCTGACCCGGTAATCAAAAAAGGCAGGCCCTTCCAGGCAGGGGGCCTTGAGTTGCAACTCACTTGTTTGGTTGTTGGTGATAGGTCCCGCTTGCACCGCCCATTTGCCTCCGCCGGCACTCAAAGACTGAACGAACCAGGCGGCATCACCTTGGCTGGTCCAGCCCAAAGGACCCATGGTTCCGGATTCAAAAGATTCAGTGTAATTGGTATACCGGAAACTGGCGCTGAACTCCAGATTATTGGTTACCAGCACGCGCAGCGGGTTGGCGGTGGAGACAAACGATCCCTGCCAATGATCAAAAACAAAATCAGGGGCCGGCAATGCGGTTATTTCAAGAACGCTATTGGCCGGGTAAGAACCGGTGGCTGGTTTCACAATGCCTCCCAAACTTGGCGGCAGGCTCACCAGGTAATACTGGGGCTGCAGCCCGGCGATGAACTCAAATTGGAGCCGGACTTTTCCGCTGGCGCCCCCGTAACCATCCACGGCGATATGATACCACCGGTTGGATTGGACCTCCGCGGCCAGCTCACTGAAACGGCTATCCTCAAAGGCATCATCATTGGCCGCCACTTCGTGAAGCTGGCCCACGGATTCCCCCGTGTAAAGACCCAGCAAGGTGTCAAAATCCGAATTGGTGGTGGTTAAAAACAAGGTCCCATTGGCCGGTGCCCGCCAGGAATACCAAATCGAGCGGCCCCCATCATTTCCGGCGTGCAACGGTTCTCCTGGCTCCCGCGTGGCGCGCTCATTCATCGCGAGGTCACCACCTGCTAGGCCTGCCAGTTCGATGGGACTGGCAAAATCATCATTGGTGGGATTTATATAAAGGACGCGGACCGCCTGGATTGGACCGCCATTCCCCACGTAATCAATCCCGTAAGCCTGGATAAAATTGGTGCCCGGGGGCAACGTCAGCCATCCATGCCAATTCGTGGTGCCATCCGCCAGCACGGGGGCTTGGTCGTTGACGCGCAGAAAGACTTGCTGGACACCGGATTCACCCGCGCGCAACTCGGTGGCCGTGCCGGAAAACTCAACCAGATTGGTGGTGAATAAAGAATTATTAACCGGGCTGTTGATTTTGACTACGGGGCCGGAGGCATCGTAAACCGCCCCCGGGGCAAAACGAATACGGATGGAACCGACATCGCTGGGAGTCATGCCAGCTACCACCACGTGATAGGTCACACCTGCCTCCGCAAAAAACGCCACCGCTGGTTTCATGTAACCGCTGGGGCTGAAGGCAGCCGATGCCACTGGCACCAGCTTGTTCAAGCCCAATCCGGTATAGACTGCCAGGATGGGCTGAAAGGCCGTGCCGGCGGTATCGATCAATACATTCGTCGAAACACCTAATGACCAATTCCACCAAACCGAGGCGGCACAGGTTTTTACGCTCATGTGGAACGGTTCACCGGCTTCCATCGACGCGAAATTGTTCGTAGTCAAGATCAACGCTCCCCCACTGGGCACCTTGGCTGCCCGGCTGTAGCTGTCATTGGCGGGCCGTGGGACCACAAAAAAGGTTGCCTCGCTGGTATTGGTGACCCAGCGTGGTTCCCATTCGCCGTATTCATTCACATAATTTAAATTGCTCCCCATGACCGTGAACTGGGCGATGATTCTCTTCGTTTCTGTAACCGCAGGAGTGATTAGCCAGCCAGAAAAAACCGCATCGTTGCCCACTGCATCCGGCAGGATCCCGTCGTTAAACAGACTCGTGGCCCCTAAGCCAGCTCCCGACACCGTGACACCCACATTGGTGAAGTTCGAGAGGATCACCCGGTTGGTGGCCAGGTTGGGTCCTCCCGCCGGGTCAGGTTCAACCACCAGGTTGGTTTGTAAAAGGTTGCGAAAGCTGACCGTGCACAAATTGGTGGAATCGGACGCCAGGTAGGAAAGATTTGTGGGATATACCGAAAAGCTAAATCCTTGAACCGTGTTTTGTGCAGTCACAGTGCCCGCCAGCAGACAACCCGACAAAATTCCCAAGATTACTTTGGTCGCGCTTGTTTCCATTGCTTTTGGGAGATTTGAAGTTTAACACGAACCAGTGGGCTCCGATGGATTACCCCATTTAATTTGTCATGGCCTGCAAACGTTTATTGGCCGGCCAGAGATCGGATTTTCACGTTCCTGAACGACGCTTCATCGTTGTGATCGGTCAACAAGATATGCCCTTTGATGCGGGTGCCGAATCCTTCCACCCCTTTGAACTTGCTTTTGGCTACCGCGCTGAGAACTTCCGGGCTGCCAAGTTCGTATTGCAGAACCAACTCCCCGTTCAGCCAATGTTCCACATGATTGCCTTTAACCATTACCCTTGATTGATTGAATTCAGGTGCGAACTTGATTGGTTTGTGGTCCTTTGGCGGCAGCACGTCATAAAAAGAGGCCGTTTTGCCCTTCCCCTCTTTCACGGTTGCATCGTCAATCATCTGGTATTCGTGCCCAATGGCGGTGGCTCGCTCTTCCGTAATGAAATACTTTATTCCATTGTTGGCTTTCGGAGGTATGCGCCATTCCCATTGCAGTTCAAACTCACTGAACTGATCCAGGCTGATTATGTCTCCTCCGCGTACCTTGGCAGTTTTCTTTAGCCAGCCATCTTCCACCACCCAGCCTTGGGCGGGGAACGTCGTTTTTTTGAATCCCCGCCAACCGGTTGTGGTTTTGCCATCGAAGAGCATTTTCCAGCCTTCCGCTTTTTCCTGGGGCGTCAGTTGATTGTCAGCGGCCCCAGCCGGGCCGGGTTTCAAAGCCAGGGAGCAAATGGCGATCAGCAATAAATTGATTTTCATA
>CAIMWS010000475.1 GCA_903845125.1 uncultured Verrucomicrobiota bacterium
CACGATCTTCAGCGGCGCGGCGTAGGAGACGGTCACAATCCCCAGGCGTCCCTCCCAGGTGAGGAGCGGTTTGACCTGGCCAAACTCGCGGGTCCATTGCGCCTCGCCGGCCGACCCGCCGCCGGCAAAGAACTCATAAGCCGTGGGATCGTTGATCGTAGCTGGGGAGGGCACCACCCGCGCCAGGAAGACCTGATCGCCCATGAACCACTCGTTTTGGGCCTCGCGGCGGGTGGATCCGTGGGCCACCAGGTACGCTTTGCCGTCCGGTGAATGCTGCATGTTCCGGCCAAAATCGACGAAGTGGGGCGCCCCGAACTTGACCGGCGCCCGCGCGGGGTTCTCGCCAAACAACGGCTGGGAGGGGGAGCAGGCCGTGGGCACCCAGGTCAGGCCATAATCAGTCGAATGGCGGAAGCCGACCAAGGGGCCGAGCCCGGCCGGCCCCCAAAGCGAATATGTGCCATAATACCACACCCCATTGTGGCACAAGCTGCCGCACGGGTAGCGCCCGATGTATGGCGCGGGATCGGCCGCGATGCGGGGCGCCAGATTGATGACCCGGAGGTTCATTGGATCGTCACCGACGATCCTGGCCTGCGCGGTCGCCGCCTGGCGTCCAGCAATGCCGTTCACCGAGTTGCAGGAATAGCAGTTTTTGGGATAATTCGGATCGCCCGGCGGGGTAAACTCTCCTTCGCGCTGGAAAGGGAGGAATTGGTCGCCATTATCCAGGAGGTAACCATCGGTCCAGGGCGAGTAGAGATGGCCGTCTTCGGCCCAGGTAGGATACCACGTATCGGCATTGCTGTAGTTGCGGTACCGGCCGGTGAACTCGATGCCCGTGAACCGCTCGGAAGGCGGGAATGGGCAGCCATCGTGGGTCCTGGAGGGCCAGCGAAAGGGTTTGATCTCCGCCTGCACCCCGATTTTTTCCGGCGCGGCGGCGGGCGGCGCCGCCAGGTTGCTGGCTGCGCACGCAGTCATGGCGGCCAAGAACAAAACACCGGCCCGGCAGAGGGTTTTGGGGCGGTTTTCCAGGCCGGCTTCCGCGGCCGGCCAGCTTGTTGACCGGGCGGTGTCCAAGCCATTGGATCGTTCGTTTTTACTGGATCCACGGGCGTGGTTTAACGGGGAGTGGACCCCGGGCGATGAGTCACTCCCCCGGGCAAAAGGATTTCGAAGCGTAATCAAAGGGCCTCCCCGCTGAACAGCACCGACCAAGCCACCGTCCCATTCCCGGCTTGGTCCAGGCTCAGCACAGCTAGGCCCCTGGCTTTTTGCTCCTCGTCCATCCGGATCTCCGCCTGGGCGCCCGGAGCAGAGCAGGAAACAGGCCGGTAACCATTGGTGGCGATGACCAGTTTGCAGGTCTCCCCACCCACGACCTTGGAGACGCCGATAAGCGTCCGCGCAGACGGATTCCAGCCGGTCCGGAGCACATCGACATAGCCCTGCATGACATGCCGGTTGGAGGAAATGAACTGCGGATGTTGGACGACCTCATGCACCGACATCATCCGCACCTCGCCCGGCCGGAGGGTCTGTTCGAGCTTGCCGTTCCCCGGGAATTTCCCGAGGAAAGCGTCATTCCAAAAGTCATAGGCGTAATAACTCTTGCGGGAGTCGAGCCCCATCCCACCGAACGAACTGTCTTTTCCGAGTTCAACCCCGATGGTCCCGTTCGCCTTCACGTCGGGATTGTAGAAGGTCAACTGGTGCCACGAGGCATCGACCGCAAAGTCATAGACGTGCGGGATGCCATCCTCCCGGGTGAAGGCGTCCAGCGGCCGGGCGCTGCGCGGGGTGGCGTGAATGGGGTAAATGCGGGAGAGATCGTGCAGTTGCTCGGGGGTCATCCGGCTGAAGCTGGTGGCCAGGACCAATCTGGGAGCCACCACGTAGGCCATCGTCAGCAACTGGCGCAGGCCGTCCCGGTTGTTGGGCGACACTTTGAACAGGTTCTTCGAGTCCATGTCGTAAGTGAAGAGGACCCGGTTCTTGTACCAACGGTGGCCGCAGCGGGAGTACATCTCGGGCGAGGCAAGGTCCGTGTCTCCCCAAACCCGCTGCGAGTCCACCAGGCCGGCCGTCACATCCATAAAACATCCCCGGCCATTGGGCTGGGCCCAGACGTTGCGCTCGTCGATGTAGGAATCCGGCCCGAGGATCGTCTTGGGCAGTTCAAAGATGGTCCGGTAGGCAGCCGCCGCAGTGGAGTGCTGGTCTTCGAACCCACCTTCGAGCCGAAACGCGCCCTCCGGGTAATCGAACATCAGCCCGGCCATGCCGCCATCCCGGAGATTCCCATAGACTTTTTTTAGGTGGGCTATGAATCCGGGATCGGTGAAGTCCACGGTGCTTTTGTAGGTGAACTCCCCCTTTTCGTTGAAGAGGCGCTTGGTGTCGTTGAACAAGTACCAATCGGGATGCGCGGCGATGAAGTCGCGTGAGTTGGCGCCGGTCTGGCTGTAAGTAAGCGGAATGCCACCCCGTTCGAGCACAGCCTGGGCATACTTCCGGGTCGTCTCATAAGGTTTTACGTAGTGGCCATATTTCTGCCAGTGCTCCTCATCCCACCAGCCCTGCTCGTTGTTCGGGCCGTAATCGTCGGGCACCACCCGCACCGCGATTTTACTGTACCGCAGGAATCCTGATTTGGCGGCCGCATTCATCTGGGCGACCTGGCCGGCGGTGTTGTTGGGCTCCGAGCCGCCGCCGCCGCCGAAGACCGCCACATACCATCCGCAAACCGTCGGGAAATCATTGATCATCAACTTCACCTTCTGGGCAGCCCGAACCGCCAGGCCATACTGCTCCAGCGCCTCGAACGGATTAGCCGTGCAAAAGTCCACATAGCACCGGTCGCCGGGTAGATAGCAGGTGCCGGGATCAACCAGCCTCCCCACGGGATCCCAGCTCAAGACACGGACCTCCAAGTCGTTGGTCCCGTGCTGCGCCGCGCTGGCATACTTCGAGTAATCGCGGTAGGTCAGCCCGCCCAGCACGATCGACTGGCGCCGGCCATGGCTCACAAAAGTGGCCAGCAGGTTGTTCGGGCTTTCCAGGTTCGTGGCGCGGTGGACCCGGGTTTGATTCCCAACCTCCTGTTTGACCCCGTCCATCCGCGGGCCGAGGCCGGCGCCACCGGGGCCGTTGAGCAGGCGGAGATCGGTCTTGGGGCTGACACCTGCAAAAGCTTTGGCATGCAGGGCCGGATTGATCTCCTTAGCCCGAATGCCCTGGCCCAGGGTGTTTTTGATACCCCCGGCCAGCGTGAGGCAACTCCGGTCGTCGTAGAGGGCGATTTCGAGGATCAGATCCGGCCTTCCGGGACCGGAGGCTGTGATCACCAGTTTGCGGCCCGTGCCGAGTTCGTCCTTGATGGGGGCGCTCTCCCAGGTGCGGGCCAGGCCCGGCGCATCCGCCGCGAATTCATCCACCTGGAGACTGGCGCCGGTCAGGTTCGAGGACCGATCCTGGCAGCTCCACGCGGAGTAAGTTCCGCCGGCCAGGTCGTATTCAACCCGCAGTTGGCCATTTTGGAGTCCCACCAGGTTTACGTCCTTGATCAAGGAGGTCTCGGCGCGGCCGAGCATGGCCGCTGACAGCAGCACCAAGGGAGCTAAGGATATTTTAGGGTTCATAAATCAGATTCGGAAAGGGTTACCAAGCGCACCGGGCCAACCAAGCCGGCCGGTTTCAAAGGGGAATCCTTGGTGAAATAATGCCAGGTGGTGAACGTCTTGCGGCCTGGGGATGGCCGCGCCTGGCCTTTGACAAACCAATCCGGATAGCTTTTCAGCTGGCAGCCAAAACTGCCCGCGCCCCAATCCACGCTGCTCCCCACCTCGAAATCCCTTGGCTCCTGCTCATCGCCGATCAACTGGTTCGCCCAATTGTTCGTCACCACCACTTCGAGATCGTTGTCACCCGGGCCGAGAAAATCGGTGATATCCACGGTGTAAGGCGGATACCACAAGACTCCCACCGCCTGGCCATTCACTCTTACCTGGGCAATGTCGTTCACCACGCCCAAATCCAAAACTGTACGCCGGTTTGAGAGCGAACTGGCGGACACGGTGAGCTTCCGGCGATAGGTGGCCGATCCCGAAAAATATTTTACTTCCTTGCTCTCAGACTTGCTGAAGTCGGTCAACTCCGGAAACACCCGGGTAAATGGCTGGCCCAATTTGGGCGCAAACAATACCTCCCACCCGCCCGCAAGCGCCACGGGCGGCCCGGGGTTGAGGGCGACGCTGCGCTTGCGACCGGTCGTGTAAACGACCTCCACTTCGACGGCTGTGGCGGAGCGCAAGACAGGCGTGCCGTTGCGCTGCCTGGCCACCATGGCCCGGGTGCTGGGCGGGTTCACCGCCAGGATATGCTCCGCCTTCGAGGCCGCCCGGCGGAACACGACGAAGACGGTCTGGAGGCCCTTCAGATGGATATCCACATAAGTGCGGTCTCCTTGATCATGCCAAACGGGCGCATCGGTTATGGATCCGTCCTCCGCCTGCCATAATTCGGGCTGTTTGCCGGACACCCGGAACGAAAGGGATAGGTTCTGTGGTTTATCCGACTGGTTGGACACATAGTAAATATCCAGATCCAATTTCCGCCGGTGCAATACCATGATCTTCGCTGGCCGATCACTCGCCATCTGGACGAGGTAATCCGGTTGGAGACCCAGCTTGGCACTGGCCTCCGCCACGGTGGAAAAAATCTGCCCCTGGCCGTAACGGTTCGCAGCACCCGTACCCCACACCTCATCCCCCAACTGGCGCAGAACCTCCTCAGCCTGCGGGTAATCCTTCAAACTGGGCGACTTCCGCGGCCGGGTGGAGACCACGGTGGCCCCCCCGGCAACCAGGGCCTTAATTTTCATAGCCACCTCCGGCAGCATCACCCCATCCCTTGGGAAAACCATGAAGGCGTACCGGCGGCCGGATGGCAAAGCGATTTTGCCATCGATGACTTTAATGTTGCTCTGGAGAAACACCTCTTTCGCGATGACATCCGATTCACCTTCCTGTTGATCCAGGGCGAGGGAATCGATGACCCTTTCGCCGTATTGCAGCAGGGTTTGGCACCGTCCCAAATAGGCAAAATAGGCTTTACCCGGCTCAAACCAGGTCTGGTGACGGCCGAAGTGCGTGCCCCAGGCGAACATCGTCCGGCCGGGCTGGTAGCGGTCATCAAAGGGCTGAAGAGTCCAGTGATGCAGCATCAATTTATTGATGCCTTGGGCAAAAGCCTCGTCGCCGAATATTTTCAAGCCGGCAGGATCTTCAGTCCACATGCTGGCATTGGGGCCGCCGGTAAGAGCCTCGGCAGCCACGATGGTTTTCCCGGCAGCCTGGGCCGCGGCGGTATCCGAGGTAAAAATGGATGGGGCATTCACATTCCCCTTTTCGGTCCAAAACTCGCACATCGGGATGTCCGAAGCGGTCACTCCTTGATTCCGATCAAACGGCCCCCGGTAGCACTCCTGCCAAAACTCGAGGCCGGCGTGATTGACCATCTGGTGGGCGACCTGCCAGCCGTTTTCGAAAAACAGGCCACTGATTACATCGCGGTAATCCCATTCGAAACGCCTGGTCTCCTCGAGGCTGCCCAGCACCGTGAGGGAAGGGTTGGGCAACTCGGTGGCATAAGTGGTGGGGCCGATCAATTGATACATGCTAATCTGCCGGTTCGCATCGAAGAACCAGCTATGGACCAACGGCTGCCCCAGGGTAACCAGCCAGGGAACCGGATCGTATCCTTTCCGCTGGATGAACTCCGCCCTGAAGTTGGGGGTCCAATTTTGCTCCCCGGATTCATAGCTATCAATGGCAATGGCTCTCAGGGTATGGCCGATGAATTCCCCCAGGTTTTCCCGGATGGGATCGATGACCTGCCCCCAATTAAACCGGCTGACTTCCCGGCTCATTTTGTCCGCTTCAAAGGTGTGCCCCACCAAGTCTTCCGGAATGGGGTGCGGAGCTTTGCCGGTGGGGGCATATCCGAAACGGTAAAACCTCCATTTTCCCCCGGGGGCCTGCCAGTTCAGTCTGCCCGCGGCATCGACCTGGCTGGAGATATCGATCAAATCCCGGACGCTTAAATGCTCCTGGCGGGGGACCGCCAAGACCGCGATGGGATGTGCCAAAGCGCCCCCCGCGAGGGCGGGGAGGGTGAGCGAAAGCTCCTTTCCACCATCGGCTTCCGTGATACTCCAAACCACCTTTTGCATGCCGCGCTCCAGGTTGATCCAGGGACCGCCGGTGGTGGAATAGCCCGGCGTACCCAACAAGGCTATCTCCAGGCCCAGGCGCCGGGCCTCGGCCAGGGTATGCCGCAGGGCATCCCAATAGGCTTTCCCCCGGTAGGCCTGCCCGGGCCAGGGTCCATTCGCGATTTCCGAACCCAGATTGAATATTTCCGCGCCACCGATCCCCGCCTCCTTCATCGCTTCCAGATCCCTGGTTATGCCCGCTTGCGAAAAATCAGCCCCCATCCAATGCCAGAAGACAAACGGCCTGGCGGACATGGGCGGGGAGATGAAATCCGCCGCGAGGCGCCCGGCGCCCGCCAGGCCAGCCACCGGGGCCACCCGCTGGCCACCGGCCAAAGCCGCCCCGTCCACCCCCTTGCTGGTGGCGGTTTCGCGCGGCACATCCGCCCACGCCGGAACCACCACCTCCCGGCGCCGGCTTTCCGGCAGGACTTTAAGCTTGGTGATTTTGCCATCCTTCAGCCGGCATTCCACCGTGGTGTTTAGAGGCGCATGGAGCTTGAAATCCACATCCCACTTCTGCGGCCAGGCTGGCAGGAGCAGAATCCGGCCGTCGGCCTCGGCTTGCAGCAGCATGAGGTTCGCGGTTTCCAAAAGGTTGCCGCCGTGGTTCTGGTCGGGCAGCCAGTCAAAGTTGGGCCCCCAGGTCGCCGGCCAGCGGTAAGCACGGTTCGAATTCGAGCATTTGCCTTTCAGGATGCGCGCCGCTTCGTCCGTCAAGCCGAGCAGAGCGGCGCAGTTGCCATCATAGCCCCAGCCATTGGGCAGGTGGGTGCCCCGGCGGGCATAGGCGGCCTTGCCTTCGGCTAAAAACTCCGGGCGCAACAGGGAGGCTTCGCGGTAGGGCCAGATGGCGTACGTTTCCGGATTTTCGCAATTGTCGCGCTTGGGGTTGTATTTTTCCGCGGGGGCAAATTTGCGCATGCCACCCACTGTTTCCATGGGGATGGCGGGACAAGCGGCGCGCATCTTCCCGAAAAAGGCGCGTTCCTCGGAGGTGGCCAGACGAGGCGGCAGCGTACACAGCCGCCGGGTAATGTTGGCAATGCCGGCCACGGTCGGCAAGTCGTTGACCACGCCCGTCCAATAGGTTTCCACCGCCTGCGCCGGGGAGATCACCAACTTGCCCTGCGCGTCCTTGGGGAAACGCGTGTCAAAGTAGCGTAATACAGGCACGGCCATCGGCAGCACCTGCCTTACAAGGAACTCCTCGTCTTGCGTATAATCCCAGCGGTCCAGCATCAGCGCGACCAATTCCACCCCCGGATTCCAGATCTTGCCGATGTATAAGCTGTTGACATCCCTGGGTTCCTTGTTTTTCCGGTCCCAGCCATAATCGCAACCGGCGTAGGAACCGAACACGGTCATGGTCTCGGGAAAATAGACTCCCTCGGCTCCGTGGTATTTGGCGGTGCGCGCCTCGGCCAGGGGGCGTGCGTTGCCATACATCCGGAACAGCGGCTCCATCAGGTCGAAGTCGCCGCAGGCCAGCATCGGGTGGTACATATGGCGGGTATTCTGCCACCAATAGCAGTCGCCCCAGGCGCGCCAATCCGCGTCCGGCCTGGACTGCTTCAGATAGACGCTGCCGATATGCGGCTCGACGCAGAAAAAGCCGCCGTTGAACTTGATGGGATAAGCACCGCGCCCTTGGAATCCCTGGGCATAGCGCTGGAGAATGTAACTGCGGGTAATGGTTTCCCCCTGATCGACTTTCCCCGAAGCGGCCACCGGTTTGCCGTCGAGGTACAAGGCCATGGCTCCGGTGGCGCCATCCACCGTCGCCGCCACATGCTGCCAGCGGCCGGTCTGCAAGCAGGAGGCGGGGGCCGAAAGGCTCTGATCGCCCACCACCAGGCGCAAGGTGTGGCCCGGATACGTGTCGAGCAGAAAGCCGTCGGCGCCGCCCGGGGTGCATTTGTCGAAAATGCGCCCGGCTACCAAGGCGGATGGATTGATCCAGGCCATCAGCGTGAATCCCGCTTCGCCCGGCGGCAGGGTCGGCTCAAATGTCGCCGGATCCCTTCCCCTCCCGGCGGCAAAGGCCGCCGCCGCTTGCGCCGCCGTGCCGGCACCAGCCTGCACGGGCTGCGGCTCGATAGCGCCCGGGAAACGGCTCTGGCCGCTGGCATCCACCCCAACCCGCAGCGGGAGGTCATTGGCGGGAAGGCCGGTTTTTGAGCTGCTGACAAACACATAAGAGCGGCCCCAGAACTGCCCCCACCAGGCACGGGTGCGAGCCAGGGCAGCGGCGGCATCCTCCGATTTTTCCGCTTCTTTTTGCAGGGCGGCCCGCCACCCGGCCACCGTGGCGGTTTGCGCGGAGTGGGTGGCCAGGCGTAAATCAAGACGGGTCTGCGGCACAGCGGTCCGGATGGTGCGCGCCCCGCCGGCGCTGAATCCGGAACCCGTCAGCAGGCCGCCGAAGGTGCGGTGGAGCAGCGGATCCACGGCGCCTTTGGCACCAGTAAGCGACTGATTTTCCAGCAGCTTCGGAGCCGCCGAGGTTTCATTGCGGTGATACCAAACCACGCTGTGGTCCGCGGCCGGCAGGAACACATCGGCGCTTTCCACGCAGCCAAAGAGGGGATTGCCGAGCAATGACCAGCAGGAAAGGTCGTCGCCCAGCATTTCCCGGGGGCTGTCGCGCCAGTTTTCCACCGTGGCGGTGGCGGTGAGGGCCACCTTGCTCTCCCCATCGATATGCAGCACATGCGCATCACAATCCACGAACACCCGCAAGCTCACCCCACCGCCCAACACGGCGACCACGCCTTCACGCAGGCGCAATTCCTGCCGAAAGTCCCCGCCCTTGAGCAGCGGGGCGCCCTCCAGGTGTAATCGCAGGCGTCCCAGCTTCAAAAAACGGCCAGCCTCCGACAGTGCGTCGGTGCGGGCCAGGAGCAGCAGCAGGTCACCGGTGGTTTTTTCCACCCAGGCATTGACCACCACCTCGCCATTGCCCAGCGGCATCGAGCCGGCGGAATTCTCACTGGGGGTGTCCCACACCACATTCTCGGCGTCGAGCGCAGCGGGCACTTGGGGCTGCCCCCAGCCGGGTGGCGCGGCAGATTCGCCGCCTGCTTTTATGACGGCAGGTTTGCCTGGGGCCGCCAATTCCCCGGCAAGTAGCGCCGACGTCATCAGCCAGCCACCGGCCAGCACAGACACCGCGGGAACGATCCGGCCTGCGATGCGCATTATCCCTTTTAGCCAATTCATTTTATCCTCTCTCAATTTCCAGCCGTCGTGCCAGTTCCCATCATTCCATCACGGACAGGGTTTGGGCGGCAGCCGCGGGTTGCGGCGGACGGTTGTGGGTGGCGCCGGGCCGGGCATACCAGAACGTGCCGATGGCATAATCCACCTGGGTTTCGAAGTGATGGCTGATCTCCAGGTCGAACCTGAGCGAGGTGCGCAGCGGGATGCCATCGAGAAGCCGCACGCGGGAAGTCGTGGTGTAGCCTTGCCAGTTTTTCCGGGCCAGGCCGTCCCGTTGGGGCTGGGAAATGAACGGCGAAGAGAAGAATCCAGTCATGCCCCAGGCGTAGCCGTAGTAATCTTCGGTGCCCGTGCCCAGATGGGATGGGAAAGCTTCCCCATCCAGGTAAACGCGCTCATCGCCTTCGCCATACCAGCGGGCATCGGGATTGAAGACCGTAAGCGTATCCCCCACATAAACGCCCCGGCCGTGGATCTCGATGCAGTTCCAGTCCGACAACGGCCGTGTTTTGATGGCGCCCTGGGAGCGCCAGTTGGCGTGGAATAACAGGGACCGCTCGTCCCACTGCCACGGCGCGGTGGCGGCGGCGAGCGTGACGGTGACCGGGCCAGCACCCAGATTCCTCAGTGCCAGATGGCCCGCGCTTTGGTATGGCATGATCCAGCGGGCGAACAGGGCGCCATCGTTCCTCACCGTGCGGAACCAGTCCTGAACCGGATGGAGCCGCGCCCCCGCGCCGAAGAATTCCCCGAGGGGACACCAGATGGCCGGCTCTCCATCGAACTCAGCCGTGAGGATGGTTGAACGCAGAACCTGGGGCGCGTCCTTGGGATCAATCTTGACGCGGAGGTTGCGGACAGCGGACGCGCCGGGCGGCAGCTGCAGGAGGAGCTCTTCGCCAGGAGCGAGGGTGGCGCGCGCTCCGGGCTCGCTGACCGCGAAATCCGGCGTGGCGAGCAGTGCTCCGCTGGCCTGTTCCAACGCGGCTTGGGCGTCCTGGTAACCAGCCATGCTGAAGGTTTCCACCGGGGTACCCGGCTCATAGGCCCGGTAATTGATGATGTAGTAGAAAGGCACTTGGTCCAGGGTGATCTTGCAGCCTCGCGCAAAAGGGATCGGCAGATATAGATCGCCGCCGACGCCCCGGAGGATTTTCGGAACGGCCTGGAGCTGGTTGCGCAAATCGGTTTCGTCCGCCGCCACAAACGCCAGCGGCGGTTTCACGAACCCGCGGCCACTAAGCAGTTCATTGAAGAGAACCTCAATCGCCGGCTTCGGTGAGCCGTCAAAATAAAAGCGGATGATCTGTTTGTCTTTGGACGGCTCCAGCGGCAGCCATAAGCGGGTGATGGCGCCTGGGCCACCGTGCTCCAGGATCACCCACTCCCGGCGCCCTTCGTTTTCTTCAAGGCGAATAAACTGGCCGCTGTCATTGTTCGCGAACCACGTCGCG
Source organism: uncultured Verrucomicrobiota bacterium (assembly GCA_903845125.1). Lineage (GTDB taxonomy): Bacteria > Verrucomicrobiota > Verrucomicrobiia > Limisphaerales > UBA1319 > CAIMWS01. The sequence goes on from CAIMWS010000475.1 coordinate 10,957, forward strand.
GCGGCCGGATTCGTCTGCGATCGGTCGTAACTGCTGGCCTGTTTGAGCGCATAAACCATGGACGGCCATCGCGCGGCGGCACTACGGTCGGTCATTTCCGACAGCAACGAGCGCAGGCTGATGGCCTTTCCGGGTGATGGCTCCGCTGCCCGAATTTCTGCGGATGGAAAAACCGCCAGGGACAATACTCCCATGGCTGACAGGATCGCTCTCATCGTCACGTTTTTAACAATTGGACTCAAGTTCATCGCTGGTGTTTACCGCTTTGGGGGAAATCAAGCCAGCATCCTTTCATTTGAACGCGTCCTGTATCCGGTTCATGCCTGCCTCACCAGGATCATGGTCCATGACGATTACCCGATAGCGAAACACCAGTTTCTTCCCGGCCGGCATTTCAAGGAGCCGCTCGAAGAGCGGGGCGGGACTGAAATAGGGCATGCTTTGATCGACATACCAACGGGCCGGATGCCGCGGATTATCCGGATGGTCGAAAATCACCACGGCCGGGGCATTGGTTCCCGCTGAGAGTTTCACCCAGCGCGCAGGCTGTCCATGGATGCCATTCTGGCCAGACCGGCCTTCGCTGGCCGTGAAGGTCCACCTCCTCTGCTCGGGGCCGAGGCGCAGTGAAAATCCCGCATACCCGGCCGGCGACCGGTCCAGGACGACGTTCGTCAAGGCGGTGAATTCCGACACCCAGTCCAAAGTGTAACCCCGGGCTGCCGGGGCAGACGCCCCCACCACCCGTTTCTCCGCCAGCACGGGCGGGCCATCCCACGGGTGATAACTCAGGGAAAAAGTCAACCGTGCGGAACCATCGGAGCGGGTCTCGGCGGCCCAGTTGAGCAGGCCGGTGGCTGCCTCACTGCGCCCGGTCCGGGGATCCTCATCCCAGTAAAGGAGCCCGTTGATGAGCTTCCACGACCACCAAAGACCACGGTGCCAGGGATGATCCACGGGGCGCAAATCGCTGAGCACCACGCCACCCGGAGTTGCCAGCGGATGGAAATAGGGCTTGCCCTGCACCGGATCCGCCACCGCCTGCCAGAGAACGTTGGTCCCGTAAACCAGCGCCAGCGCAGTTTCCGTCCGGCGCCAGGATGCCTCCCCTTCCGGCACTCCGCCGGCTGCGGCAAACGGTGCGACAACAACTAATAATGCGGCTAGTATTTTCATGGCTGTTGGTTCCTTGTTTCTGGCTTTTCATTGATGGTTATTTGGATGGCCGCGCCGGGCTTGATTCCATATTTCGGCCAGGCAAGGAATCCGGCCACGCCCAGCGGGCGGCGCGCCTGGGATTCGTTTTCGGCCAAAATGGAGACCTGGGCATCATACCGGGTGGGATTGGAAATCTTGAGTGTCACACCCGCCGGATCCCGCTGGACCACCTCCGCTTCCACGTGGTCGAAGACGAACATCCGGTCCTGGTCGGTACGCACGTAGATGCCCGGCAATTCCATGGCCATCAGGATTCCGTTCAGTTCGCACCAACCAGTGGAGCCGCCACCGCGGGAACCGCGGCTGTCGGCATCGCAGAAGGTCAGGCGTTCCGTGATTTCGCCGCCGGGCTTGATGCCTTCAGCGTGGGCGTGGACGATGTCGTGCAGGAGTTCCGCATAGCGGCGGTCCCCGGTGGCCCGGTAGATCTTGAGAAGCGGATCGCAGGAGGAGGTGCACAATCCGGGGGCGCCATGTTTGTTTTGGGTGCTGGCCCAGACGACCCCGGCCAGCTTCGCGCCCAATCGGGCCAGCTCCGTATCGGCCGGCAAGTGGTAGTCATGCGAGACGACCCAGGTGGCGAACAGACTGCCCAACTGGCGCGATTTTTCCAACCACCGGGGATCGCCCGTAGCTTCATACAAGGCCAGGAGCGAACTCATGAAGGCGGCCGGGGAATCGCCATCGGCATTTTGGAGCGTATCGGCTGAATGGCCCGTCGTCAGGCCGAGCTGGATAAAGTCGCGCTGGTAATAGTATCCGGCAGATTCCTGGGCGACCGTGAGATAGGCGGGATTTTGATAATAGCTGGCGGCCAGCACCAGCGCGCCCATGGCCTGCGCAGCGCTCGTGCTATTGTACACGGCCACCTCGCCGGTATCCACATTGAGGAAATTGCCCCATTGCCCACATTTCTTCCAGGTGTCCAGGAAAGCGTCCGCCAGCCGTTTGACATGGTGTTCCCACTCGGGCTTGATGGCGCTGCTCCGGCCTTGGGCCTTGAGCAGCAGGAACTGCTTGATCATCCAGTAAAGCACATCCGCATTTTTTCGGGTCAGCACAATTTCGGGATATTCGTCATAGCCTTCCCGGCCGAAAACTTTGCCATCGTGGTTGAGCGCGCCGTAGAAATAACCCGCCCGCCCCTGCGCGCGCGGGATGGCGAAGTCGAAGGTGCGCGACACCCGGTCGAGGTGCTGTGGATCCGCCAGCGCGAGCATGGGGAAAGTGTTCATCAGGCCGCCGACCCAGCCGAAGGAAATCCACTCGGCGTTCTCCGGGCAGTAGAATTGGTATTCCCGGCCGCGATGATAGCGGCTGTCGATCCGGCCGGTCATCAGCCGGGTGATTTCGCTGAACGGGATCAGGTTGCGCGGATGGTTGGGCCCGGTCACTGCTTTGCGGACCGTCATGAACTTGTCCAGGAAGCCGGGGAGGTCCGGCGTTTCAAACTGGTATGCCCGCAACCGCAGCACCACCTGGTCGCCCGCCTTCCAATCCGCGCCCCGGTCCGGGCTGGCGCTGAAGCCGATGAACTCGGGCTTGCGCTCGCGCACACCGGGCGCGCTGACCACGAACGCGGCACGGGTGCGATCGGAGGATTCCTCGATCATCAGCCCATGGTCGCCAAACCGGCTCCCCTGCTCCGCCAATAGGATGAACGCACGGTGGGTTTGGCGGTCATAAAAGCAGAGGGCGGGGGTCGTTGTGTAGGAGGTGTTGACTTCGATTTTGGAGGGCGCGCCAGGCTCCGGGGATAGCTGGGGCAGTTCACCGGTGGTCAACGGCAGATCCCTTTGGTAGAGATCCCGGCGATCCAAACCGGCGGCGTACGGCCGGCGCTCGATGCGGTTGCGGTTGCCGTTATAGACGGACGCGGGAATGAGCACATAATTATTGGTGCTCCAACCCGCGAACTCAAAGGCCACCGCCACCCCCGCGGCGGCGGCGGCGCCTTCGGCCAACTGGAAGGTGACGGCCAGATCGAGCGCATCCGGCTCGCCAACCACGGGGGTGGCCCGCACCTCGCTGGTCCACCGGCTGCCGGGCGTCCGGAGTTCGCCATTGGCCAAAAACGAGCGGGAGGCGGCCAGTGACGAACCATCGTACCAGCAGGCCAGCAGCCGCAGGACCCCGCCCAGTGGCTCCAGGAACCTGGCCGCAGCGGAAGGCGCCGGACCAGCGGCCGGGGCCGGGGCCGGGCCAAGCGCCGCCTTCAGCGCCGGCAGCAGAACTCGGCGATACCCCTCCGCCTGGGGATGGATGCGATCCGGAACCAACTGGTCGAAAAGCGCAGGATCGTTGGTCATGATTTTCAGCCAGTTGGGGTAGTGGTCCACGAGCAGCAGCCCGCGCTGACGCGCGACCTGGCGGTAACCCTCGAAATACTCAGCTATCTGGGGCCGGTCCGAGGCGTGCTTTCCGCCGCCGGGATGATCCAGGCACGAGTTCATGGTCTGGAGGATGATCTCGGTTTTCGGATTCGCCGCCAGAATGGCGTCGATGATCGCGTGGAGATTCTTCCGGGAATCCGCGAGGGAGATTTTATAGGGCAGAAAAGCATCGTTGGTGGCGAACTCGATGATGACCACGTCTGGCCTGTGCGCCATGACCGCACCGAGCTTGCCCAGTCCCGAGGTTGTCACGTCCCCGTTGAATCCCACGCTCGAGGCGGAAGCACCCACGCCCTCGTTGAAAAGCGTGACCTGGCCGGGCCAATCCCGGTTGAGCCAGTCGTTCATCATGACGTCCGGCCAGCGCCAGGCGCCACCCGTCAGGCTGGTGCCCATGGTCACGATGGTCACCTTCTTGCCCGCACGCAAGGCCTGGATGAAGCGTGCGCCTGACGCCGATGCCAGCCAGGTGCCAGCGGTCGGGTCGGCGTCAAAAACCTCGCTGAAGCCAGCGGCCTGGATGGCAGCGGGCGTCAGTTCCTGCACCGCAAAATCGGTGAAACGCACGCCTTGGGCCCCGCCCACGAATAATCGTCCCTCTTTTCCGAAATCAATCTTGGCCGCGTTAACCATGGCTGCCGAGCTGGCCCGGAAAACGTGGCCATCCCAGTGGGCATCGATCTCGAACCGGCCCCGCTTCCCGGCGGCATCCCACAGGAGCCGGAGCCGGTGGGTACCATCTCCCACCACCGGCCCGCTGCTGCGGGATTCGCGGCCGGCCACGCTCACGATAGCCGCCCCGCCGGCAAAATCGCCGGGCGCAAGCCGGCTGAAAACTGCGGGCGCCACCGATGGTTCCATATAAGCGGCTGGATTCGCCTCCCCCCGGCCAAGCCCAAAAAACGCGCACCCCTCCCCCCCACCCCCTTTGAGCGTGACCGTCACCTCTGCCTGGAAGTTTTGCCGAGCGAAGTCCATGCGTTCAGTCCGCACATAAGAACGTTCGTTCGCCCTGGTTCCGCCAAAAACCCAGTTGCCGCCAGGCTCAAGAAACCGGGGGGGCTGGCCTCGCTCGGAGGAGAATTCAGTCAATAACCGGCCATCCCGGGCGGCCAGCATGCGGGCCGGCAAGGTTTTGGCATCCGCGTTGAGCAGGATGACGGTTCCCTCATCCAGCGCCGGGCCGCCGCCAATCAAAACCTGCCTGGGGTTCCAGAGAGTGCCTGGGATCGGGGTGCCGGAAGCAGCCATTTCTCGCAGGCCGGGATGGCCATCCACCGCACTGGCAACCCGCACGCTCTCCGCCTGTTGCGCCAAAAAACAAATGGTCATGCCATCGGCCGCCGGATTTTGCAGGCAAGGAGGCATGGCGTTGGGCAACGCGTTTCCGGGTGCTGTTTCCGCCAGGCCTGGCATCGCCAGCACACTGGTCCAAACCAAGGCGGCAAACGAAACCAACCGGGCAATAACGATTTTATTCTTCATAGCAAAATTCCAAATGCCTGGACCATTGTAAAACAGTATGCGTTACTCGCCATTGAATATGACTGGCCTGGCCGCCAGCTCAATCCTTATTAAGCCTCCCAAAGTCCCAAGACCCAAGTTTCGCATTGAGCGATACCTTCCACTGATAATCTGCGGCTCGACCTTTCAAGCACCACAAAGTCGTGGCGTTTCCATTTTCCAACACCTTGTGAGTTGTGGCAGCGAGTGCCCATACGGAAATTTTGTTGGATGGCTTTTGGGGCTTCCGCCAGGCCGACCGGCGTGGCGCATCCGGTAACGGTCTTCTGCCCGGGTCGGCAGCCGAATTATCGGGCATGGGTGGATCTGCAAAGGCGCCCGATGGTATCCCAGCCCCGATAGTCTTCCGCCGCATCCAAACCCGGCTGAATCGGCCATCTCGGCCGTGTCCATGGAGTTTTAATGGCCGTGCTGGCTGGTTCTTTATGTGTAAGACATAATCCTTCGCCGCTGGCAGATCCCTGGTGGCCAGGCTGATGATTCGCATCGCGGCATGCGTAAAAAACCGGCGGCACAACCACTTCCCTCCCCAAGAGAACACGGCTCAGAGGATCGCCCGAGGCACCAATGACGCCGCAATTTTTTGAACAACTTAAAAGTTTTTAGTCAAAATCAAAATATTCTTACTGGCCCGATATGGGGTATTCGACCTTATCCACGGATTTTCTGATCGTAAAAACACCCAAACCGCCAGGGATGCGGTCCTCCAGGGGGATGGAGATATCAGGAGGAGTGTGTTTTAATGGATCAAAAGGCCGGCCCACTAAAGCTGCCATCCAAAACGTAGGGATAGGGTTCGGCCATGGGCAACGCGCCCGGAACCAGTGCAACCACCAGGTTTTGAGCGCCTGACGAGGATTGGATTTCAACGGGCGGGCGGCGCGGTTCCGGTTGGCGCTTGATTGGGCGGCCCGGCGTTGGGTTCCCGCGCGGAGCGATTCGTTTCCAGGACCTTCCCCGGACGCTGCAGAAAGCCCGCCTCCACCCAATTCCCCAAATCATAGGGGCTGCGACTGCCGGCATCGTCGCACACCAGCACGACCTGCCGGCTGCCGGATGGGATGGGCACATCGAAACGCCAGGGCGTCTGGGAGATCCGCATGACCGGGCTTTCGGCGGCCAGTTGGCCGTCAATAAAGACTTTGAAAACCAGGCTGGGATAGCGGGCCAGGTTGGCCCCCAAATCGTGATCGATCAGGTGGTCATCCACACCGGCCAGGGCCACAAAGCGTGCCCAATCGGGCTGCAAATCATACCGGGCGTAAGCAGGCGCGCGCATCCCCAGCCCAGTGGGATATGGCCGGCCGCGAATCCGCAGTGGCTTGCCGTCATAGGATTCATTTTTGCGAGGATGCCAGATGAATACCCCATACTGAGGGCCGTTGCGGGTATACTGGTCAGCCACGGCCGGCAGCGTTTCGAGCGCCACCGCGGGCTTGGGCGGCGGGGCGGGCAAGAGGATGAAACAAGCCTGGCCGTCGAGGGAAACCTGCTGGCGGGCGCGGAACGCCGCCGTCCGCAAGGTGGCCGAGTTCGTGAGCTCAAGGGGGCGCTCATACCTGGGCGACCTATCGGACACCGGTGTGCCATCCAAGGTGTAATGGATGACCGCCTTCTCCACATAAGGAATCTCCAGGGTCACGGTGACGGTTTTCTCAAACAAATAAGGCCGCTGGGCGGTCCCCGCCGGAGTGATCCGGACCGGTTCGGTGATCCGGGTATCATCCCAGAGATTGAGTTTGCGCAACTCGTCCACGAATACCACGGTGGGTATGCCCGCGCGCTCCAGGTCATCGGCCGCTTGGGCGTTGCCCTGGGTGGGCGTATAGCCCTGGGCAGGATCATAATGGGTCCAGGCGAAGGCCAAATCCCGCGCGAAAAAGGTATCCATCCCGGCGGCGTACAGGGGGCCGAGCCCCACATCTTTCCCGGTCAGGCAGATGTTGGTGGCACCGCCGAAGTAGATCAGCAGGGTCAATCCCCGCGCCCGGCAAAGCGAATATAGTTCCTGAGTGCCCGAAACGATCAGGTCGTTCGCGGCGATTTCCAGCCGGGGATCCATACCATCCCAACCATAGTTCACCACGCAGGCAATTCCGGGGCCGCACAAACAGCTGCCGCCTTGGACCGTCCAGCGACAATCGGCCTTCCGGATCTTGGGCACCGGCAGGTTGGGCACCGCCAGCGCCCGCTGCCGTTGCGGCCAGCCGGAAAACATGCTCGCCGCATCAGTGGGCCCCCAGAACACCGACATCCCCAACTTCCGCGCTCCGGCCAGGGCTTGGTTCATGCGCGGGGTCATGCCGCCCGCCTGCTCGGTCCAGGTCATGCACCAGTGGTAGTTCCAGGCATCGACGATCACAATGCCGACCTGGCGTGGATCAATCTTCAACTGGGAGGTGATCAGTTGGCCGGTCTGGGGATCGCGAGTGCGCATGTTGAGGGTGATTTCGCTGGGTGGCATTTGAGCCTTGGGCGAGGTGCTCAGTGCGAGCGCGATAATCAATAAAAGAGCCGCGGTTCGAATTTTCATGCTTTCTCTTTAGTTCAGCTTTGCCGGAACAATCAAAACAAAACAGGATCCGCTGAAAAAGCCTTTTGGCAGGTCCCTGAACCGGCGCAGGCCACGCCACAGACCGATCGGCTGCGGGCCGGGTAATCGGAAGCTCCCAGCATATCGCTCCCCCCCGCCCGCGGGTGACTTTCCCATGCCTGAACGGCGTAGATCCGCGAAGCCGACCAGCGGGACTTGTTCACGGGCGGGTGCAGCGCCATGAAGCTTACTGGAGTTCATGGGGTGATGGCCCAGTAAACCGCGAGCAGTCCCCATTCCCCCCCTGGCCCCTGCCCAATCCGCACCCTTTGCCGATTCAGCCGGGAATCCGGATTGAAGCCCGTATGCGGGACTGTGGGCGAGCCCCGGGGCGTTCCGTCCAAAATCACTTCGGAACGCCCACTGTCTGAGCTATTACAATGTGCTGTTCAGGGCGCAAACCCATGGCCTTTGCCAAAGGTGCCCGGTCCAATTCATGCACCACCGCCCCCAAGCCAGCCGAGGCACAATAGAGATACACATTCTGCACGATGCAGCCGGTATCAATACCGGAATAGGAATCGCGCAATTCCGGCTTCACTTTTGGCATGCGGGTGTAATCGGATACATAAACTAATTGAACCGGAGCCACTTTGGCAAAAGGTTGCCCGCTGGTCAGCGACCGCAAATCTTCGCCGGAGACTTTGATCAGTTGATGCGGCTTTGCCTGGTAGCGGAAAAGACCATCCGCCGTGGCCATGTAAATATCCACATCTTGCGTATTCTGCGCTGAAGGAGCCGTGCGATGATCAATCTCGGGCCGGTTCATGCCAAACGCCGCCCATAGCAGATCGGAAACTTGCTGGTCATTGAGTTTATTGTCCGTGTAATCCCGTACGGATTTACGCTCCTTCAGCGCCTGCATGACGGGTTTACCACCGCTCATCTGTGGAACTGGCAGAGCTTTTGCTTCCTCCGCTGCCTGTGCCGCTGCACCAATTGATACCGCCACCAAAAAGATGGCCCAATATTTCAAAGTATTCATACGTTGTGATATTTTGGAGAATCCTAGGGTGCCACCATGGCCGGAGTCAATGGTCAACAGGAGGGCTATACCTTACTAACCAACGATATTTTCTGCTTTTTGCATCTTGCCGCTTGCTACCTTTATACCCTTGGTGCTAATTTCAATCTTTGATGCCTCGGAAATGAACCCCAGGCACCGGAAAAATGAGGTTAATAATTATGAGGACTAATGCAGTAGTATTAGCTGTATTCACAGCACTTATTGCGACAATCCAGGCCCAAAAACTGCCTGGTTTGCCAGAAACCAATGGCCTGACACCCAAGTCAGTCACCATTTACGTCAACACACTGGCCAGCCCCGATAATATCAACAATGGCAATACGGAGAGCCTCGGTGTGGCTCTTGCCAATGGCGGAAATGTGATCGTCGGATGGGAGGATGACGCTGAAGATTCAAGCCTTACTCCCCTGCAGGATATCGAGGCCGTATGGACCCTGTATGATTCCGCTGGCGTATCGATCACGCCCCCTACCACCCTGATGTCCCTAGCCAATCCTGCCGCCGGGGAAATCTCCAGCAAATTCCTCTCTTACTTCCGGGCCGATAAAAGCCCGACCTTCGGCGGGGTTTCCTGGGGCCCTAAAATCAAGGCCAATTTGTTTGGTGACGGCGTGGGCATGGGATCCATCGCGTTCCTACTGGGCGAGGAGGTGGCTGAATTCAAAAGCTACGATGACGAAAATAGCGGCGACTTCCCCTCCGTGCAACTGGTGACCAACGATGGGAAGCCAGTAGGCACCTTGGCCGGGGTCACGGCTGCTTATGCCACTGCCAATGGCAGCAGCATCCGCATCGGCGATTGGGATTATCTGAGCAACAGCAATGTAGTGATCGTTGGCGAGAGCCGGCAGGCATCCGACCTGGTTAATCTATACGGCGGATCCGTGGAGGCGACCCATGTCATTTTCCGCATTGTGGACCAGGCCAACAAGGTGGTGAAAGCGGAAACGCTGGTGAGCGAAACACCGGACAAAGCGGAAATGTGGCACGGGGCCGGAGTTACCAAGGACGGGTTTGCCATTCGTTTTTCAACAGCCGTTGGAGCCACCGTACGGATGTTCGACAACCAGGGCAATCCCACTTCCACCAACATCAACATCGGCCAACTGACCGGCTTCGCCATTGCCGGGGGTGGCGGACGCGGCGACGGCACCGGTTTCCACGGGAATGGAAAAGACGCTTATGTGTACGTCTGCAGCGGGGTGGATGCCACCGATGCCACAGCGAAAGTCTGGGTCACCGTCCTCAATACCAATGGCACGGTGCGCTACTCGAAATCCGTGGCCGACGATCTGGACCTCGTGTCGGTTGGACGTGCCGATGCGGCGATTGACACCAACGGTGAAGTGATCGTGGTTTTTGATGCCAAATACGATGCCGCCAACCAGAACCTGGTGATGGGCCGCCGGTTCGATGCCGCAGGCAAACCCATGGGCGGAACGTTTTTTGTGAGCGAATTGGAAATACCTGATACAGCCACCCAGGCGGCCACCGGCCCGCGCGTGGCCTGGCGGAATGGCCAGGTTGCCGTGGCCTGGCAGAGCAAAAACGATCCCAACACAGTGGACCCATCGGGATCCGCTTGGAACGTGGTCGCGTTGCGGCTGTTCTCCACTTTTTCCGTGGGCAGCATCGAGGCCGCTGGCTTGACCCGCATCGTGCCGGACAAGGCCATCCTGGCGCCCAAGATCGCCGCCTTGGGGAATTGGGAGCCCTACGCCAGCGTGCTGGGCAACAGCGTGTTCCTGATCGAAGCCGACACCTTTGCGGAAGGCTTTGAAGCCCCGTCTCCGGACGGCAAACAACGCAACGTCGTGGCACTGCAGCCAGTGGATGGCAAGGCGGGCACAGTGGTCGAAGGTTTTTTTGCCGATGATGGCAAACCTTTCAAAGGCCCCATCAATGCCTCCCGCCAGAACGGCAATCCAGGACGCGTGGCTGGGGACACCCGGCCCGGCGCGGTCAACTACATGGTGGGCGCCGAAGCCTCACCCCACACCATCTCACCTGAGTTTGCCTCGGACAACCGCTGGAGCCTGGGCTTCGACCGCTTGGTCGATGGCCGCTACGGGACGGTGCAAGCCTACAAACTGGATTTGACGACCTTGACGCCAACACCACTCAGCAAAGCGATTGACTCCGGATTTGGGCGCCTGACTTCGGGCACGGCGGCCGGGAACCAGATCAGCCGCTTCGGCGGTGATATTGTGTGCCTGGACAACGGAAATTTCGCCTCGGTGGTTGAGGACCGGAGCCGGGTGATCGTAACTGACAGCGACTGCGTTCTGGCCACCATCTTCGCCCCGAATGGCTCGGTGGTGAAAGACAGTTTCGTGGTAACCAAGGGCGACATCTGGGCCAATGTGGCCCCGTTTGCCGGCGGCTTTGCCGTGCGTGCCAAGCCAGCGGATGGCAGCAACACCCGGGTGGTCTATTTCTATAACAACTCCGGCACTTTGCTGGGCCAGGTGGACCAGGTCGATGCCGGTGTGAGCTTCGATCCGGGCCGCGGCGATGGCACCCGAATCTTCGGGCACATCAACAGCCCCTTTGTGTATCTCACCGGCCGGGCAGTCAACACCACGATTGTGAAAGTGGCGGCCTTTGATGCCCGGACTCAAAAGTTTGTGGCCGTGTCCGATGTGAACGAAGGGGCCTTCACGGGCGACTTCGACCGGGCGATCGGAGCGGTGGACGCGCTCAATCGCCTGACGGTCTCCTGGGTCTCCAAACCGGTTGGCTACACCAACCAGCAGGTGGCGGCCCGCGTGTTTGCCTTTGATGGCACCACCAAGAAGTTCACTCCGCTGACGTCGAGTTTCTTCCCGTTCGTCAACGTGGCCACCAACACCATCCGCACCCTCCAGATGAGTGTAGCCATGACCACGCGCCAGATTTGCGTGGCGGCCAAAGGCGAGATCAACCTGCAGAACAAGCCTGAACTGGGGGCGGATTCCCCCACGGAAGTCAACTTCTACACGGTGGTGAGCCACCCGAAACCTCTGAATGACCCCACCACGCCGGTGGCGGGTTCGCAGGGGCCAACCTTGAGCGCCACCAAATCCGGAAACAACATGGTCATCTCCTGGGATGCTTCGATGACCGGTTTCACGCTGGAATCCAAAGCGAGCCTCTCGGATGCCACCTGGACTACCGTGGGCACCCAAAACCCGGCCACCCAGGCCATTGGCAGCGGCGCCAAGTATTTCCGTTTGCGCAAGTAAGCCTGGCGCCGGACAGCTTCCCTGGGAAACTGTTCGATTGATCGCCATTGGCTGCCTCAGCCCTCTCTCCGGCCCTCGGAGAGAGGGTTTTTTTCTGCTCCGCCAACTGGCGGTATCAACCCTGCCTATCCTCCGCGTGCCAAGGTACCCCTCGGAAATAAATGGCACGGCGACGGCACCTGCCATGCTTCATTGCGTTGCAATCGGAGCGAGGCGGCTTTTCGGGTTCTGCTTGTGGTACTTAACCTGATGTGAGATAATAAGGCCGATTGGCAGCAGTTATGAATTTAGTGATTGTTGGCTGATGCCCCCCCAGGTGTGCAATCAATGCGGGGTCCAGAAAAAGAGATTGCCCGGAAACGGGAAAACCAATTCCGAAAGCACTGCATGCAAACCGATGCTTCGCCCTTTTTTGTCACGGGTGGCACCCTCCGCTATGATGCCCGGTGTTATGTTGAGCGCCAGTGCGACCGCCACCTCTACGAACGGTTGCAGCAGGGGGAATTCTGCTTCGTCCTGACCTCCCGCCAAATGGGCAAATCGTCGCTGATGGTCCACACCGCCAACCGTTTGCGCCAGGCGGGCTGGCGGACCGTGGTATTGGACTTGACCACCATCGGCCAGAATGTGACTGCGGAACAATGGTATGGCGGACTCATGGAATACATCGGCCAGCAACTCCGGGTGGATGCGGAAATGGAAGACTTCTGGCGGCAGCATGAACACCTGGGTCCCGTGCACCGCCTGTGTTCTGCCATCCAGGAAGTCGCCTTGCCGCGCCTGGCTGGCCACCTGGTCATCTTCATCGATGAAATCGATGCGGTGCGCAGCCTGCCCTTCGCAGTGACCGAATTCTTTGGCGCCATCCGCGGCTGCTATAACCGGCGCATGGAGGAAAGCAGCCTGGAACGGCTCACTTTCTGCCTGCTCGGCGCCTGCACCCCGGCGGAACTGACCAACGATCCCTTCACCACGCCTTTCAATGTCGGCCACCGCATTGAACTGCACGATTTCACCCCGGAGGAAGCCGTCGGTTTGAGCCCCGGCCTGGGCCGCGAAGAACCAGCGGCGGCGGCCATGTTGCGGCGCATCCTGGAATGGACCCACGGCCACCCTTATCTCACCCAGCGTTTGTGCCAAGCCGTAGCCCAGGATCCGGCCGCTCAAGGCGCGCCGGAGGTGGATCGCTGGTGCGAGGAATTATTCCTCAGCCCCGGCGCCCGGGAGCGGGATGACAACCTCCTGTTCGTCCGCCAGCGGATGTTGCAGGGAGGAGCAGACCTTTCCCAATTGCTCGCCTTGTATCACCGGATTCTCCAGAGCCACCCCGTGGCGGTGGACGACAACGATCCGCTGCAAGACCACCTACGGTTGTCGGGAATATCCCGCAAAGAAGGGGGCCACCTCCGCGTCCGCAACCGCATCTACGAGGAAGTTTTCGATCCCGAGTGGATCCAGGCCAATCAGCCGGCAACTCTCCGCCAGGCCCAGCCTTCCGTGGCGGTTTTGCCCTTTTCCAATCTCAGCGCCAATCCGGACAACGATTACTTAAGCGACGGTTTGACTGAGGATCTGATTTCTTCCTTGTCCAAAATCGCCGGCCTGCGCGTATCTTCGCCGGTTTCCGCTTTTGTCTTCAAAGGCAAACCCCTCGACCTGCGCCTGATCTGCGAACAACTGGCCGTGGACCACGTGGTGCAAGGCTCTGTCCGCTGCACCGATAACCGCCTTCAGCTCCAAATCCAGCTGGTCAATGTGGCCCAGGCCGTGAATTTATGGTCCGAAAGCTACGATCAACAGATGGGCCGGATATTTGCCATCACTGATGAGATCACCAGCCGCGTTTTGGAAAGTTTGCAAGTCAGCCAGGGAATACCCGCGCCGGGCGCTTCCGCCAAAAGGTCCACCTCCAATGCCCAGGCTTACCAGCTTTACCTCAAAGGCCGTTATTATTGGAACCAGCGCGGCCTGGGATTGATGAAAGGCGTTCACTATTTCGAGCTGGCTTTACTGGAAGATCCCGCTTATGCCCTGGCCTATTCCGGGCTGGCCGATTCCTACATCCTGCTCGGGTTTTACGGCTGCCTGCCCAACCACGAGGCCTACCCCAAAGCCAAAGCCGCGGCGCTGAAATCCCTGGCCGTTGACGACCAACTGGCCGAGGCCTTTTGCTCGCTGGGCATGCTCACCTTCATGCATGATTGGGACTTCGCCGCGGCCGAAATCCACTTCCGCAAAGCGATCGAGCTGGATCCCCAATATGTGCCCGCCCATTACTGGTATGCTTCCTGCCTCTCCGCGGTCAACCGGATGGAGGAAGCCCTGGCGGAAGACCAGCGCGCCATCGGCCTGGATCCCTTGTCGGTCTATGCCCGCACCCAATTGGCCTGGATTTTATTCAGGACCCGCCAATACGATCTCGCCATCAGCCATCTGCGCCAGGTATTGGAGCTGGATTCCAGCTTCATGATGGCCCACTGGCTTATGGGGCAAGCCTACGCCTTTACCTATCTCCTGGAGGAAGCCATCGCCGAGTTTCAGCACGCCCTGGCTCTTTCAGGGCATAATCCGTGGCTGCTGGCCTGGCTGGGTTTCGCCTTCGCCCTGGCAGGCCGTTCTGCCGAGGCCCAGGAAATCCTCACCCAACTGAAGGACCCCATCCGGCATCCCTATTTACGCCCCTTCCTCCCGGCTCTCGTCTGCACCGGCTTGGATCTCAAGGATGAAACCTTTGAATGGCTGGAAAAGGCCTGGGCCGAACGGGAGGAATGGCTCGCCTGGCTGCACCTGGATCCGGCCTTCGACCGGCTCAAATCCGATCCCCGGTTTGCCGCCTTCCTGAACCGGGTTCAAGTAAAGAGGTGATTTGCGGCACCTCCCACCACGGCTTAAGCCGTTTTCTTCGTTAACTTCTGTTGAGATATACTCACCACAAGGGAACCAAGGAAACGAAGATGGGAATGAAGGAAACATTTTTTTTCGCACATCCCCTTTGGTCCCCTATACCCGGGTTCATTTGGTAAGCATTTTCAAGTAGCGCCGGGCATTGCCATGGCCTGCGTCGGCGGCCAGGCGGAACCATTTGACCGCCTCGGCCGCGTTTTTTGCCACACCACACCCCTTCACATAGCACCTGCCGAGGCTAACCTGCCCACCGGCATGACC
Source organism: uncultured Verrucomicrobiota bacterium (assembly GCA_903845125.1). Lineage (GTDB taxonomy): Bacteria > Verrucomicrobiota > Verrucomicrobiia > Limisphaerales > UBA1319 > CAIMWS01. Next base: position 26,101 of record CAIMWS010000475.1, read on the forward strand.
TCGATCGGCGGCCAGGCGAAACCACTTGACCGCCTCAGCCCCGTCTCTGGCTACGCCAAATCCATACTTATAGCACCAACCGAGGCTAACCTGCCCGCCGGCATGACCTTGATCGGCGGCCTGGTGATACCATTTGGCAGCCTCGGCCTCGTTTTTGGCCACGCCACACCCCTTTGCATAACACCTGCCGAGAATAACCTGCCCTCCGGCATGACCTTGATCGGCCGCTTGGCGATACCATTTGAACGCCTCGGTCGTATTCTTGACCACGCCAAACCCATTCTCATAGCACCAACCGAGATTAACCTGCCCACCGGCATGACCTTGATCGGCCGCTAGGCGATACCATTTGACCGCCTCGGTCGTGTTCTTGGCCACGCCAAATCCATACTCATAGCACCAACCGAGATTAAACTGCCCACCAGCATGACCTTGATCGGCGGCCTGGTGATACCATTTGGCAGCCTCAACCGCGTTTTGGGTCACGCCAAATCCATACTCATAGCACCAGCCAAGATTAAACTGTCCACCAGCATGACCTTGATCGGCGGCCAGGTGATACCATTTGGCCGCCTCAACCGCGTTTTGAGTCACGCCAAATCCATACTCATAGCACCAACCGAGCTTAACCTGCCCACCAGCATGGCCTTGATCGGCGGCCAGGTGATACCATTTGGCCGCCTCGACCTCGTTTTTGGTTATGCCAAATCCATACTCACAGCACCAGCCAAGATTAAACTGCCCACCGGCATGACCTTGATCGGCGGCCTGGCGATACCATTTAACCGCCTCGGCCCAGTCCTCGTCCACGCCAAATCCATTCTCATAGCACCAACCGAGCTTAACCTGCCCGTCCGCATCGCCTTTATCCGCAGCCTGGCGAAACCTTTTGACAGCTCTTGCCCCATTTTTGGCCACACCAAGCCCCTCCTGATAACACAAGCCGAGACTAACCTCCCCGCGGGTATCACCTTGATCGGCCAACTTGCGATACCACTTGACCGACTCGGCCTCGTCGTTGACCCCCCCATATTCATGGCACTTGCCCAAGCGAATGCAGATCTCCGGCCATCCCGATTTCGCGGCCTTTTTCCCCATCGGCCAATCCGCCTGCAAAACCGTTTGTTCGGCGGTTTTTCTGAGAGCGCAGACGCCCCGCACTCCGCTTGCCATGACGATTTCCAGACGCTGCTGCTCCTCGTCGAGTGAAAGGCTCGCTACATGGCTGCGCCGAGACCTTCGGTGCACGATTTTCTGCGGGACCGCGACAACAAAGCGATACACATATTGATTTTGACTTCCCATACCGATCCATACATCGCCTTCTACTTCGAGCCCGCATTTGGTATTGGTTACGAAATCCGGACTGAAACCATCGATCCAAAAGCACCTTAGCGTTCGTGCATAAATAACTTCCTAATAGCAGGCGGAATCCAAGCAGGTACCGGGACTTGTATGGCAAGGTGGAATGGTGGGAAATGTCGCGCATTGGGCTAAGAATTCAGGCGTTCAATCACCTTCTCCGTCGCAA
>CAIMWS010000476.1 GCA_903845125.1 uncultured Verrucomicrobiota bacterium
CGCTGCTACGCCGGCCCCAGTTCCGCGCCCGGTTGGGCGACCTGGTCAGCCGGTAATAACGGCCTGGCCGAACTGGAAAGCCAGATCTCAGGAAGTTCCGGCTCCGCCGGATGCTTGCCTGGGACGCTGGGAAGGCGGGAGCTTGATTCCCGCCTTTTCGCTGCCGCAGTCCGGAAGCCACGAAGAACTTCAACCACAGAATTGGCCGAAACCACTGAAAAAGATTGAAATTCTGAAGGTTCCTGGCGGCCCCGATTCCCTTCCATGTGGTCAGTTTGATCCGGCGGGTTTTTTTGCCACGCCGCTGTGTGCCGTGCTGAAGGTGTGGGCAGAGGTTTCACCTTTTCATCATGCGTGGCGGAAGGCACATTACCGGCATGCGAACAAGACGACCATTGTCGGCGAGGTTGGGGTTTCCGGTGCTTTGGTTGGGGATCCTGGCAGCGGTCCTGGGCCCTCGGTTTTTTTCAGGCCGTGCCGGTGCGGCGGAAGGCCTGGGCGGCAGCTCGATCCCGTTCCTGGACCTGGCGGCGCAGACCAATCGCCAGGTGGTGGTGGACCGGGAGGCGGGGCAGTATCTGGGACATCCCACAACGGTGCTGCTGGAGGATGGCCGGACGCTGATTGGCGTGTATCCCAAGGGGCATGGCCGGGGGCCCATCGTCATGAAAAGAAGCGGTGATGGCGGGCGAACCTGGAGCGGCCGCCTGGGGGTGCCGGACAATTGGGCCACGAGCCTGGAAACGCCCACCATTCACCGGGTGGTGGATGCCACCGGGAAAAAGCGGCTGATTTTGTGGTCCGGCCTTTATCCGGCCCGGTTGGCGGTGTCCGAGAATGATGGCCAGACGTGGTCCCCGCTGCAGAAGGCGGGGGATTGGGGCGGGATCGTGGTGATGGGTTTTGTGCAGCCCCTGAAAGCGCCGGGGCATTACCTGGCCATGTTCCACGACGACGGGCGATTTTTCCAAAGCGCCGGCCAGGCCGCCCGGCCGGTGGTGTTCACGCTTTACCAGACTTACTCCCGCGATGGCGGCCTGACGTGGAGTTATCCGAAAGCCATCCATCAAAGCAGCGAGGTGCATCTTTGCGAGCCCGGGTGCATCCTTTCACCGGATGGGCAGCAAATGGCGGTGCTGCTGCGGGAGAATTCGCGCCGGAAAAATTCCCACGTCATCTTCTCGGAAGACGAGGGGGAAACGTGGTCCCCCCCCCGGGAGTTGGCCGGCTCCTTGACCGGGGACCGGCACACCGGGAAATACGCGCCGGATGGGCGGCTGTTTATTAGCTTCCGGGACACCGCCGCCGGGAGCGCCACTTACGGGGACTGGGTGGGGTGGGTGGGCACCTATGACGATATCCTCCGGGGCCAGCCCGGACAATATCGCGTCCGGCTCATGGACAATAAGAAGGATGCTGATTGCGCCTACCCGGGAGTGGAAGTGATGCCGGATGGCACGGTGGTGGCCACCACCTACGGGCATTGGGAATCCGGGCAGCCACCGTTCATCGTCAGCGTGCGGTTTACGCTGCCGGAGTTGGACGCGCAGGCCATCGCCACCGGGCAGGCGGCCGCGGCCAATACGGCGACGATTCCCGTGCCGGCCATCGAAAAGGACTTTTATAACTGGTGGCAGCGGCATGCGGCGGTGCGGGCGGCGTTGAAGAACCGCCCGGTGGAACTGGTGTTTGTGGGGGATTCCATCACGCACCTGTTCGGGGGGGAACCCACCTCCGCGAACGCCCCAGGCGCCAAAGTGTGGGCTGAATACTATGCGCCGCGGCACGCGCTGAATCTCGGCTTCGGCTGGGACCGCACCCAGCAGGCGCTCTGGCGGTTGGAAAACGGGGAGTTGGAGGGCATCCAGCCCAAGGTGGCCGTGGTGCTGATCGGCACGAACAACCTCAAGGCCCATGCGGCCCGGCAGAATTCGAATGAGGAGATCGTGGCGGGCATCCAGGCGGTATGCGGCCGCATCCGGTCCAAATCACCCGGCACGCGCGTGCTGCTGCTCGGGTTGTTCCCGCGCGGCCAGGATCCCGCGGACCCGGATCGGGAGCGGATCCGCAGCATCAATGCCGCCCTGGCCCAGTGGGCGGGTGGGGGGGCGGCCACCTTCCTGGATATCGGCCCCCAATTGCTCCAGGAGGATGGGCATTTCCGCCCGGATATCGCGCCCGATTACCTGCATTTGAACGAGGCCGGATACCGGATTTGGGCCGCCACCATGGAACCGGTGTTGGCCGGATTATTGAGGGAGGCCCAGCCGGGTGGGGGAGTCAAGTGAGTTGTGTCGCTGACCGGACTGGGGAAGTCCGGGTGACGTCATTATGCGCGTAGCCATTGATACCAATGCCCTGTTCACCACCCAGGCGGGTGTGTCCCGCCATATCCGCGGATTGATGGGGGCTTTGCGTGACCTGAAAGCGCCGGATTTGGAACTCGTGCCGCTGGCGTGGCCGGTGGAAAATTTTCAATACCGCCAGCCGCAGCGGGCGCTGAAGACCTTTTACCGGGAATTGATCTGGGCCAAGGTGGCCGCGCCTTACCGGCTGGCCTGGGCGCGAGCCGACCTGCTGCACTCGCCGGCGGGGTTCCTTATCCGGCCCCCGGCCGGGATCCCCAATGTGATCACCCTGCACGACCTGGCGGTGATCCGGTTCCCGCAGCGTTTTCGCCGGTGGCAGCGGTCCAGCACCCGGCGGCGCTTGAGCCAACTGCAGCGGGCACGCCGGGTGATATGCATCAGCCGCTTTACAGCCCGGGAAGCGATGGAGTTGCTGGGCCTGCCTGCCGCCCGCCTCGAGGTCATTTACAACGGCTGCGATTTCCTGGATCCGCAGCGGATTCCGGCGGAACAGAAGCCGGTGATGGAATTGCCCGCCGAGTTTTTCCTGTTTGTGGGGTCGCTGGAGCCGGGCAAGAACCTGCCCTTGCTGCGGGAGGCCTATGGGCTGGCGGAATCACGGGGCATCCGCCTGCCGTCGCTGGTGATCGTGGGCGCCCGCTGGGAAGGCGTGGGCCATGAAGGCCAGCCACCCGCCGGCTGGCATTACCTGGGGCGGCAGTCGGACGAGGTGCTGGTTTACCTTTACCGGCGGGCGGCGGCCTTTTTATTCCCCACCCTTTACGAAGGCTTTGGCCTGCCGGTGCTGGAGGCCATGAGCCTCGGCTGTCCGGTGATCTGCTCGCCCGTGGCCAGCCTGCCGGAGGTGGGCGGGGAGGCGGCGCTCTTCGCCGAGCAAACCCCTTCGGGCTATCTGGCGGCCATGCAGACCCTGGCCGCCAATCCGGCTTTGCGCGCCGATTTGGTCGGGAAGGGCCTGGTGCAGGCCCGGCAATTCAGCTGGCAGCGCTGCGCGGAACAGACGCTGGCGGTTTATCGTTCGGCCATGGCCTGAAATAGCCGGGCGGGGGAGAGCCATCCGGTACCCTGGTTCCGGCGGGTGCTGGCGGACGAGTTCTGGTTGAAAATGTTACTTGAGCAATTCCCGGGTTTCCTTGTTCCAACGCACAGTGCGGATGGCCAGTCGGTGATGGCCATGGCAGTCGGTACAGACCAGGGCCTTGGCGTCTTTCTTTTCAGGGCACCTTTTTTGCCAGGTGGCGATGACCTTTTTGGCCGGCGCGTTGTGTTTGGGATGGCATTTTTCGCAGGCCGCATCGATTTTCCGGGCCGGAAAAATCGTGTCCGGGGGAGTGGTATTGTTCTCGTCGTTGCGATGGGCATAGGATGCGCCATGGCAATCCACGCAGCCCACTCCCAGCTGGCTGTGCCGTAAAGCAATTTCTTCCTCGGCGAAATTCGCATGGCAGACAAAACAAGGCGAATTATCGGCCATTTTTCTGCCGGATTTGGCGCTTGGCGCGGGCGGGGCATCGATGAGCAGCGGAGCCTCTTTGTCCAATTCAAGCGGAGGCGGCTTGGCTGGTGGTCCGGTCTGGATTTGGGCGGAGGATTGCCCGGCTGGCTCCGCCTTTGAATTCAGTATTTCCGCTGGCCGCCAGCCCACGCTGAGAACCAGGATTACGGAAAGCCCTCCCGCCAATGCATTAATGTTCACGATCTTTTTGCTGATGTGCGCCGGAGGTCAGACATGTTCCCAATTTTTCAGCCATTGATAATCGGGAGTCAAGCTGGCCCACGCCCGATCCATGGCCCGCTCCAGGTCGGCCCGTTCTTTTACATCCAGTTCCCGCCGTTCTTTGACCGCCAGGGCCACATTATCCACTTGTTGCTGGGTGATCAGGCCGGGCATGGGGGCGGTGATGGAGGGATTACATAGAATGCAGCGAATGGCCAGTCGGGCCATGCGATTATCCTCGGCGAAGCTGGGGCTGGCGGGGGTGCTGTCCCCCTTGAAAATGGAGTTGCTGGCGAAGGGTTTGATGCCAAACCAACCGACATCCTGTTTCCGGATGGCGGCCCACAAGCCTGTTTCATCCTCAACGACCTTGGTTTTTGCGGTATAGGGGGTGAGGATGACCTCGATCTGGTCGCGGTAGGTTTCGATCAGTTTTTTCAAGTGTGCGCGGTCGTGTGAGGAAACGCCGATGAACCGGGCCCGGCCGGTTTTTTTGGCCCATTCCAAGGCGGTCATCGCGTTCTCAATTTCCGCCGGGGAGTGTTGGTGGCTATCCACCAGCAGGCTGATGCGCCAGAGATCCACATAATCCAGGCCGGCTTCCTTCATGCCATCGTCCAAGCCTTGCTTGAGCTTTTCAGCCGAGCGCCAATCCTCAAAGCGGGATTCCTTGATGTGCCAGGAATAGCCTAAATACATCCGGTCCCGGCGGCCTTTCAGAGCCTGGCTATAGGCCAGAATTTCCTCGCGGCAGCAGGCGTCCACATAGTTGATGCCGCGATCGATGCACCGCGTGACGATCTCGTGGCGGTTCTTTTGGAAATCCTCCCGGTTGATATCCGAGGTCATCCAGCCGCTGGGTTCCTGGCCGCCGATGATGTTCACCACCCGTTTCCAATGGCCGCCGAGGCAGACCGCTGAAATCATCAGCCCGGTCCGGCCACAACGTCGGTATTCCATATCCGGATTATAGTTCAGGATATTTGCGGCCGGCGCGGGAGGTTTGCCCGTTTCCGCCCCGGCGGGCAAGGTATTCAGGCTGCCGGCCAGGGCGGCTACCGCCACGGTGCTGTGGCGGACAAATTCACGGCGCGTCAACCGTGCCTCGCTGCTGGCGGGTGATCGGATTGCAGAGTTGTTTTCCATCATTGGCTCCTCTTTCGGCGGTTATTCCTCGGGAACGAGCACCAACCTATTTCGCCACCGCTGAATAATCAAGGCAAATGCTTAAGCTGGAATATTACACGCAAGGCTTGTGAAAAGGAAGGTCAATATAGGTAAAGGAATTCCCAATGTCCGGCGAGCCTTGAGGGCTGGCTGGGCTATACTAATGCAGTGATTATTATTAATGGTCGCCAACTAATGGGGTTTTGACGGACCACATGGATAAAATTAGGACATTTGAAGATCCAACACCATCGGCACCCCAAGTGCCGGAACCAGTCCGGATGGATGCCGCTTTTGGCGAGCCCCGGAATTTTTTCACCAACCGTTACATATACCTGGTGATTTCCCAGCGGGCCCGCGGCTTATCCCTGGGGGTCAACCTTAATCCCGACCAAGTGTGTAACTTCAATTGTGTCTATTGTGAGATCAAGCGGTCCGCGGGCGATCGGGATCGGCGCGTTAATGCGAAGGTGATGTCGGCGGAGTTGAGGAAGGTTTTAAACCTGGTGGAAAATGGGCAGATTCAAGGCATGCCCTGTTATAATTCGGTGCCCGAAGACCTCCTCCAGTTGCGGGAAATCCACTTGAGCGGCGATGGCGAACCCACCTTGTGCCCCAATTTTTCGGAGGTTGTGGAAACGGTGGTCCACCTCCGGGCGATGGGTAATTTGCCTTATTATAAGCTGGTTTTGATCACCAACGGCACGGGATTGCAGGAACCGGAGGTCCAAACCGGACTGGCCCATTTTGCGGCCACCGATGAGATCTGGATCAAATTGGACGCCGGATCCCAAGCCAGGATGGAACTGATCAACCGTTCTTATGTTCCGCTAGCCCGTATTCTGGAGAATATCCTCGCCCTGGGAAAGCGAAGGCCCATCATCATCCAGAGTCTTTTCCCAATCTTCCACGACCAGGAACCCACGCCCCAGGACATTGAAGATTATGTCCAGCGCCTGGTGGAGTTGAAGCAGGGCGGCGCGCAAATCGCCCAAGTCCAGATTTATTCGGCCCACCGGCCGGCAAATTCACCCGATTGCGGGCATCTGTCCTTGAAGACACTCTCCCGCATCGCTCACCGGGTGAAGGATGCCGCCGGATTGGCCACCGAGGTGTTTTAAATTTGGGAAAAGCCCGGTTGGCCGCGGTTATTGACTGGCCTGCGGCAGCAGCACAATCTTGCCCAAGGCGCCGGTGGCCATCACCGCTTGGTGTGCCTGGGGTGCCTCGCCGAGTGGCAGTTGCTGGCCAATGATCGGCCGCAGGGTGCCGTTTTCCAAGCCTGCCACCAAGGCGGCATGAATCACGGCCAAGTCCTGCTCAGTCGCGTTGAACAGCGTCATGCCCAGGATGTCGGCATCCCGGCTCATGGCATCGCGTGGATTAATTTCAACCGTGCCACGGCAGCCGATAATGACCACCCGCCCCCCGCGGGTCAGCAGCGGGAGGTCCTTGCCGAGGTTTACGTTGGCCAGCATTTCGAGAACGATGTCCATGCCCTTGCCATTGGTCAAGGTCCTGGCTTGATCCAGATAATCCGGAGCGGCGTGATCCAGCACATGGTGAGCCCCCTCAGCCAGGATGATTTCACGGCCCTGTTTAGTGCCGGCGGTGCCGATGACTTTCAATCCGGCGGCCCGGCCCAATTGCACACAGGCGATCCCCACCCCGCCGCTGGCGCCGTGCACAAAAACTGTTTCGCCCGGCATGGCCCGCGCCCGCTGGAAAAGCGCGCGGTAGGCAGTGGCGTAGGGGATTCCCAGCGCGGCCCCCTGAGCGAAAGAAACTTTTTCGGGCAGTAAATGCACTTGCGATTCCTGGCAAAGCACCTTTTCCGCGTAAGCGCCGCTGATCGCTCCTGAGGTGTATGCCCGTTGGCCGCACTTAATACGGGTGACGCCATGGCCGGTGGCTTCCACGATGCCGGCCGCATCCGTGCCCGGAGTATATGGCAAAGCCGGCTTGCGCGGGTAATTGCCGGAGCGGATGTAGGTTTCAACGGGATTGACGCCAATGGCGTGCACTTGAATCACCACCTGCCCGGGGCCGGGAATTGGATCGGGGACTTCCTGCAAACGCAATACTTCCGGCCCGCCCGTTTCATGAACTCTGATGGCTTTCATGTTTCAATATTCAATCAACAAAACTGATTTTATCAACAATTGTGCCGGTTGGCAATGGCAGCACGCTTTCCAAGGGGCTTGGAATCCGGTTGGTTTTAAACAGGCCGCGGACGAAACCGCCCAAATCCGTAATCACTTCCAGCCGGTTTTCCAGCCTGGCTTGCAGCCACGATCCTTGGAGGCAGGCCAGCAGAGCCTTGGCCCCATCGGCAGGAGGTTTCCCGCAGAGTGCGGGGAAATCATGCCGGCGCAAAACTTCCTCCAGTGCGGTTCGGAAATCAGTCAGAATAGCCATGATCTTGCTCCTCAAGGCATCTTCCATGTTGCCAAATTCACTCAGCAAATTACTGAAAAGGACACCATTCACCTGGTTTCCAGCCCCGAGGTTGGCCAGTTGGTAGGCATAATCACCGGCAAAGAGATCATCCACCAGGCGTTCCAGGGTCGGCGATCCACTGTGCAAGGGGGCCAGGACATGATCGTGATATTGCTGCCAGGCTTGTTCCACTACCAGGATGGCCAAATCCGCTTTGGAGGAAAAGAAATGGTAAAAACTGCCTTTCTTAACCTCCGCTTTTCGACAAAGCTCCTCTACGCTAAACCCTC
>CAIMWS010000477.1 GCA_903845125.1 uncultured Verrucomicrobiota bacterium
CTGGGAGGGTGTTTGTCCATCGATCTCATCATGCTGTCGAAAGTTCGCCCCCCAAAGACCCTGAAGACCATCCAGGATTTTCAAGCATGGAAAGGAGGGGCCATCCTGGGTCAGGGAACATATGAAAACTCGGGCACCACCTACACGGTTATGCTCGCTCCCGCTGGACGAACGCTGGCGTCGGGGCCATCCGCCTACTTGTTCGACCAGGATGGGCAATTCGTGGATTGGACCTCTGACATGGGCGACTTCTACACTGTAAAAAATCGTTTCGACCTCACCAGTGGTCACGTGAAGAACATTGAACGTAAAAGGCGTTAAGGGGGGGCGACCACCCCATTCGGTGGAACTTATGAGGGTGTGGTCCAGATCACAATAAGTTGAACTTGGATGGGAGGCCATTTCTGCCCAGTCCGAGGTAACCAGGGGGACTGGCCGGACCCAGCAGCTGACCCTGGCGGTTGGAACCTCTGATCCAATGGCTCGTGCAGCTTACACGATTTCTTCCCGGGCGGCGTCCCAGCGCACCAGGCGCCGTTCTTGCTGCGACACCAGGGACATCAGAAAAGTCGCGGTTTCAATGAACGCCTCGTCAGTGGAGCATTTCGGTTTGCCGCGGCTGCGGATGCAATTCACCCAATCCACCATGTGGTTGGGCTGGTTGGGGGTCTTCCCCCGCTCGTAGCCTTTGGGCAGGCTGTTTTTTTGGTTGTGTTCCGCCGGCACGATTTCGAAGGTGGTGACATCGTGCGCGATGGAGTCGAATCTCAAGGTGGCGTCCCGCCCGCAAATCTCCACCGGCTGGCTGGCCGTGGTATTCATGCTCCCCGTGAAGGTGACTGTGCGGCCGAGCTTTTCAAACTGGTAGGTCGCGGCCCAGGTATCCGGCACTTCGCGGTCGTCCCGCAGCAAGGCGTTCAGCCCGGCGCAGTAACAGTTGTCGGGAATGCCGTGGCCGAGGAGGTATTGGACGAAATCCATCTCGTGCGACAGCAGGTCGCCCGCATAACCGGTGCCGTAGGCGTAATAACAGCGCCAATGCCAGAAGTGGCGTTCGTTCCAGGGAATCCTGGGGGCTGATCCGAGCCAGAGATCCCAATCCAACTCCTTGAAGACTTGCGCGGGATCCGGCCGTTCCCACTGGTCGTAATAGCCATACCAACGCCAATTGGGATGCGCTGGCTCCAGGGACTTGAAACGCCCGGTGCGCACCAGTGTGATGGGGCCGAGGATGTCCTGGGCGAGCAGTGCCCTGGCCTGCAAGGCGCAGGTGGCCTGGCGCGCCTGGTGGCCGAGCTGGAAGACCACCTGGCTCTTTTTCAACGCATCGCGCATTTGCCGGGCCTCGGCCAGGGTGCGGGAGAAGCCTTTTTCACAGTAGATGTCTTTGCCCGCCTTCACCGCGTCGAGCACCATCCGGCAGTGCCAATGGTCCGGCGTGGCGATGACCACTGCATCGACCCGCGGGTCGGCAAGCAGTTCCCGGTAATCCACATACGCCTTCACTTCCGGATTGAGGCTGCGCTGGACGCCTTTTTGGCGATGTGGCCCGTAGGCATCGCACACCGCCACCACCTTGACGCCGGGGGCGTGCACAACCGCCTCGATCAGATCGCCCCCGCGGGTTCCCAGTCCGATGCAGCCCACGCCAATCGTTTTGCCAGGTGCCGGGGCGGAGAGAACCGCGGGCGCGAAGGTGGAGGCGGCTGCCAGCGTCGTGGCCACCTGGCCGGTGGTGCACAAGAACTGGCGGCGGTTCAATGTCGAATTTTCGTTCATGGCAGCGGATCTTTCTTTCTTTGGTTCGATGGCGTGATTGTCGCCACCTGGTTGCGGTTGTCCAGCCAAACCCAATACGAATATGGGTGTGGGGATGCTGCAATGCCGCCCGGCGTTGGCCTCAGATCACATTTTCGGGACAAATGGGGGGCGTGCCTCAAACTGCAGCAGCTTTGCATGACCCGGGCGGCCGTCCCCCCATCTAGCCTAATCGGCCAGCTTCTCGTAGGTAATGATTGCAGCGCCCGGGCGGTTGCTCAATGTAACCGGCAAACCGATATCCATCAGCCGCTGGCCGGTGATGATCTCGGTTTTGCGGGAATCCAGATCCTTCACCCGGTAACGGGCGGTGGGTTCCAGGCCGCGGAGGCACAGGTCCGCCGCCTTGAAGATGCTCTCGCTGCGCCGGAAAACCTGAACCATGCCTGTGCCCAGGTCTGGCCGGTCAAACTGCCAGCCCATCCAGGAGGTCGGCTCGAGGCTGTATGGGGTCAGCGGATAGAAGTCGCCCAGATAACAGTCGGCCACCTGACGGAACTGTTCGCACAGCCTGCGCATCAGATCATAGTCCGCGTCCTTGATGCGCACGTCCCAGATGCAGTTTAGGAGCGGGACCATGTTGCAGCGGAAATCGTAGTCGGCGTATATTCCCGTGCCGGTTCCGCTCAACGGCAGCCAGAACGAAATCCCATAGCTGTGACATTGGGTTCCCACCGGATCGAGCCGGAAATCGGTGCGCCACAGGGGCACCGAGCGGCGCATCGTCTCGAGGTCATTGCGGCGGCCACCGCTCGCGCAGGAGTCGATCAATAATCCCGGATGCCGTCGCCGCAACTCGTCCCAATAGGCCAGGTAGCCGGTGAGGTGGTGGTTTTCAGTGATGCCCTGGCGGTCCGGAGCGTCATTCCGGCGCCAAAAGTCGAGCGGATCCATGTTGAAATCCTGCCGGTAGAGATCGATGCCCTGTTGGGTGATCAGTTTGCTGACATGGTCGGTCAGCCATCCGCGAGCCTCGATATTGCCGAGGTTCAACAGGCCACCACCCTTTCCCCCCCAGGATCCACTCGGGGTGCTTTTCAGCCAGCCATGTGCCTGGGGCCACCCGCTCCGGCTCGAACCAAACGATGGTTTTGATGTTTCTGGCATGCGCGTGGTCGCTGATTCCCCGCAGGCCCCGGGGAAATCGGTTGGTATCGACCTCCCACGTGCCGGTCTTGGTCCAGTTGCCATCGCAGAAATACCATCCGGCGTCCATCCACCAGTAGTCGATTTTCAACCGCTCATCGAGGTAGCGGTTGATGAACTGGATTTGATTTTCCTCGTTCGCGTCCACCATCTCCTGGGTGAAGTGGGAGCTGCAGCCGAACAGCATCGGCTGAATCGGCTGGCCACCGGGACGGGGCACGTTGTGGGCCAGCATCCAACGCCGGAAGGTGTTCTGCGAGCGGATCCGGTCCCCCTTCCAGAACTGCAGGACGATCAGCGGGGTGCGCACCTCCTCGCCGGGCAGCAGTTTGAAATGGGTCTGTTCCTGCCCCGCCCGCACCCGCAGCCCATTGGCCTCGTCACGTGTGAAGTTCGCGGCCCACTGGCCGGGCCAGCCAACGACGGCGATCACACCTTCTCCCGGCCACTCCAGGTTGAAATAGGGCCAGTCGCTGTTCGAACCGCGGCCGCCGGACGTGGCAAGGTGTTTGGCCGCCTGGTGGGGCAGAGGGGTTCGGAGTGGTTGGTAATCGTTGGCTGCACAAGGGCTCCCGACGTGATGGTTCAAGACAAACTCACCCGGCGAGGCGAATCGGGCATAAACCGCATCCTGCTTCCGCTCAAAACGCGTGTCCAAGGCTTGAAGATCCTCGATGATCGGCGTATCTGTCGTGCCAGCGTTCTTGAGGTGCAAGGTCCACTCGACGGTCGGGAAATCGTGGTAATCAATCGCCACCCAGCGGAGCACCAGTTTCGTCCGGGGATCGGTCCAGGTCCAGGATCGTTCCGTCCGCTGGTCGTCCAGCTGCTTTACCTGGCGATCCAGTGGCCATTCCCGGAGCAAGGCCGCCGAAGGCTGGCCACCGTAGCTGAACGAAAAAGGCCGATCCGTGGCAATCACAGGCGGCGTCTGACCTTCAATGATCGGCAATTCGCCCAGCCACAGGATTTGACCATCGGCCAAAGTGATCTTCGCGTCCGCCCAGTCAGCTTGGTCGCAGGCGTTGCCGTCGCCGGCATCACCCACTTCCAGCAGGAATTCCGTCGCACCCCCGAGGTCCAGGCTGACTCTCTCGGCCGGCATCCCCTCATGCATGACGCTGGAGCGGAATCCCGCCTTCCCTGCGGCCGTTCCCGCAAAGACGATGCTGCCGTGTCCGCCGTGGGTCTGGGTGTTGCTGTCCACACCGGCCAGGGCCGAGAAAGATTTGCCCGGAGCCGGCAAACGCACGGCCAACTTGCTGGGGGCGTGGCAGAAAATCCCGCGCGGATACTCCGTTTTGCCGATCGTCAGCGGCCGTCCCATCCGGGTGTTCTGGCACAACTCGTCGAAGTTGGTCAGTATGACCAAGCCCCATTGAGGTGGATTTGCTGGCCGGCCGCCCTCGAATTTTGCCGCCAGCCAAAGTTGGAGTTCGCGCATTTCGGAAGGGGCCGCCGCGGCTTTGGGGATCTCGGCCGTCCAACCCGTTCGGACCAGCATCGCCACCGCGAAAAGCCGCGCCATCCCCCTCAAGGTTGCGCGCCACCAGTCAGTATCCTTTTTTTCCTCAATCATGGGGTGACCCTACGCCAACCAAGGATCGATTCAAGGGCGGAAGGATGCTCCGCGCCGGGACCTGCCAAGGCTAATGAACTGCTGGCAGGCCGGAATCTATAAACATTAACCATTCACAAGTTGTTATCAGACCATCACTTGCTGGGCTGCACCTTCAGTTTGAGAGTTTTAATTTCAAATGGCGCGAAATTTAACTGCACTTGGTTCTCTGGCGCGATCGCTAAATCCGATCCCGTGTCTTCCATCAAGTTTGCGGTTTGGGCAGCTCTGAGCGGCATTTGGCAGGTGATTACGGCCCCGGTGGTAGCGATTCCGGCAGCCTCATACACCCGCACAATGGTGCTGCCATCCCGCCCCGGTTTGAAAGCAGAGAGAACCAAGTTGGC
>CAIMWS010000478.1 GCA_903845125.1 uncultured Verrucomicrobiota bacterium
CGGTGAGCAACGCCGCCGGTTCCACCAACAGCGCGGTGGCGGTGCTGATCGTCAAAGAGGGGCCTTATGTGACGGATATCCGGCTGGAAACCAACACCGTGACGCTCACCTTTACCGCCCTGCCCGGCACGAATTATTGGGTCTATGAATCACCCGACTTGGTTTATTGGCGCGAGGTGGGGATGGTGGTGGCGGACCGGCAACGGATGACATTCCAGTTGTTGACGCCTTCCGCAACTGCGGCGCCCCGGAGTTTTTACCGGGTGGATCTGACCAAAAAGGCCGATCCGCCGTCGGTAGGCATGGTTTGGATACCGCCGGGCACCTTTGCGATGGGCAGTCCCACGAATGAGCAGGGTCGTTTTTCGTGGGAAGGGCCGCAGACGGTGGTGACTATAACCAAGGGATTTTGGATGAATCAGTACGAGACCACCCAGGCGGAGTATCAGTCGGTGATGGGGAGTAATCCGAGCCAGTTCACCGGGAATCCGCAGCGGCCGGTGGAGATGGTTAGCTGGCACGAGGCCACCAATTATTGCGGGAAACTGACGGAGCGGGAGCAGTTGGCGGGGCGGCTGCCAGCGGGGTATGTGTATCGGTTGCCGACCGGGGCGGAATGGGAATATGCGTGCCGGGCGGGGACAACCACACGGTTCAGCTACGGGGAGGACCCCGACTTCACGAATTTGGTGGAATATGGCTGGTATTCTGGCAACAGCGGCAGCCAAACGCATCCAGTGGTGCAGAAGTTGCCCAATGCCTGGGGTTTGTACGACATGCATGGGAACGTCTGGGAATGGTGCCAGGACTGGCAGGACATTTATCCAGGCGGGAGTGTGGCTGACCCACGGGGTCCAAACACGGGCTCCCAACGCGTGTGTCGCGGTGGCGCTTATTACAACAGCGCCAGGTTCTGCCGGTCCGCCATCCGCGGTGCCAACACGCCGGAGACCAAGCTCGAATACCACGGCTTCCGCGTCGTCCTGGCCCCGGGTCTGTGAGCACCGTCTGGAACTGGAGGGAGCATGGAGCCTGGAGCGCAAGGTAGGGAGCGTAGAGCAGGCTGGCGAGGCGAGGGACGATATAGCCGCCGACTGCCCCTATGCCGCCTTGAAAAAGGCGGCCGGGATCGTTCTTCGGGCCGCATGGATGAACCTGGCCGGGGTGGGGCAGGGGGCCTTATTCCAAGGTTTGGGAGCCCTGGCCGATGGCGCCAATAGCAACGCCTTCGATGTTTCGGGAACTGGCGCCTTGGTGGTGGGTCCATCGATGGCTGGAGAAATCAACGAAGCTTTCCGCTGGACCGCGGCTGGGGGCAAGCCGAGCCTGGCCGTCAGCACGGCTGCCCCCCTGGGTGGATGAGCCGGCCGTGCCCGTTCTGATCAGCCAGCAGGAGGTGCATGCCATCCTGCCGAGGGCGGGGCCGTCGAAGTTTTACCGGCGGCCCGGAGCCGGTAGGGTGGGAGCCGGGCTATGCCCGCCTGCCGCAAAGGAGTTGCCCGGGGTGGCCGGTTTTGCTAAGGTGCTGCCATACGTTATGCAAAACTTGAATTTCAACCGCCGGGCTTTCCTGCGTTTCAGCGGGGCCGGCCTCACCGCGGCTGCGCTCAGCCGTGCCCTGCCGCTCTGGGCGGCGGATGCCGAAGTGGAGCCGTGGGATCCCGCCCGCCCGCTGCTGAAGGCGGGCCGGGTGCTCAAGATCCAGCCGCTGTTCCTTTACAGCCTGCCCCAGCGCAAGGAGGCCACTTCCTGGAAATCCTGGGGCGGGGTGCAGACCGCCCAGGCGGTCGAGGAGGAGATCGCCCGCATCCAGCGCGAGTTGGCTGGTTTAAAAACGCGTGCCGATTTCGGCGTAGAGTTTTCGCCAGTGCAAAAGGTGTCCACCATGGAGGAGGCCAAAAGGGTCCTGGATAATCCGGCGGATGCGGTGCTGCTCTACGCTTGCTCCGGCCGCGGCGAGGTGCTGAAGGCCATTCTGGCCAATCCGCGGGACACGGTCATTTATGTGCGCAAGGCGTCCGGGCCCTCCTACTACTGGTTCGAGGGTCTGAGCGTGCAATACCTGGCCACCAGCAAGACGGCCAGCCCGGCCACCGCCGCCCGGCCCCATGTGGAGGACGTGGTGGTGGATGACTACGACGAGGTGCTATGGCGGCTGCGCGGATTATACGGCAAGCTGAACCTGCCCGGCACGCGCGTGGTGGCGCTGGGCGGCACCTGGGGCAAGTTTGCCGCGGAGGCGCCGGTGCTGGCCAGGGACTTGTTCAAGCTGGACATCGTGGAGGTCAGCTACGAGGACCTGGGCCGGCGCATCCAGAAGGCCCGGGGAAATGGGGATCTGGTGGCGGCCGCGGGTCGGGCGGCGCGGAAATACCTGGAATTGCCTAATACCCGGCTCGACACCCGGATGGATTTTGTGTCCAACGCGTTTGTGCTGCACCGCGTGTTCAAGGATCTGCTGTGCGAAAACCAGGCCGGCGCGTTCACCATCAAGAGCTGCATGGGCACCGTGATGCCCATGTCCGGCACGACCGCCTGCCTGACTTTGAGCCTGCTGAACGACGAAGGCTGGATGGCGTTCTGCGAGTCGGATTTTGTGGTGATCCCCGCCGGGGTGCTGCTGCGGTATATTTCGGGCAAGCCGGTGTTCCTGCATAATTCAACCTTCCCCCACCAGCGGACGGTGACCTGCGCCCACTGCACCGCGCCCCGCCGGATGAACGGCCGCAGCTACGAGCCCGCCACGGTCCTGACCCATTTCGAATCCGACTACGGGGCCGCGCCCAAGGTGGATCTGCCCCTGGGGCAGGAGCTGACCTTCATCGATCCGGATTACATCACGGGGCGGTGGCTCGGGTTTAAAGGCCGGGTGACGGGCAATCCCAGCTACGAAATCTGCCGGTCGCAGCAGGATGTGGAGATTCAGGGGGACTGGAAAAAGCTGCTGGGCGAAGTGCGCGACTCCCATTGGCTGATGAGCTACGGCGATTACGTGCGGGAGGCGGGCTACGCGGCGCGCAAGCTGGGCATGAAGTGGGAAACGCTGGAAACCTGAGGCGGCCGAGCCCGTTGACTCACGGGAAAAAGACACCGGAGAACTCTGAGTAAGCAGGGTCGATGAACTCCAGTTCTCATGTTCTTTTTTGTTCTAAAGATTTGGCGTCCGGAAGCGAGCTAAATCGA
>CAIMWS010000479.1 GCA_903845125.1 uncultured Verrucomicrobiota bacterium
CAGGGCTTCTTCACTGTAAACGGATACAAAGTGACGGTGGATCCGACGGACTCCTTGGATTCCATCATGACTCGCATCAACACCGCCACCAAAGGCACCGTATCCGCGACTTATACCGGTGACCAAATCCAACTCACCGGGACTGGGACCGTCAGCTTGGGCAGTTCCGACGATACCAGCAACTTCCTTGATATCACCCAACTGCAGGGAAATGGTTCCGCCACGGTGGCCAGCGCTACTTCGGCCTCGTGGAGTCCGAAGCTTGGCAGCCTCAATTTTGCTACTTCCATTGAAGACGGTTTTATAACCGTTGGAGCGTTTTCGATCGCGGTGAATACCACCGACACCATGCAGCAGTTGTTTGATCGCATCAAAACCACCACCGGTGGTGATATCACTGCCTCCTATAATTGGGCGGATGATACTATTTCCATGTCCAGTGCCACCGGTTCGTTCACCTTGGGCAGCGCTTCTGATACCAGCAATTTCCTCACGGCCGCCAAGTTGAGCAGTGATGGGTCTTCATCAGTCACCAGCAGTGGTGAGATATCGTCTTTCCTGACTTCAGTGGCGGCGGCAAAAACCACCCTGGCCAAGGTCAAGGACGCCATTGTGCAATTAGCCAATGACCGGGGCTTGGTGGGGGCCAACCAAACCCGCCTTAGTTACACGATGGAGCAATTGCAGGTCCATAAGGAGAATATTACCGCGGCGACCTCCCGGATTGAAGATGTGGATGTGGCGACCGAGTCCACCGAATATGCCAAGGCCAATATCCTGGTCCAGGCAGCGACCTCGATGCTCGCCCAGGCGAACACCACTCCGCAAAACGTGCTGAAACTGTTGCAGTAAATCCTGTAGAAAAACTTAACTTGAATACTTTGCTGATATGAATACCTCTCAAAAGCCGGTGGAAACTCCTGAAACTGATCGCCGCGGATTGCTGCACCTGAGTTTGCAGCGGGCCGATGAACATTATGCCAAGGGCAATTTACCAGCCGCCCGCGATTTCCTGGAAATGGCGCTATCGCTGGCCCCCGAGTCCTTGGAAATTCTGACCTCCTTAGGCAACTTGGAATACCAACTGGAACGATATGAATCCGCACGGACCATTTACCAACGCGCCATAGCGATCCAGCCCAACCAATCGGTTACTCATACCCGTCTGGCTGCGGTTCACGCCGCCTTGAAACAAACCGGAGATTTCGAACAAGCCATCAAGGCGGCCCTCGACCTGGATCCCGAAAACCTGGAAGCCATCAAATTGCTGGCGCATTACTTGTTCGAAAACCGGTGCTTCCGGGATGCCGCCGAACTGTATAATTGCGTGGTCAAACGAACCCCGGATGACATTCCGGCTCTGCTGGTTCTGGGCAAATGTCTTTATAAACTCGATGCCCTGGAAGCGGCTCAAGCAGTATTTGAGCATGTCCTCGAGTTGGACCCCACCCATCCCATCGCCTCGGAAAACCTGGCGCTGATCAAATCCCCGCACCCCGTAGCGGGGGAGCGGGGGGTGTCGCTTTCGGTTGAACAAGGGCTGACCTCCGGTCAGCCTTTTTCTTTGAACGAGGTCCCTCATCGCCCAGTTATTGCGGCTCTCCCATCCTAGAATAACCGGCCATTCATCAAGCATCCAACCTGGCGGTTTGATTGGGCTCGGTTACCGGAATTGTTTTCAAGTAACCGGGCTTTACGCATCAAGACTCATTGGCCTGCCAGTGGGTCACAGTTGCTGTTTGGGGTTGGTTGGATGAAATTTCAGATCATTAATTTTTGTATTTCCCAAAACCTTCCAATACCCTGCTCCTATGCATGATAAACTGCTTGAGGCAATGCGATGCAGCCGGTCTTTTGAGCCAGAAAAAGGAAATCTGTCTGAAGTTTGGGCTGCAGAGGAAATAATCGCACGCAGTTCCGATGAAGAATGGCAGATGCTGAGGCAGCAACTCCAGGTCAAGCCTGAGGATGGTTATTCACATTTGTGGCAGGGTCTGGTTTTGTCCCATCGAGGCGAATATCTTAAGGCCTGCGAACAATTTTCGCTGGCCATCGATGGTGGGGTAAATCACTGGAGACTGGGCTGGTATATTGCCCAGGCTGGCAAAAAACTGGGGAATGCCGGATTGGTTGACCAGGCCTGTGCGGCGGTGCTCAAGGCCAATCCGGAATTTTGGTTTGCCCGGGAGTTGCCCAAGCATATGCGGGGATGTTATGCGCAATTGGGACAGGATCTGTTTATCGAACAGTATTTCCACGATCAGCCAGTTTCGAGCCGTTTCTTTGTTGAGGTAGGGGCTTTTGATGGGGTTCATTACAGCAATGTCCGGCGGTTAGTCGAGCGTTTGGGATGGCGGGGAATCAGCGTCGAGCCGGTGGCCAAGAATTTTAAGAAATTATGCGCCTCTTATGCTGATAATAATGCGGTTCGCTGCCTCCGAGCCGCCGCCTCCAATCAAGATGGTGAAACCGAAATATTGGTTTCCACTTATCCGCATCTGCCCGAATGGGGCAGTGATGTGGCAACCCTGCTGGCGGCGGAAACTGCCCGGTGGCAACAATACAAGCCGGCCTGGCACAAAGAGAAGATTCCCCTTAAAACGCTCACCACGATACTCAAGGAGGAAAATGTTACCGAGTTTGACCTGCTTTGTGTTGATGCAGAAGGGCACGATCTGGCCGTGCTGCAAGGTTTGGATTGGAAGAAGTTTCAGCCAAAGTTGGTCGTGGTGGAATACGGCAAACAACGGGATGCGATTCTGAAATACGGCGTAGCGCAGGGGTATTCAGTCATTTTGGATAATAATCAGGATCTTTTCCTCGCGAGAATCACCCACCATGCCGAGGTCCACTCCACCAGCGGTTCCCTGGACGAGACGCGCAACTATACAGGCCTTTCGGGGCGGCAGCCTTACGATGAAATCCAATCGGACGTTGAGTCCAGGTTGCATGAATTCATTGGGAAACCGGCCGGGGAGGTGAAAACGATTGTGATTGTAGGCGGATACTTGGGGTATGAAATAAGCCGTCTTACGCAGCGGTATCCCCAGGTTGAACTCCACGTATTTGAACCCAGCCGCCGGTATTTTAACCAGTTGTCCGCCAAGTATGCCTCTCTCCCACAGGTTCACTGCCATAATCTGGCGGTCGCTGATGTTGGGGGAACCATGGTGTTCTATGAGGGCAGCCTGGATGGAATCGGCTCGTTATTGCCACTGAAAACCCAGGCTGGTCCGGAAAATTGGATACCAACAGGAGCCGACCCGGCAGAGCATTACGAAGTTAAAGTGACCACTTTGGATGACTTCGCTCCCCTGGCTGGGAAAAACATTGACCTGCTATGGTGCGATGTGCAGGGCGCCGAAATGAAGGTTTTAAGGGGATCTGCGCAAATGCTGAAAAGAGTGCAGGCGCTCTTTTTGGAAGTGGCTGCCACCAAAACCACCTACGAAGGTCAATGCAAGTTAAGCGAACTGCAAACCACCCTCAGGGGCCAGGGGTTTTACCTCGCGGGGATCGGTTTGTGCCACTCCGGCAATGGCACTGGCAATGGATTATGGTTGCGCACAAAAGCTCCGGTGGAGGTATCTGTTGGTGGGATGATGAATCCCCAAGATGCGGCGGGGAAATTAAATCCCCACCTTTTGGCGCTGGACTATTTACCCCAGGACAAACCGGTCCCCTGGGAATGCCATAATGCGGAGCGGCTTTTGGTTGGCCAACGATTTGATCTTCCCGCCAAAACAATTTTTGCCCGGCATCGTTTATTGAACATCAAGTCCCGGTGGGCCCAGGAAATTTATCAGGCCCATCTGGCGGCCTTCAGCCAGGGCACCTTCCGGGAAGGAGACGGAACCAAGAATTCCTGCGCCGATTATATAAAGGCATTTGAATTGCTGCTCGACTCCATCAAAACCAATGGCTTCGATCCGGGAAAATCCTTGGTGCCGGTGGGGCAGGGGCGTGTCTTAATCGATGGTGCGCATCGGGTGGCCGCGTGCCTGGCCCTGCAAAAACCGATAACCTGTTTGAATTACGAGCGGCCCGCCAACCATTATGATGCCGGTTATTTCCTCAAGCACGGCCTGGCCCCGCATTTTGCCGATGCCATTGCCGCCGAATTCTGCCGGCTTGATCCGTGCAGTTATGTCGTCAGTTTATTCCCGTGCGCAGTGGGGAGGGAGGAAGTTGTCCGGCGGATACTGCTGGAATTTGGAAGCATTTTTTACGAGAAAAACATCCCTTTGACAAATGATGGGCCTTATCTCTTGATCCGGCAAATGTACGAGGGGGAAAAGTGGATTGGTAATTGGCAGGATAATTTCAAAGGTGCGCGGCAGGATGCCATGATCCGCTTCAAGGGGACGGCTCCTTTGCGGGTGTTTATTTTTAGTGCGGCGAATCGGGAGATGGTGCGCGCCGCCAAGAGCAAGATCCGCGCTCTGTATGAGTTAGGGAACTATTCAGTTCATATCAACGATACGCACGCACAGACCCTGACCCTTGCCCAAATTTTACTCAACGAAAACAGCGTGCATTTCTTGAACCATGCCCGTCCGCGCTATTGGGAGCGGTTTAATCGCCGCCTGAGCCATTTTAAGCAATGGGTGAAACAGGCTGGTGTCGATCCCGAATACTTGTGTATTGATGGCAGTTCCGCTTTGGCTGCCTACGGCATCAGGGACGTTCACGACTTGGACGTAATCCACTATGGTCCGGCCGATTTTGCCTCGGTGGCCCCGGACATAGAAAGCCACAATTCGTGGATTTCGGGTTTGGCGCATTTGCATGGGTACCATCCCGATGACATTGTTTTCGATCCGCGGAATCATTTCTTCTTTGAAGGTTTTAAATTCATTACTTTGGACTTGTTGCGGTTCATAAAAACCAAGATCGGCGGCAGCAAAGACCACAAGGATATCCGCGCCATTGATGAAACCATGGGGAGAATCAATGACCACCGGACTGCTGTTGGAAGCCCGGCCACCGAAAAAAACGGTCCCGCCGCCAAGGTCGAGAAAACCCCTCTCTCATTGTATTATGTTCCCAATGGCAATGATTATCATATCGCCGAGTTGTTGAGGGACAATTTTGCAGTGGTCAAGCCATTTGGCTGCCGCGATGTGCAGGATTATATCGATCGCCGGGTTTTGGCCCATAAGATGCAGGATGCCAGCCGGATTGCGTTCGAGGAAATTCGGGAGTTGAAGCCAGCTCTCGTTTATGTCGAATCCGGGTACAACCTCGATCCCGAAATGTTAAAACGGGTCCGGCAGGAGCTGAAGATTCCCGTGACCATGTGGTTTGGGGATGCTTGCGTGAATCCGGATTTCGTCAATCGCATCCTGAATTACGCCACCGCGGTTGATTGGCAAATAGTGGTTGATCGCCGGGTGTTTGAAGAGGCGGTGCGCCGCAACATCCGAAACGTGGAGTTCATCCCGTTTTTTGGCTACGACCACTATTTCCGGCCCCTGGACCTGCCCAAACTCATTCCCATTCTCTTTTCAGGTAAAAGTTACGACAACGATTTCGCCACTTATCCCTTCGCTCGAGAGCGCTTGGAATTCATAAAACAAGTCAATGATACCTTTTTAGAAAAGCTTCACGTCGTAGGTGAGAATTGGGAAAAATATCAATTGGCAAATTACCATCCCAAAAGAGTTCCGGAATGGG
>CAIMWS010000480.1 GCA_903845125.1 uncultured Verrucomicrobiota bacterium
CCGGCGCGGCTGAACCCGGCCCCCGAGCCGGCGCCATCCCCGGCTCCGCCGCCCGTAGCCGAGGTGCCGGCGGCGCCCGCCTGGGCGGAGGCGGAGGCGGGGGCGGAGGCGGAGGCGGAGGCCTTCACCGCGCCTTGCCCGCCCGCCGCCGTGACCGCCCCCCGCCCGGATCGGGCAGCCATCAACTGGGAGCAATTCCTGGGGGTCAAAATGTTCGCCTGGGTGGGCGGCCTGGCCCTGTTCCTGGGGATTTGTTTCGCCTTGAAATATTCCTTCGAACACGGGCTGATCAGCCCGCCGATGCGGATCCTCCTGGGCCTGGTGGCGGGCCTGGGCCTGGTGATCGGCGGCGGCCGCCTCGAACTCCCCAAATACGCCGTGACCGCCCAGGTGTTATGCGGCACCGGGGTGGTGGTGCTCTACGCCGATTTCTTCGCTGCGCACTCTTTTTACCAACTGCTCCCGGCCACCGCCACTTTTGGCCTGATGGCGCTGGTGACCGCCGCCGCCTTCGGCCTGGCGGTCTGGCTCGCGGCGCCCGTGGTGGCCATCCTCGGCATGCTGGGCGGTTTCCTCACCCCCATCCTGCTCTCCACTGGCCAGGATAACCCGCTCGGGCTGTTCGGCTACATCGCCATCCTCGATGTGGGCTTGTCGGCGGTCGCCTCCCGCCAGCGCTGGAGCTACCTGGCTTTGCTCGCCGCCCTCGGCACCCTGCTGATGCAATGGGGCTGGTTCGATAAATTCTTCACGCCCGCAAAAATCCCCACCGCCCTGGCGGTCTTCATCGGGTTCGCCTGGCTTTTTCTGGCCGCCGCCGGGCGGAGCCGGGATCTGCAGTGCCAGAGCGCCGCCGCGGCCGCCTTCCTGCCCGCGGGGTCCGCCGCCCTTTTTTTGCTCTACCTGATTGTGCGACCGTGCCCGGCAATCGTGACCCGGCCCGGCCTGTTGTTCACCTGCCTGTTCCTGGTGGACCTGGGCGTGCAGGGGCTGGTTTGGTTCCGGCGGGAGGTCCGCGATGCCCAGCGGGTGTCGGGTGCCGCGGTTTTTCTGCTGCTGCTGCTTTGGATTACCAACCATTTGACGGCCGACCTGCTGTTCTGGGGCCTGGGCGGCTGCCTGTTTTTCGCGGCGCTGCACACTGTTTACCCGCTGCTCCTGGACCGCGCGCAGCCGGCCGCGGCCCCCCGCCAGTGGTGGCCGGTCTTTCCCGCGCTGGGGCTGGTGCTGACCCTCGTGCCCCTGCTCCAGCTGCCGGCCGCACCGCTGCTGATCTGTCCGGCGATGCTGCTCGTAAACCTGCTGGCGATCGCGGCGGCCTGCTTCACCGCCTCCCTGGGGGGCATTGTCGTCATGCTGCTGCTCACCCTGGCCTCCCTGGCCCTGTGGATCGGGAAAATCCCCGCCACCCTGGACCAGGCCGGCCCGCTGCTGTCCGTGGTCGGCACGTTCGCCGGCTTTTTCTTCCTGGCCGGCCTTTACGTCCAGTCCCGGTTTTCCGCCAGCCCTGCAGCCAGCCCTACGGCCGGTCCGAACCCGGCGTCCGGTATTGAGTGGCAACAACCGCCCCAACTTGCGGCCCAGATCCCCGTCCTGGGGGCGCTCATGCCCTTCCTGCTGCTGGTGATGATCCTGGTGCGGCTCCCCCTGGCCAGCCCCCTGCCGGTGTTTGGCCTGGCCGCCTTGCTGGCCGCCCTGCTCCTGGGATTGGTCTGCTTCGGGTGGCCGGAGTACCTCGTCGCCTTGGCTCTGGGCAGTCTCCTGTTCGTGGAATACACCTGGTTTTTCCAGCGCCTGGCCGCGGGTAACGCCCTGGCGACCCTGGTGTGGTATCTGGCGTTCCACGCCGCCTTCCTCCTGTTCCCGCTGCTGTTGGCCCGGCGGCTGCCCGGCCGGCGCGTGCCGTTCCTGGCCGGCGCCTGGTCGGGGCCGGCCCATTTCGTGGTGGTGCACCACCTGGTAAAAACCTTTTATCCGAACGGCGCGATGGGTTTGCTGCCCCTGGCCTTTGCGTTGCCCCACCTGGGCACCCTGTGGTGGCTCTGGCGCAGCCTCGATAACCAGGAACCCCGGCGCCTCTCCCTGCTGGCCTGGCAGGGCGGGGTGGCTTTGCTGTTCATCACCCTGATTTTCCCGATCCAGTTCGACCGCCAATGGCTCACGGTGGCCTGGGCCCTGGAAGGCGCCGCCCTGCTCGCGCTTTTCCACCGGGTGCCGCACCCGGGCCTGCAGTGGACCGGCGCCGGTTTGCTGGCCGCGGCCTTCGTCCGGCTGGCTCTGAACCCCGCCGTGTGGCAATATTACCCCCGCAGCGAAACGCCGTTCTGGAACTGGTTCCTCTACGCCTACGGCGTGGTCGTCGCCTGCCTGTTCCTGGGCGCCCGGCTGATGGCCCCCCCGCGCCACCAAATCCAGGAGCTCAATGTGCCACCCCTCCTGCGCGGCCTGGCCACCGTCCTCATCTTCCTCCTCCTGAATATCGAGATCGCCGATTTTTTCAGCACCGGCCCCTATATCTCCTTCGAGTTCTCCGGGAGTTTCGCGCGGGACATGACCTATTCGCTGGTCTGGGCGGCCTTCGCCTTCGTGCTGCTGTTCCTGGGCATCCAGCGCCGGCTCGCCGCCGCCCGGTATGCCGGCATCGGCCTGCTCTCCGCCACCCTCCTCAAGCTGTTCCTCCACGATCTCTGGAGCCTGGGCGGCCTCTACCGCATCGGCTCCCTGATCGGCCTGGCCCTGGTCCTGATCCCGGTCTCCTATCTCTACCAGCGCTTCATGGCCGGCGAACAGGCCAAACCACGCCCCTGACGCCGCCGCCCTTTACGGACGGGGAATTTTCGGTATGCTGGTGGCCATTAGGAAATGAGCAAGCATATGAAATCCCTGCCCACCCTCACCCGGCGCCGGTTCCTCCGGCGGGCCGCGGGCGCCGCCCCGGCCCTGTTTGTGGCTCCCACTTTGATCCCCGCCTCCGTCCTGGGCGCGGAGGCGCCCAGCGGCCGGATCGCCATGGGCTGCATCGGCACCGGCGAGCAGGGCACCGGGGTGATGGGCAATTTCCTGGCCCAGCGCGATGCCCGGGTGGTGGCCGTGTGCGATGTGAACGCCCCCCACGCCGCCCAGGCCAAGGCAAAGGTGGACGCGAAATACCAGAACCAGGATTGCCAGGTTTACCGGGATTTCCGCGAGCTGGTCGCGCGGAAGGATATCGACGCCGTGCTGATCGCCACCCCGGACCACTGGCACGTGCTGACGGCCATCGCCGCCCTCCAGTCCGGCAAGGATGTTTACCTGGAAAAGCCGCTGGCGGTGAGCTTGCGGGAAGGCCAGGCGTTGCGGGCCACCGTCCGCCAGCACCACCGGATCTTTCAGTTCGGCACCCAGCAGCGGTCCAGCAACCATTTCCGCCAGGCCTGTGAAATCGTCCGCAACGGCCGCCTGGGGCCTCTGCGCCAGATCAACGTCTGGGCGCCCGGCAGCAATCCCGGCGGGTCCACCGAGGCGGCCCCGGTGCCGGCCGGGCTGGACTACGAATTCTGGCTCGGCCCCGCCGCCTGGACGCCCCACACCAAGGATAAGTGCGCCTTTGAATTCGGGCGGAAAACCTGGTGGTTCAACTACGATTACACCCTCGGCTGGCTCAGCGGCTGGGGCATCCACCCGCTGGATATCGCCCTGTGGGGCGCCGGCGACCAGCTCCTGAAGGGCCGGGTGGAGGTCCGCGGCTCCGCGGTGCTGCCCGCCCGGGGCGCCTGCAACACCGCCACCAGCTGGGACGTGGATTTCGACTACGACTGCGGCGTGAAAATGAAATTCCTCGGCCGCGGCGACGGCCTCGATAAAACCCCCGCCGCCGCCGTCATGCAGGCCTGGGCCACCCGCTACCAGCGGGATGCCGGGCACGGCACCGCTTTCGAGGGCCGCGACGGCTGGGTGCTGGTGGACCGCGGCGGCATCCGTGCCCAGCCCGAAAAGCTCCTCGAGGAAAGCCCGGACCGCTACGCCGTCCAGCTTCCCCGCAGCAGCAACCATGCCCGCAACTTCCTGGACAGCGTCAAAAGCCGCCAGCCGGCCATCTGCCCGGTGGCGGAAGCCTTCCAGGCGGATGTCCTCTGCCATCTCAGTAACACCGCCACGCGGCTGCATCGCCCGGTCACCTGGGACCTGGCCCGGGAAGAATTCGTGGACGACGGCGAAGCCACCCGCTTTACGAACCGGCGGAAAATCCGCGCTCCCTGGACGCTCTAGACCGCCGGCCCGGGGTGGCCTCCCGCCTTCCCCGGCACAAAACCATGGACGATTCAACGGCTCCCCCGCCCAGCTATCCGAACTTTTTCAGGTTCGGCTGCATGGTGGAACTCTCACTGGGCGTGATCGCCTACGGGCTGGCGTGGGGTTTCGAGGTGCCGCTCAACGGGATGCTGCATTGGCGATGGCAGGACGCGTTCCTCGGCCTCTGGGCCAGCCTGCCCTTGTTCAGCCTGTTTTTCTGGACGCTCAGCTCCCCGGCCGAGCCCCTCCTGGAAATCCGCCTTTTCCTGGAAAAAACCCTGGCGCCGCTCATGGCGGACTGGTCCGTCGCCCGCTATGCGCTGCTCTCGGTCCTGGCGGGGGTATGCGAGGAATTCCTGTTCCGGGGGGTGATCCAGGGCGGCCTGACCCCCGTGCTGGGCGGGGCCGCTGCCATCCTGGTCACCGGGATCTTGTTTGGCCTGTTCCACAAAATCACCTGGGCCTACGCGGTCATGGGTGGCTTGATCGGGATTTACCTGGGCCTCCTGGGGCTGCTGGCCAACAACCTCCTGGTCCCAATGCTGATCCACGCGGTTTACGATTTCGGCGCGCTGGTTTATTTCTTCAAAGTGCGCGGCCTGGGCCGGTCTCCGGCCCCCAAACCATGAGCCGGGCCGTGGACAACCGGCCGCCGTTGCGCATCGGCATCCTGGGGGCCGCAAAAATCGCCCCCTCCGCGCTCATCCAGCCGGCCCGGTCCGTGCCGGCGGCCGCCGTTTGGTCCATCGCGGCGCGGGATCCCGCCCGGGCGGAACAGTTTGCCCGCCGCCACGGCATTCCCCACGTGCGCCGGACCTACGAGGAGCTGATCGGGGATCCGGAGGTCGAGGCGGTTTATATCCCCCTGCCCAACAGCCTCCACTGCGCCTGGAGCCTGCGGGCCCTGGCGGCCGGGAAGCATGTCTTGTGCGAGAAGCCGCTGGCCTCGAATGCGCAGGAGGCGCAACTGATGGCGGAGGCGGCGCGCGCCCACGGCCGGCTGCTGGTGGAGGCCTTCCACTACCGCTACCACCCGCTGGCCGCCCGGATCAAGGCCATCGTGGCCGGCGGCGAGCTGGGGGAGATCACCAGCCTCTCGGCGCACCTCTGCGTGCCGCTGCTCCGGCCCGGCCACATCGCCTACCGCTTGGAGCTGTCCGGCGGCGCCACCATGGATGTGGGCTGCTACCCGGTGAACCTGGTGCGCCACCTGGCCGGTGCCGAACCCTCGGTGGTTTATGCCCGGTCGCGGCTGGCCTCCCCGCACCTCGACCGCTGGATGGAAGCCGGCCTGCAGTTCCCCGGCGGCGTGACCGCCCGGGTGGTCTGCTCGATCTTTTCCGTGATGCTGCTGCGCGCCTCCGCCACCGTGCGGGGAACCCGCGGCGAGCTGACCGTCTGGAATCCTTTCCATCCCCACCGCTACCACCGCCTGCGCGTCTCCACCCCGGCGGGGCGGCGCACCGAAAAAGTGCCCGGGGATACCACTTACACCCACCAGCTGCGCGCGTTTGTGGACATGGTCCGCCACGGAGCCCCCTGCCCTACGCCCGCTGAGGACGCCGTGGCGAACCTCCGGGTCATCGAGGGCATTTACTCCCGGGCCGGCTTGCCGATCCGGGGGATCACCGGGGCTTCAGCCACTCCACAATGATCACCCCGATCGGCGTGGCGATGACGTAGCCCCAGATGCCCACCAGGATGCCCGGCAGCACGAGCTTCGGCCAGCCGGCGGAAGTGGCCATCGCCGCGGCGCTGGGCGCCCCGCCCAGGTTGGCGTTCACCGCCAGCATCAGCTCTTCGAGGTTGCAGCGGAACAGCCGGCCCAAGGCGAGGGTCACCCCGTAGTTGACCACCGCGATGATGCCGCAGAAGACGAAGTAGAGCGGCGCCTTCAACAGCACCGCCTTGAGGTCCGCCGGCAGGCCGATGCAAAACAGGAAAATATACAGCATCAGCAGGCCGAGCTCCTCGGGGCCGTGCACCGCCGCCATGGGCTTGTGGAACACCGTGGCGATCGCCAGCGAGACGCTGGTGACCAGCACGAAACGGTTGGTGCACAGCACCTGGAGCATCTGCCAGCCCAGGCTGGCGTGGGTGACGTCCCCGAAAGCCGCCACTGTGAGCCGCCCGATGAGCTTGGATATCGCCACGGCGGCGAAGGCCACCGCCAGGGCTTGGGCCAGGTCCAGCAGGCCGACGCCGTGGCGCCGCCATTCCCGGGCCGCCACCTTGTCCGCGGCCGCCGGGTTGGCCGCTTCCGAATGCGGGTGCGGATAGCGGCGCCGGAAGAACGGGCTGGCCGTCGTGGCCAGCAGGATCACAAACATGGCCGCCATCACAAAGTTATCCGCCACGATCAGGGGATCCGACACCGCGGAGCTGACGTTGTAGCTGGCTTTGACGGCCATGAAATTGACCGCCCCCCCGATATAGCTGGCGCACATCATGCCCGCGGCATGTTCCAGGCCCGGCGAGGGGATGCGGCCCTTCAGCAGCCAGACGGCCAGGCCCGTGCCGATCAGCGTGCCAACGGAACTGAGGTGGAACACCAGGAACATCCGGCCGGCGGACCGGTGGACCTGCCAGAAATTGGCGCGGAACAGCAGCAGCGGGATGGCCAGCGGCACCAGGTAATCCTCCACAAAATCGTAGGCGGGCGACTGGGCCGGCATGATCCCCGTGTTGGACAAAACCATGGCGATCACCAGCGCCATCACCGGCCCGCTCAGCCGGGCGGCCCAGCGGTAACGCTGCTCCAGCCAGATGGCCAGGGCGGTGCCGGAGACAATCAGCGCCCAAAGGGTCCAGGTATCGCTGGCGGGAATAAGCGGGTTCATGGCGGGCAATCCGTGCCGGGCATAATCAGGCCCGGGGCGGCAGCAGCCGGACGCCGCAGCCATTCTCCTCGGGGAATATCGCCCGGCCTTTTTCCACCCGCACCCCGCTGGCGACATCCCGGGCGATGAGCGTGGCGCCGTCCATGTCCACATAATCGAGCAGCGGCAGCAGCTGGGCGATGGCGCTGATGCCGGCGGTGGATTCCGTCATGCAGCCCACCATCACCTTCAGCCCCAATTCCCGCGCGCGGCGGATCATCCGGCGGGCCGGGGTCAGGCCGCCGGCCTTGGTCAGCTTGATGTTGATGCCGTGGAAAAGGCCCGCGCAGCGGGGCACATCCTCCTCCACCAGGCAGCTCTCATCCGCCATCACCGGCAGCGCGCATTGCGCGAACAGCCGCCGCGCCCCTTCGCGGTCGGCGGCGGGCAGCGGCTGCTCCAGGAATTCCACCCCCAGGGCCTTCAGCTCCGGCGCCAGCGCCAGGGTTTGGTCCGCCGTCCAGCCGCAGTTGGCATCCACCCGGAACACGGCCGCCGTGTGCCGGCGCAGCTCCCGGACGATCGCCAGGTCGTCCGGCGTGCCGAGCTTGATTTTGTATATGGGCCAGCCTTCGAATTCCTTCATTTTGAGCACCATTTTTTCGATGGTGTCGATGCCGATGGTGTAGTTGCTGCAGGGCAGCCCGCGCAGCTCCAGGCCCCACAGCTTCCAAACCGGCTGGCCGCGCTGTTTGCCCCAGAGGTCGTGCGCCGCTTCATCCAGGGCGCACAGGGCAAACCGGTTGTGGCCCAGCACCGGCAGCAGCCGGTCCCACCAGGCCGCCGGCTCGCCCAGCGGCTCGCTCTCGATGCGGCCGCGGCAGGCCTCCAGGTCCGCCCCCATGGCAGCGGCGTTGAAGGCCGGGTAGGCATGGGAGGAGGCCCCCTCGCCGAAGCCGCTGAGGCCCCCCTCCTGGAGTTCCACCAGCAGGTTTTCCTGCACCGTGGTGGTGCCTTGGGAAATGGTGAATGGATGCCGCAGCGGCAGGGATATGGGATGCAGGATGAGTTTCATGGTTTATACAATTTTTCGCAGCGTCGAGAGCAATTGGCCGATTTGTTCCAAAGTGTGCCGGGCGCAGACGGCGAAGCGCAGGGCGCCCTCGGGCCCCAGGCCGGAGTAGGCTGCCACATAGGGCACCAGGATGCCGGCGACCTTCAAGGCCTCATGGATTCGCCTCATGTTCGCGGCGCCGCCAATCTCCACGCTGAAGTTGGCCGCCGGCCCGTCCGCCACCCCCAGGCCCAGCGCGCGCAGGCCCGCCCGGAGGCTCGCGATGTTGAGCTTCAGCTGCCGGCGCAGCCCGGGCTGCTGCCGCACGATTTCGAGCGCCTTGGCCGTGGCGCCGGCATCGGCGGAGCTGGGCGCGCTGGCCCCGTCAAAATAGTGCGAGGCCCCCCGGGCCCGCCGGATGAACCCGGCCGCGCCGGGGAGGATGCCGCCGAAGCCACCCAGCGCCTTGGACAGCGTGCCGCAGGCCGTCAGGGTGGGTTTGTCCCCGGCATTCACCCCGGGGTCCCACAGGCCGTGGTGCTCCAGCGTGCCCCGGCCCTCCTCCCCGAGCACGCCGAAGCCGTGGGCGTCATCCAAGTGCAAAAGGGCCGGCCCAAACCGTTCCAGCACCCGCAAGTAATCCGGGACGGGCGCCACCCGGCCCGTGACGGCGAACACCCCTTCCGTCAGCACCAGCGGCCGCTGGCCGGGCTGCAGGTGCTCCCGCAGGCACTCCTCCAGGCCCGCCGGATCCCCGTGCCGGAACCGCCAGACCGGCCGCCCGGCGAGGCGCGCCGCCTCGTGCAGGCAGTAATGCGTGGCCTCATCCACCAGCACCGCGTCCGCCTCCGCCGCCAGCGCCTGGACCACGATGTGGTTTCCCACATACCCGGAGGCAAAATAAAAGGCCGCCTCCCGGCCGAAAAACCCGGCCGCCAGGCGCTCCACCTCCAGCGTGGCCGGGTTGTTCCCAAAGCCGGTGCGCGAGGTGGCCGAGTGCACGCCATAGCGCCGGACCGCGACGCACGCCGCCTCGATGACCTCCGGGTCCCCGGCCAGCCCGAGATAGCTGGTGCCCGCAAAATAGTCATAGGGCCGGCCGTCGATGACCGTCACCGGTCCCGGCGCGCCGCCCATCACTGGCGTTGGGGATTCCCTCACCATCCTTCGCTGTCCGCTCCGCCGGGCCTGAGCCGCCCCCCCCCGGCGCCGGCCATGGCGGCGGGAACGGCGGTTCATCCTGGCCTGAAGATGCGCCCCATGATGCCCGCGGGATCCGCCGAGTCAAGACCGGCGCGCCATCCCTTGCATTCCGGGATTGCCCAATCCGCTTGGGGCGCTAAAATTGCCCGGCAATGAAGACCATTCCGATTGAAATCATCGACCGCTGCTGGGAGGAAATCACCGCCCTGGATCCCTCCCAGATGGCCGCCGCCATGGAGCAGATGAGCGGCGAGCAGCCCGCCATCCTGGCCTTCCTGATGGCCGGGGAGGACCAGGATTGCGATGAGGCGAGCCACGGCACTTTGATCATCATCGGCTACACCATCTGGCGCATCATATCCAGCCAGAATGTGAACCTGCGCCCGGTGGCCATTGAAGAGCTGGAGCAGGCCGAGGAGGCCAACCTCGCCTTCCTGGAAAAGTTCGAGGAGGGGCCCGAATACCAGCAGCAGGATTTTGTCCAGGCCTTGCTGGCCAGCTACAACCAGGCCCCCCTGCTCCAGGCCACCGTGGAAGCCCTGATGAGCGGCGACGAGGAACACTCGGAGGAGTCCGACGAAAACGCCGGCATTTTGCTGCTCTATTTGAAGTCGGTCATCGATTGCCTGGATCAGGATTAGGCGCCTCCCGCCAAACCGGCGCTGGCCCGCCCGCCGCCGCTCCCCCTGGAGCCTGCCCATCCGGGCCGGGTCCATTTTGCATATTTTTATGGACTCCGCAACTCTTTAGGCTATAATTTCGCCTGGAGGCATGAAGATGCAATGGATCATTGTGTTGAGCGGAGCCGGGCTGTTGAGCCTGGGCCTGGTGCTCTCGGTTTTGCTGCGCGAAAAGCGTTCGCTGGCGCAGGCCTCCTTTGTGGGCGGGTTGATGTTGCTGGCGCTGGAGAGCCTCCTGGCCGGTCTCGGCTCCGCCGCGCCGAGCCATCCGCAGGCCATCCGCTGGCACTTCTGGCGGCTGGTGGTGATGCAGCTGGTGCCCGGCACGTGGCTGGCCTTCAGCCTGGTTTATGCCCGCGGCGACCACCGCGAAGCCATCCGCAAGTGGCGGCCGGCCATCCTCATCCTGATGCTGCTCCCCCTGGCGGTGCTCGCCTGGGACGGGGAGCAGCTGATCCAGCTGAAGGGCGCCGTGGGCCAATGGGAATTCGAGCTGCCCGCCACGGGTAAGTTCCTCTACATCCTGTTCCTGCTCTCCTCGGTGCTGGTGCTGATGAACCTGGAGCGGACCTTCCGCGGCTCCATCGGCACGATGCGCTGGCGGATCAAATACATGGTGCTGGGCCTGGCGCTGCTGTTCCTGCTTCGAATTTACACCGCCAGCCAGTCGATCCTCTATTCCCGGACCCATGACAACTGGCTCTATGTCAACTCCCTCGCCTGGCTGATGGCCTCCGCCCTCATCGCCTTTTCGCGCTTCCGGGCCCGCCTGTTCGACCTGGATATCTACCCCTCACAGGCCCTCCTGCAGAATTCGCTGACCGTCCTGGTCGTGGGGGCTTACCTCTTGATCGTGGGGGTTTTCGCCAACCTCGTCGGCCACGCGGACACGGATTTTCCCCTGGAGGCGTTCCTGATCATGGTGGTCATGGCGGGCCTGAGCATCCTCTATTTTTCCGAGCGGCTGCGGCAGAAGCTGCGCCGGTTTGTCAGCCGGCATTTCCGGCGGCCCTTTTACGATCACCGCCAGATTTGGAGCACCCTGACCAACACCACCGCCACCGTGACCCACGCCCCCGAGCTCTGCCGGATTTCCGCCAAATGGATCTCGGACACTTTCCAGGCCTTGTCCGTCACCATTTGGCTGGCCGATGAAGGCCGCAAGCGCCTCGTCTTCGGCGCCTCCACCGCCCTGGTGGAAGCCACCGCCGCGGATTTGCTCAATCCCGGCATCAGCTTTGAGACCCTGGAAAAGGGCCTCCTCGCCCACCCGCTCCCCTTCGAGCTGAACGATGCCCAGGGATTGTGGGTGGAAACTTTGAAAGCCTGCAGCCCGGAGTTTTTCCTCAAAGGCGCCGACCGCGTCTGCGTGCCCTTCCTCTCCCAGCAGCAGCTCCTGGGGATCATGGTCCTGGGGGACCGCGTCAACCACGAGCCCTTTTCAGCCGAGGATCTGGATCTGCTGAAATGCGTGGGGGAGCAGCTGGCCAGCTACTTCGCGGGCATCCAGATGTCCCGAAAATTATTCCAGGTCAAGGAGCTGGAGGCCTTTCAAACCATGGCGGCCTTTTTTGTGCATGATTTAAAAAACACCACCTCCACGCTCTCCCTCATGCTCCAGAATTTCCGGGAGCATTTTGACAACCCGGATTTCCGCGAGGACGCCCTGCGGAGTATCTCCAAGAGCGTCCAGCACCTCAACGGATTGATCAGCCGCCTGAGCTCCCTGCGGCACAGCCTGGAGGTGAAGGCGACGCGCATCGATCTGAACCAGGTGGTCGAGGCCGCCCTGGCCGCCCTGGGCGATCCGGGCGCGCTCAAAATCTCCAAATCCCTGCCACCCTTGGAGCCCGTGATGGCCGACGCGGAACAAATCCACAAAGTCCTCCTCAACCTGTTCCTCAATGCCCGGGACGCCATGCCATCCGGCGGCGAGCTGGAGATCCGCACCTCGGCCGACGCGGACTGGACCACCGTGGCCGTGCAGGACCACGGCTGCGGCATGAGCCGGGAGTTCCTGGCCCGCCAGTTGTTTCGGCCTTTCCAGACGACCAAAAAAACCGGCCTGGGCATCGGCATGTTCCACAGCAAGATGATCATTGAAGCTCACCGCGGCCGGCTCGAGGCGGAAAGCCAGCCCGGCCAGGGCACCCTGTTCAAAGTCATGCTGCCCACCTTCCATGAAGTCTCATGAAACCGAAGTTATTAATCATCGATGACGATGACGACATCCGGTCACAGATGAAGTGGGCGCTGGTCAAGGACTACGAGATCCACCTTGCCCACGACCGGGAGACCGCGCTGGCCACCTTTAAAAACATCCGCCCGCCGGTGGTGACCCTGGACCTCGGCCTGCCGCCGCACCCGGCCACGGCGGTGGAAGGCTTCGCCACCTTGTCCGGGCTGCGGAGCGTGGACCGGCTGACCAAGGTCATCGTGATCACCGGCCAGGTGGATGCCGCCAACGGCCGCCAGGCGGTGGGGGACGGCGCCTACGATTTCCTCGCCAAGCCGGTGGATATGGACCTGCTGAAAATCATCCTGCACCGCGCCTATTACCTGGCGGACCTGGAGCGGACCAACCAGGAGCTGAACCAGCGGCTCGCGGCCGGGCAATTCGCGGGCATGCTCGGCAACGGCCCCCCGATGCAGCAGGTGTTCTCCACCATCCGCAAGGTCGCCACCACCGACGCCGAAGTCCTGATCCTGGGGGAGAGCGGCACCGGCAAGGAGATGGCCGCGCAGGCCATCCACCGGTACAGCCTGCGGCGGGATGGCCCGTTTGTGGCCATCAATTGCAGCGCCATCCCGGAAGCGCTCCTGGAAAGCGAGCTTTTCGGCCACGAGAAAGGCTCCTTCACCGGCGCCCACACGCAGCGCCAGGGCCGCCTGGAAATGGCCGTGGGCGGCACGCTGTTCCTGGACGAAATCGGCGAGCTCCCCCTCCCGCTGCAGGTCAAATTGCTCCGCTTTCTCCAGGACAAGCACCTGGAGCGCGTCGGCGGGCGGGAATCCTTCCACATCGATGTGCGCGTGATCGCCGCCACCAACGTCAATCTCGAAGCGGCGGTCCAGGCCGGCCGGTTCCGCGAGGATTTGTTTTACCGGCTGGCGGTGGTGAAGATCGACCTCCCCCCCCTGCGTGAGCGGGGCGACGACCTGGCCCTGCTGGCCCAGGCTTTCGTCAGCAAATACGCCGCGCTGAACCAGCGCGACGGCCTTAAAATAGCCCACGAGGCGATGCGCGCCATTTCCCAGCATTCCTGGCCGGGCAATGTGCGGGAGCTGGAGAACAAGATCAAACGGGCCGTCATCATGGCCGAAGGCAACCGCATTTCCCCGGTGGACCTGGAACTGGCCGGCGGTGACCTCCATGAGCCGGCCGGCAACCTCAAGCGGGCCGTCCAGCAGCTCGAGACGCAGATGATCACCAAGGCCCTGCGCCGCCACAAAGGCAAAGTGGCCCCGGCCGCCGCCGAGCTGGGCGTCAGCCGGCCCACCCTCTACGAGATGATGGAAAAATACGGGGTCGGCCGCGAACCCACGGATTCATGACCTCCCGCGGGTGGCCGCTGCCGGCTCGCTCCAGGCGGTGATCGCCTTTTCGCAGACCTGGTCCCAGTTGTGGCGCCGGGCCAGTTCGTCCGCCCACGCCTCCCGCTGCCCGGCGGTGGCCGCCAGCGCGCGGTTCATGGCGTGGCAGAAGGATTCGAAATCGTCGTTGGCAAACGCATAACCCGCCCCGGCCATGACTTCCCGGGTGACGGGGATATCCGAGTACACCGGGCAGCCGCCCGCCAGCGCCACCTCCACCGGGGGCATGCCGAACCCTTCGTATTCGGAGAAAAAGACCAGCACCCGCGCCGCCTCCACCAGCGCCCGGTAATCCCCCTCCTCCAGGCGCCGGTGGCAGCGCCAGGCGGGCCGCTGGGGCACCTCCAGCCGTTCCGGGAACGACCCCACCCAATGCACCTCCGCCGTGCCTCCCTCTCGTTGCTGCCAGCGGTCCATCCAGGCCACCGCCAGGTCCGAGCGCTTGTGCGGGTACCGGCTGACCGGCACCAGGATGAGGTCCCGCTTGGCGGGGAAACGCCCGGGCGGGGTGAAACCGATGCCGATGGTCGCCGCGGGGGGCATGGGCAGGCGATCCCGCCGGGCCACGCGTTCGATTTCAAACCGGGTGAAATCGCTGTTGGTGAAAAGGACCGCCGCCTGCCGGAGGTTGGCCCGGAAGCATTGCCGGAAGTACCACGATTCCATCCGGGAAAATCCCGCCGGATACTGGCTGGCGTAGAAATCCAGCATGGTGTCGTGCACATACAGCCCCAGCCGGGCCGGACAGGCCGCCACAAAAGAGGCGAAACCCTTGGGCAGGAACAGCCACTCGTGGCTGGTGCGTCGCGCCG
This sequence comes from uncultured Verrucomicrobiota bacterium, assembly GCA_903845125.1. Taxonomy (GTDB): domain Bacteria; phylum Verrucomicrobiota; class Verrucomicrobiia; order Limisphaerales; family UBA1319; genus CAIMWS01. The sequence goes on from CAIMWS010000480.1 coordinate 14,435, forward strand.
CCCGGTAAACGCCCCACTGGTCCCAGAGCATCCGCTGGAGCCGGCCCCGGATGGCCGTATCGTGCCGCTGCCACTCCACCGTGGCGGGCAGGCTCAGCCGCCCCTCCAGGGTGGCATTGGCCAGCACCGTCAGGGCTTGGACCTCGGGGCGCCGGGCCAGGCGCTCCAGCAGCTGGCAGGACAAGTTGAAAATGCCCACCGACTTGGTGGTCAGGAAATTCTGGTCCGCCAGGGAATACGTCAGGCTCAGCATGCCACCGCCTCGCTTTCCAACCCCGCCCGGGGCACGCCGCGCGACTCGATCCGCCGCACCGCCCACCCGGCGTGCCCGGCCACCAGGGGATCGGCCTGCCGGCTTAAGGCCTCCAGGATGGGCAGGGCGCCCCGCAGGCCGAGGTTGCCGGCCACCACGCAGGCGTTGCGCAGGAACCGGCGGTGTTTCAACCGCTCCAACGGCGTGCCTTGGAAGCGCGTCTTGAACCCGGCTTCGTCCAAACGCAGCCAGGCCGCCAGGTCCGGGGCGCACAGCTCGGGGCGCAGGAATGGCTTCAGCATCCGGCTGCCGGCGGCGAACCGGTTCCAGGGGCAGGCCGCCAGGCAGTCGTCGCAGCCGAACACGCGCTCCCCCAGCGCGGGCCGCAGCTCCTCCGGGATATCCCCCTTGGCCTCGATCGTCCAATAGGCCAGGCAGCGTCGGGCATCCAGCTGATAGGGCGCCGTGATCGCCCGGGTGGGGCAGGCCGCCAGGCAGCGGGCGCACGCGCCGCAGCGATTCTTCGCGGGGGCATCGGGCGGCAGCTCCAGCGTGGTCAGGATCACCGCCAGGAAGGCCCAATTGCCCGCCTGGGGCAGGACCAGGTTGGTGTGCTTGCCGATGAATCCCAAACCCGCCTCCTGCGCAAGCGCCCGCTCCAGGACCGGCCCGGTATCCACATACCCGGCAAACCGTTTTTCCCCGCTCCCCGGCGCCGCGCCACCCGGCTCCCCGGGCGCCGGCCCGGCGTCCAGCCAGGTGATCAGCTGGTCCAGCGCCCGGCCCAGCACCTCGTGATAGTCGTCATAGCGGGCGTAGCGGGCCACGGGGCCGGAGTTCCCGGCCGCCCCGGGCGGAAGGTATTGGGCCGCGAGCACGATGGCGGTCCGCGCGCCGGGCAGCACCCGGCGGGGATCCATCCGGCGGGGGGCGGTGCGCCGCAGGTATTCCATCTCTCCCTGGCAGCCGCGCTCGAGCCATTCCTGGAAACGCAGGGCGGTGGGGGGTGGCTGGGCGGCGGCAAATCCGCAGGCATCGAATCCCAGCTCCCGGGCGCGCTGGCGGATCCGCTCTTTCATGGGGTGGAGGCCGCCGCCGGGCGGCGCCCGGCGGCCGTGGCGAGCCGGAATTCGTGCACCACCTGGTCGGACACTTTGCGCATGGTGCGCCGCTCGATGCTGATCAGGATGTCCGCCTGGCGGTAGTGGGGGTTGCGTGCCGCCAGCAGCTGCCGGATTTTGCCCAGCGGATCGGGATCCTTGAGCAACGGCCGGTGCGTGGCATGCCGCGCCCGGTTCCAGATGGTTTCCGGGCTCCCCCAGAGGCAGACCACCAGCGCGTGCGTCTTCAAGCTGGCCAAATTGGCCGGGTTCACCGCCAGCCCGCCCCCGGTGGCGATCACCACCCGGGCATAATGGGAGATTTCCTCCACGATATTCCGCTCATACTCCCGGAACCAGGCCTCCCCCTCCTGCGCGAATACCTCGCTGATCTTCTTCCGCAGGCGGCTCTCGATCAGCTCATCGGTATCCACAAAGGCAAAACCCAAGGCCTGCGCAGCCAAACGGCCCACGGACGATTTTCCCGTGGCCATGAAGCCGATCAGTGCCAGGTTGCGGATTTGCCGATCATCGTTCATCTCAATAACGTTGCGCCCCCTATCCTGCCAAACATACCATTAAATAGACAATCATGGAATCCGCCCGGCCGGCCGCCGGTTAAAAATCCATCGGTAATTCCCACCCGGTGGCCGCTGCGTTCCTGCCCCCTTCCCCGGTTCCCACCACCCGGCCCGCAACCATGCCCGCATTGACATAAACCGCTCCGATGGTTAGCGTGCGCACGCGATAGTAAGCAACCGTCTTTTTGACTGGAAGGTATCATGGATTATAAAAACACACTGAATCTGCCCAAAACCGACTTTCCCATGAAAGCCGACTTGGTGGCACGCGAACCTCAGCGAGTCCAGCGTTGGGACACCAGCAAAACCTACGACCAAATCCAGGCCCGCCGGGCCGGAGCGCCCAGTTTCGTGCTGCACGATGGACCCCCTTTTGCCAATGGGGATGTGCATATCGGCACCGCTTCGAACAAGATCCTCAAAGACTTTATCGTTAAATTCAAAAGCCTGAGCGGTTTCCGCGCCCCTTATGTCCCAGGCTGGGATTGCCACGGCCTCCCCATTGAATTCCGCGTCGTCCAGGAACTCCGCAAGCAGAATCCGGACGCCGCCGCCAGCACCGATCCGGCCTCCATTCGCCGGGCCTGCGCGGAATATGCCCACAACTTTATCGGTATCCAACGCCAGCAATTCAAACGCCTCGGTGTCCTGGGCGAATGGGAAAATCCTTATCTCACCCTCACGCCCCAATATGAGGCGGATGAACTCCGGCTCTTCGCGGACCTGGTGGAAAAGGGCTTCGTTTACCGGGGTAAAAAACCGGTTTACTGGAGCATCCCCTGCCGCACGGCCTTGGCCGAGGCCGAGGTGGAATACCAGGACCACGTGAGCCAGAGCGTCTTCGTCAAATTCCCCATCGTCGACCGGCCCAATACCTTCGTGGTCATCTGGACCACCACCCCGTGGACGCTGCCGGCCAACCTGGCCATCGCCTACAATTCCATGATGAATTACACGCTGGTGAACGTGGGCGACGAGAGCTACGTGGTGGGGGTCTCGCTGCTGGATTCGGTGGCCGAAAAATGCGGCTGGGAAGGGTTTCAGATCATCCGCAGCCTGCACGCCGAGGAATTGTCCCAGGTCCGGTGCCTCCACCCCTTCGCCAATCGCGAGGCTCCGCTGCTCGCTGGCGACTCCTTTGTGGAGAGCACCACGGGCACCGGGTTTGTGCATATCGCCCCCGGGCACGGCTTGGAGGATTACCAGCTCGGCAAGCAGCACGGCCTGCCCATTTACTCCCCGGTCGATGACCAGGGCTGCCTGTGCCATACCCGGGATCTGCCGGTGGACCAGCAGATGCCCGCCTGCCTCCTGGGCAAGCCCATCCTGGAAACCAAGGGGCGCAGCGAGGCCAACGCCGCCGTGCTGGAGCTGCTGACGCAGCAGAACCGGCTCCTGCACCAGGAGCCTTACACGCACAGCTATCCGCATTGCTGGCGCAGCAAGACCCCGGTGATCTTCCGCGCCATGGATCAATGGTTCATCCAGATCGACCACCAGGCTTTCCGCCAGGCAGCCCTCGCCGCCATCCAGGGCGTCCAGTGGATTCCCCAGTGGGGCGTCAACCGCATTGAGGCCGCCGTGCAATCCCGGCCGGATTGGTGCATCTCCCGCCAGCGGGCCTGGGGCGTGCCGATCCCGGCCTTCTTCACCGCCGGGGGCGAGGCGATCATGGATGCCCGCGTGGTGCGGGCCACCGCCGACCTGGTGGAAAAGCACGGCTCCAACGTCTGGTTCGAGAAGCCGGCCACGGAGCTGTGGGCGCTGGTCAAACCCGCCGATTGGCAGGGGCCCGAGCCTTCCGCCAAATCGGCGGACACGCTGGATGTGTGGATCGACTCCGGCTCCTCCTCCCGCTCGGTGCTGATGCGCTGGCCCCAATTGCGGCACGCGGGGGCCGCCGAACATCCCTGGCAGGCGGATATGTACCTGGAGGGCAGCGACCAGCACCGCGGCTGGTTCCAGTCCTCCCTCCTCCTTTCCCTGGCCGGCAATGGCGCCCCCCCCTACCAGACCGTCCTCACCCACGGGTTCATGGTGGACGAGGACCGCCAGAAGATTTCCAAGAGCAAGCAAGGCCAGGGCGGGTACGTGAAGCCGCAGACCGCCGAGGCCTACATCAAGGCCCACGGCGCCGATGTGGTCCGGCTCTGGGTGGCTTCCCAGGACTACCGGAACGATGTGATGGTCAGCGATGAGCGGTTCAAGAAAGTGGGGGAAACCTACCGCGTGATCCGCAACGCGCTCCGCTACCAGCTTTCCAACCTGTACGATTTCGACCCCGCCAAAAACTCCGTGGCCGCGCCGGCCCTGACCGGCCTGGACCGCTGGATTCTGGCCGCCTTCACCCAGCTGGAGCAGGAGGTGTTCGCGGCTTACAAAGCTTACGAGTTCCACGTGGTTTACCAAAAGGTGAGCCAGTTCGTCGCCGTCGAATTATCCGCCATCTACCACGACCTGGTCAAAGACCGCCTCTACACGGACGCGGCCGATGCCCCGCGCCGGCGCTCCACGCAGACCACCCTTTACCGGTTGGTCACCGGGCTTTGCCAGATGCTCGCGCCCATCCTGGCCTTCACCACGGATGAAGCCTGGGAATATATCCCGGGGCATGCAGGTGAGTCGGTGCATATCAGCGATTGGACGCCGAAGCCTTTTGCCTGGTCCGGTTCGGAAAAGGCCGCTTGGGATGTCTTGTTCCAATTGCGGGGACTGGCACTGCCCCAGCTGGAGCAGGCCCGCCAGGCCAAGGTGATCGGTAAAGCCCTCGAGGCCCGCGTGTCCTTCAAGCTCCCTCCCGCGGAGCTGGCCGTGGCCCAGGCTCACCGGGATGCCCTGCGCGAAATCCTCAACATCTCCCAGCTGGAGCTGGCCGAAGCCCCGGAAACCAGCCTGGAGATTGCCGTGGCGGAAGGCCGGAAATGCAACCGCTGCTGGCATTGCGAAACTTCCGTGGGCGACCACGCCGAACACCCCGGCCTTTGCGCCCGGTGCGTCACCGTCGTGCAGCTGTCCTGAAAACCGGTCCCGTCCGGTGCCTCCTGGGGGTCTTTCACCCCGGGAGGCTGGATGCAACGGGCAGCCCATAATCCCTGGCCAGGCACCCTATTTTCCCGCCAGCGCCGCCGGCCCTTTTACCGGCCCTTTTACCGGCTCGTTGGCCGGCCCGCTTGCCGGCTTGTTTATCGGGCTGCCGCCCGGAGCGGCTACCGGGGAATCCGGAGGCGCAGCACGGTATAAGGCTCCAGGGTGAGCCGCAGGCGGCCATCCGCCACGATGGCCGAGCCGGTGGCGGGCCTGACGCGCTCAGGATCTTTCAGCCGGTTGGCCGCCCAGGGCACCTCCGCGGTGAGCGTCCAGGTTTCGGCCCGGCCGGCGCCGGGAAAATCCCGCAATTCAATATCGCATTGGATCGGCCCGGTGGTGCCCCGGTGGACCAGCGAGAGGAGCAGTCCGCCATCCGCAGCCACGGCGGCCAGGGCATCCATGGCGCCATATTGCGCCTGGCTGGCCGCGTTGCGGAGGTCAGGCAATACCCGGGGCGCCGAAACCATGGGGGTGGCCAGCTCGGTGGCCACCGGCGTCGCTCCGGCGAAGGCGGCGAACGCTGATTGCGCGTAATGGCACGGGTTGGCGTAAACCCGCTCCTGTTCCTTCCGCAGCCCCCCGCCGTGGTTCACCGTCGCGGAGTGCGTGACCATCACCGCCAGCGGGGTCAGCCGGACCGCTGCGTGGTAGATCAGGATGTCATACAAAGCCTCGGCCAGCGTGCCCGGGTTCACCAGCTTATCCGGGGTGAGGCGCGGTTTTTCACCCGCGGCCGGCGCCCCCGCCAAATGGGCGAAAAGCTGCAGCTCCGTGACCGCCAGCCGGGGCTGCGCGATCCCCGCGCTGGCCATGGTTTGCCCCAGCTCCGCCCATTTCCGCTCCAGCACCCCCGGCACCGCCATGAAATCCCGGTAAACATCCAGCGGATCCGTGCCCGGCGGCACATTGCCCCCAATCAACGGATGGTCGGTGATGGTGCCGCAGCGCGGGCCCAGCGCCTGGATCAGCGTGTCGTTCCAATTCCTGCCCCAGAAAACCGGCGCCCCGCACGCATAAAGCGTGATGCTGGGGTCGGCCGCCAGCATGGCCTGGGAAAACTCCACGTACCGATCCGCGTTGCCGGAGGGGGTGGTCCAGTGGTATTGCCACCGGCCCCACAGTTCGTTGCCCACCTCCCAATGTTGGACCTGGTGCGGCTGGGGAAAACCGTGGGCGGCGCGCAGGGCGCCCAGGGGCGTGTTGGTGGGGCCGTTGCAATACTCAATCCAGCGGGCGGCCTCCGCCGGCGTTCCGCTGCCGGCGTTGACGCAGATCATCGGCTCGCAGCCCACCGCCCGGCAGAACTGGATGAACTCATTGACCCCAAAAAAATTGGGCTCCACTCCGCCCCAGGCATAGTTCGGCCGCGTGGGCCGCTGCCAGAGCGGTCCGACCCCATCCTCCCAATGGTAACCGCTCACAAAATTGCCCCCGGGCCAGCGCAGGATCGGCAGCCGCGACTCGCGCAACCACCGGATCACGTCCGGGTCCGCCCCGGAAATGTGATCCGCCGGCCGCAGCAGAAACCGGTCCACCACCCACTCCCCGGCGGCCTCGCTTTGCAACGCCAGCCAATACATTTCTTCCGCGGGCGCCCCCCCGGGCAGCTCCAGCGTGCCGCTCAGCGCGGACCATTGCCGCGCAAGCCCCCGGACGGTCGCCTGCACGCGGATCGTGGTTCCCGGCCGGGATAAGGATACCGTCAGCGCCGCCAGGTTGGGCGAGCGGGCATGCACCAGGAACTCAAATCGGCGCACCCGGTGGAGCGGCAGCCGCACCCATTGGCCGATCCCTTCCCCGGCGGAGCGGACCTGCACCCGCTGGGCCCGGCCGCCGTATTCGCCCGCGTCCGGGCTGGGCAGCACCCGGTCGCGCGTGCCTTCCCGCCCCCACCAGGCTGCGAGACCGTCGGCCCGGGCGGTGGTGAGATTGTCCAGCGCTTCCGCCGGCCAGCCCGCCCGGCTGGCCTGGCGCCGCAGCTCCGCCTTGATCTTCTCCTCGTCCGCCATGAACTGCGTGACCCCATCCGGCGACATCTGCCCCGTCCAGAACGGGAAATCGGCGAAGCTGGGATTGCGCAGCACCTGGGCATCCATGCCCTGGTAAATGTTGGCGCCCAGGTGCTCGGCGAATTTGCCGGTGATATGACGCGGCACCGCCCAGGGCCAGGTTTTTCCAGCGTGGACGGTCAACGTGGCCTGGGTCTCGCTTGGGCCCGGAACCACCCGGAAGAATTCCGCGGCCCGCGCGCTGGATGGCGCCGGTGCGGCCGCCCGGTCCTCCCCGGAAACCATCCCTCCGAATAACGACAGACCGACCGCCGCCAGCAGGATTTTGTTTGTCATGCCCGGAGTTTAGGGCTCACCCGCCAGGGTTCCAAGCCGGAAAACGAAAATTGGTTCAGCGGCCGGTGCCGTGGTGGATCCTTCCCGGGCGGCGGCCGGGCTGCTCCCGGGAATGCGGATTGGCCCCACCGGGCACGGATTCGGAGCTTGTGCTTTGGCCGGCGATCCGCCAGATTGGTTTCCCAAGGATGAAAGGCGATGCGCTCAACGCCCTGGCTGTCGCGCCTTGTGCGGCGCCGGCCGCCAGCTTGCTCCAGGAGCGGCCGGGAAACCGCCTTGCTTCCAGACGCCCGATCCCATCCAAATCCATCGCTCCATAATTCCAAATTTATGACCAAGCCAAACCGTCTGTTCCCCAGCCCGATCCGGATCGGGTTCGCCTGTTCCTGTGTCCTGGCCATCGTGGCGCAAGCCGCGGGGGCCGCTGAATCCAATTGGCCGCAATGGCGCGGACCCCTGCAGACCGGGGCCGCCCCGGACGCCGATCCACCCGTGACCTGGAGCGAGACCGAAAACCTCAAGTGGAAGGTGAAAATCCCCGGCGACGGCATCGCTACGCCCATCGTATGGGGCAGCCAGGTTTTCCTCCAGACCGCCATCCCCACCGGCAAAAAAGTGGAGCCCGCCCCCGCCGCCCAACCCCCTCCCGAACGGCCCGGTACCGGCCCCGGCCAGCCCCCCCCCGCCGGGGGTGAAAGCGGCGGCCCCGGCCGGCGCGATGGCGGCGGTTTTGGTTCGGGCGGTTCCGGCGGTCCGGGCGGCCCGGGCGGTCCCGGGGGTGCCGGAGGGCGCGGTGGCGGCCGGGGTGGCCGGGGCGGCCGGGGCGGCCCCGGGGGCGGCGCCAAGCCCAATGAGGTATACCAGTTCACGGTGATGGCCCTGGACCGCGCCACGGGCCAGGTTTTGTGGCAGCAAGTCGCCCGGGAGGAAGTGCCCCACGAAGGCTTCCGCCAGAACGAAGGCAGCTTCGCCGCCAGTTCCGGCGTGACCGATGGGCAGAACCTCTACGCTTATTTCGGTTCCCACGGCCTCTACTGCTACTCGCTGGCCGGGCAACTCCAGTGGAAAAAGGACTTGGGCAAAATGCGCGTGGCCATGGGCTTTGGCGAGGGCAGTTCGCCCGCGCTTCACAAAAATACCCTCCTGGTGAACTGGGACAACGAGGATGGCTCCTACATTACAGCGTTGAACGCCAGGACAGGCGACACGCTCTGGAAGGAATCCCGCGACGAGCGCACCTCCTGGTCCACGCCCCTGATCATCGAGCAGAAAGACCAGGCGCAGGCGGTGGTGGCCGCGACCGGAAAAATCCGCGCCTACGATCTCGCCACCGGCAAGGTGGTGTGGGAATGCGGCGGGCTCACCCGCAACGTGATCCCCTCGCCCGTGGCGGACAGCGAGTTCATTTATTGCCTGAGCGGTTACCAGGGGAACTCGGCCCTGGCGATCAAACGCGGGCGCACCGGGGATCTCACCGGCTCGGACGCCATCGCCTGGACCTACAAGAAGAACACCCCTTACGTGCCCTCGCCTTTGCTCTGCGGCGGCAAACTCTATTTCTTCTCCAATAACCGGAGCATCCTCACCTGCCTGGACGCCAAAACCGGGCAGCCGCTGCTGGACGCTGTGAACCTCGACAGCCTCGAAGGCGTTTACGCCTCGCCCGTGGGCGCCGCGGGCCGGGTTTACCTCGCCGGGCGCAACGGCGCCACCGTGGTGCTCAAGCAATCCAGCCAGCTGGAAGTGCTGGCCACCAACCGCCTCGACGACAAATTCGACGCCTCGCCCGTGGCCGTGGGCAAGGAATTGTTCCTCCGCGGACGCCAGAACCTCTACGCCATCGGCCAAAAGTGATGAAGCTCCTGATAACCACCATTCTCCTGGCCGGCCTCGGCCTGCCCGGCGCCGCCCGGGCCACCGCCACCAATACCCCCGCGGGCAACTGGCTCGGCACGCTCGAGGCCGGGTCCGCCAAATTCCGCCTCTTGTTCAAGATCAGCCCGGATGCGGCCGGCGGCTTCACGGCCAAAATGGACAGCCTGGACCAGGCGGCCCGGGATGTTCCGGTGGATGGCGTCACCTTCCAGGGCCAAACCGTGCGGCTGGAGTTGAAGGCGATCCAGGGCGCCTTTGAGGGTGTCCTGGAGCCCGGCGGGGCCAGAATGACCGGGAACTGGCGCCAGGGCCCCAACACCCTGCCCTTGGTGCTGGAGCGCACCGCCGCCGCGCCGGCGTCGCTCATGGGGCCATCCGCCCCGCCCTACCGCCCGCCCGCCTATGCCAAAACCGGATCGTATCAGGAGCAGGAAGTCACGGTGGGAACCGGCGAGTGGCAGCTGCCGGGCACGCTCACCCTGCCCGCGGGCCAGGGGCCATTCCCCGGCGTGGTGCTGGTGCACGGGTCCGGCCCCCAGGACCGCGATGAAACCATCGGCCCCAACAAGCCGTTCCTCGACCTGGCCTTGGGGCTGGCCTCCCAGGGCATCGCGGTCCTCCGCTACGAGAAACGGACCCGGCAATATGCCGCCCGCCTGGCCGCGGCCGCCGGGGGCTTGACCGTCCGGGAAGAAACCGTGACCGATGCGCTGGCCGCGGTGGCGCTGCTGCGCAAAGCCGACCGCCTGGCCCCCGGCAAGATCTTCGTGCTGGGCCACAGCCTCGGCGGCATGCTGGCGCCCCGCATCGCCGCGGGCGACCCCCGGCTCGCGGGCCTGATCATCCTGGCGGGAGCCACCCGGCCGTTGGAGGATCTCGTCCTCGAGCAGGTCTCGTTTCAAACCTCCCTCGCCGGCGAGTTGCCGCTGGCGGCCCGGAACAAGATCGACGATCTCAAGCGCCAGGTGGCGTTGATCAAAAGCCTTTCTCCCACGAATCCGCCCCCGGGCCTGCTGCTGGGCGCCCCGCCGGGTTATTGGCTCGATCTCCAGGGCTACGCGCCCCCTGCGGCGGCCCAAAAACTGACCCTGCCCATGCTGCTTTTGCAGGGCGAAAAGGATTGCCAGGTGAATCCCAAGGCCGATTTCGAGGCCTGGCGCAACGCTCTGGCCGGCCACCCGGCCACCAAGCTCAAAAGCTACGCCGCGCTGAACCACCTGTTCATGGAAGTCGCCGGCCCGGGCACCGGCGCCGAATACCAACAGCCCGGCCATGTCGCAGAGACGGTCATCTGTGATCTCGCGGCCTGGATCAAAGTACATTGAACACCCGGTGGGGTCCGGCTGGCCGGGGAATCGGCCAGCCGGCCGGCCAGGTTTTTTCCACCCGCCGCGCCCCCTGGATTTTTTTTATGCTTCAGAAACTTGCGCGTTGCCCGGAATGGGTTATATTATAACTGCCTGCATAATAATAACCAGGCAGCTTGTTGAACAATGAACAGGCTGAATGGTCAAATAAGATGAATGCATCTAAATATGCTATGGTTGTGCCAGAAATGGCAGGCGCCTCGCGCTTGGCACGACTCTCGCTACACAAAAACCTGAGAAAGGTGCATGTGCTATGACAAAACCACTCGATCAAATCGATGACGTCATTCATAATAATAAACATCCGTTTCGCCAGGTCGCAGACCGGCCGGATAAACCACATAAACACCGTTATGAACGCCGCAAGGTGAGGGAGATTATTCGTGCTGGCGACTGGGTACCCGGCAAATAAACTAAAATTTTAACAACTACCATAAATACCATAATTTAAGCTGCCTCCGGGCAGCTTTTTTATTGTACCCGGTCACGCCAAAATAAACCGGATTGCGCGGCCGGGATCCCGACCGACCCACCTCATACTGCCTGCCCGCCATGCCGGCGCCGAAGCTCCCGCAGAGCGGCAAAATTTTCCTTGAGGTGCGTCTTGGCCCGGCACTATCCTCCTTTATATGAAAACCATTACCCGCTGGATTGGCCATTTAAGCTTGGGCATCTTTGTGGCCGGGATCGCCACTGGGCCGGCGGCGCAGCCCGGGGAAAACATCACCAACGAGACCCAAGTGCCCCCTTATACGCTACCGGACCCGTTGGTCATGGAGAAGGGCGCCAAGGTTTGGGATGCGCCAACGTGGATTCACCAACGGCGGCCCGAGCTGTTGGGCCTCTTTGAGCGGGAAATGTACGGCCAAAGCCCGGGACGCCCGGAAAACTTGAAGTTCGAAGTGACCGCCACCGATACCGCCGCTTTGGGCGGACAAGCCACGCGCAAGACCGTGATGGTCTATTTCCAAGGCCGCAGAGAGGGCCAGCGGATGGAGATCCTGATCTACCTGCCCAACGCGGCCCCCAAGCCCGTGCCGCTCTTTCTCGGCATGAATTTTAACGGCAACCACGCGGTGCATAAGGATCCGGGCATCCCTCTCGCCCATAGCTGGCTGCCCGGGAATGTGGCCGGCGTGGTTGACAACCGCGCCACGGAAAAGTCCCGCGGCTCGGAAGCCAGCCGCTGGGCGGTGGAAAAAATCCTCAGCCGCGGCTATGGCCTGGCCACCATCTATTACGGGGACTTGGAGCCGGACCACAAGGATGGCTGGCGCAGCGGCATCCGGAGCACCTATTTACCCGTGGGCCAAAGCGAACCCAAGGAAGCGGATTGGGGCGCCGTGGCCGCCTGGGCCTGGGGCCTGAGCCGCGCCCTGGATTACTTCGAGACCGATCCGGACGTCAACGCCCGCCAGGTGGCGGTGATGGGGCACTCCCGATTGGGCAAAACCGCCCTGTGGGCGGGCGTCCGCGATACGCGGTTCGCCATCGTCATCTCCAACGATTCCGGCTGCGGCGGGGCGGCCTTGAGCAAGCGTATCTTCGGCGAAACCGTGGGCCGCATCAACCGGGTGTTCCCGCACTGGTTTTGCGGCAATTTTAAAAAATACAATGACCAGGAGTCGCGGCTGCCGATCGACCAGCACGAATTGATCGCCTTGATCGCCCCGCGGCCGGTTTATGTGGCCAGCGCCGAGGAGGATTCCTGGGCCGATCCCAAGGGCGAATTCCTGAGCGCGCTCCACGCCGATCCCGTTTACCGCCTGCTCGGCACCGATGGCCTGGCGGCCCGGGTTATGCCCGGCGTGAACCAGCCCGTTTTCAGCACCATCGCCTACCATGTCCGCACCGGCAAACACGATGTGACCGACTACGACTGGGAATGCTATTTGAACTTTGCCGACCGGCAGTTCAAAGCCACGATCAGGCCGTAACCCGTTTGCTTGCCCGGCGGCGGGCGCCGGCAAATGACCCATCTGCCCGCCCCGCCCGCTACGGATCCCCTCGCCCCGCTGGGCGGGGAGAGGGTTAGGGTGAGGGGAGCCACCTGCGGCTTTGTCCCCAGCGGGCCGCAACGGCTAAATGGTCCAAGGC